>JBNKGC010000198.1:0-10972 GCA_050289625.1 Polyangiaceae bacterium | reverse complement strand
GGAGTTTTTCCTTCTCTTTGAGCTTGAGAAGTTTTTCGTGCTCCTTCTGCTTTTGGAGTTTTTCCTTCTCTTTGAGCTTGAGAAGTTTTTCGCGCTCCTTCTGCTTTTGGAGTTTTTCCTTCTCTTTGAGCTTGAGAAGTTTTTCGCGCTCCTTCTGCTTTTGGAGTTTTTCCTTCTCTTTGAGCGCCGTTTCACGGGCACGCGTTACCGCGGCTTTGGGCTGCGCCTTCTTGGTCGTAGCTTTTCGCGCTGCGCCCGCCGCAACCTTCTTCTTGCCCGCCGCCTTCTTGGCGGTCGCCTGGGGGGCTCCTACCTTCTTGGGCGTCTTCTTGGTGGGAGACTTGCGCGCGGCCGACTTCTTGGCGACCGCCTGGCGAGCGGTCTTCGTCGAGGAGGCCTTCTTTCTCGGTGATCCGGTGCTGGCAGACTTCGATTTAGCCGTCGCTCGTGCGGACTTCTTCGTCGCCTCGGCGGACTTCTTCGTCGCCTCGGCGGACTTCTTCGTCGCCTCGGCGGACTTCGTCGCCTCGGCGGACTTCTTCGTCGCCTCGGCGGACTTCTTGGCGCGAGTCGCCCCGCCCTTGGTCGCCGAAGCTAGGGCTTTGCCCTTGGTGGATTTTGTCGAAGTCGTCCGAGAGGCCGTCTTCTTTTTTTTCTTCGCCGCCATCGATCGCTAATCGGGCCGAGACCCATCCTTATGGAAGCGGAGCCGAAGCCCCACGCACCCCGAGGCCGGACCGCGGAGGCGGAACGGAAGCTAGTCGGGCGCGGCGCGCGACGTCAACTGACTTGTGTGGGCTCGTCGCCCAATCAAGCGGAAAAATAGCTCGGATAGCGCTCGCTGTTGGAAAGCGTTCGGTTCCGCGCGGTGAGCACTTCATGACCGTCCTCCGTGACGAGAACCGTGTGTTCGAACTGAGCCGACAGACTTCCATCCGCGGTCACCGCGGTCCACTGATCCTCGAGAATCTCCACTCCCCAGTGTCCCAGATTCACCATGGGCTCCACGGTGAAGGTCATTCCGGCCTTGAATCGGGGACCGGTGCCTTTCCTTCCGACGTGGCTCACCTGTGGCTCAGCGTGAAATTTGCGGCCAATCCCGTGCCCAACGAAGTCGCGGACTACCGAACAACCATGCCCCTCGGCGAACTCCTGAATCGCCGCTCCAATGTCGCCTACTCGCGCACCCGGACGCACCACCGAAAGTCCGAGCTCCAACGATCGCCGGGCGACCTCGGTCACGCGAACCGCCTCCTCAGTGGGGGTGCCAACGTAGAAGGTGGCCGAGGTATCCCCGTGAAAACCCTTGTACTTATGCGTTACATCGACATTGATGATGTCGCCATCCTGCAGCGCGCGCTTCTCGGGGATCCCGTGGCAGACCACCTCGTTGATGGACGTGCACACGCTCTTCGGAAACCCCTTGTAATTCAACGGTGCTGGAATTGCTCCTTTGGCGAGCGTGTCTTCGTGGACGAAGCGGTCGATCTCGTCCGTCGTGACCCCGGGGCGAATCAGCTGGTCGACCTTGCACAAGGTGTCCGCGGCGAGTCGCCCGACCTCCCGCATCAGGTCGATCTCTTCGGGCGTCTTGATCTCGATGGCGGCGGTTCGAAACCTCAATTGCATGGTGGGCTGGCCTCTTCAGAGGCGGCCGGCGGTGATCGCCTGCCGCGTCGCTTCGTCGTCGGGCTCCACGCGCATGTGGGGGCTTACGGAGCCATCTTGTTGAAAATACTTCAAAAAAACCACGGGGCGCTGCCCGATCAGGCGGGGCCTCCCCGAACGAATCATGCCATAGGATGGATGATCTCGCGGAATCGTCACGGCGAGGGGGCGGTTCGGAGAGTCGCCCGCAATGGCGGCGACGGGCACGAGGGTCACCCGATAGGTGGTCTGCCCGGCCCGCGTGTCCTCGTCGATCGTAGTGACTCGCGCGGTGAAGACGCCGTCGGCTTCTTTCGCCTGGGTCCGTACCAGCTGCGCGCCGCCCTCTGCTGCGCCCGTGGACACCAGCGACGTGACCAGTCGCGGCGAAAACGAATCGTCGAAAAGACGCGCTTGTTCGCCCTCGTAGACGGGCAGCTCGCTGGCGGGGCGCTCGGACGGAGGGGCCGAGGTGCAGGCCACCATCCAGGCGGCCGCGAGAGCGGCCATCGTGCCACCGGGGCGCCAGCGAACCGCGAGCCTGCGGACGCGCCCCCCGCAGCGAGTGGCGCGTCCATTTCGGAAACCTCGGCCGATCATGTGCTGGACGGCCCCACATACTGCGCTAGCGACCTTCCGTCGAGGCCGAAGCCCGGGGCCTGGGCTTACGATTTAGGCCGGCGGTTCGACCCGTGGCCGCGGGTCGACTCGTCGCGAGCCTTCCGGTACGAGAGCCCCGGACGTGACCTCGACCGCCGCATCCGGGGCGGCCTTCCGGACTAGAGGCTCGATGACTCGGTGGGTGACGAGGGCATTCCCAGGACAACCCGAGAAACGGCCTGCCAAATGGAGCCTGACCCGCGTGGGGGATGCCTCGACGACGAAGAGCTGTCCCTCGTCTGCCTCCACCAGGGGTGCCAAGATTGTCTCGAGGGCGAGAGCCAACTGATCATCCGACACGGCAGCAGGCTACCATGTGGCTTGACCTGGCCGCGAGACTTCCTCTAGTTTCCGCGCCCCGCTCTCTTGGGGGTCGAGGCCTCCAAAGTGTCGGGATGGGGTGGAAAATCGTGAAAACGGTGGTAGCTTCCGCGCCCCCGGTGACCCAAGAGCTCGAGGGAGCGCAAAAGTCCCACGGAACTACGGTTCCAAACCAACGATATCAATCGCTCTACTGAGGAACAGATGGCCGTTCACATTCGTCTTGCCCGTTACGGCTCCAAAAAGCGTCCCTTTTATCGCGTGGTCGTGACCGATCAGCGCAACTCGCGCGACGGTCGCTTCATCGAGCGTATCGGCACCTTCGATCCCGCCGCAGAAGCCGGTGGTCTCGAAATCGACCTGAGCCGGATCGAGTACTGGAAGAGCCAGGGCGCTCACGCTTCGCAGACGGTGGACCGTCTGCTCAAGCGCCAGAAGCGCACTGCTGCCGAAGGCTGAACCGCAGCTCAGGGCCGAGCAGCTCGGAGCTGAGCTGCTTGAAGCTGAGCTGTTCAGCGCTGAACCGCAGACTGGGTGCCTCGAACTGAGGTCCCGTGATCACATGCACGTTGGTTCGCGAGCTCGCGGGTCCCTCGGCTTGCCGGTAGCAAGCCGAGGTGCGTTCGTCCTGAAGGGATGGAGATGGCTTTGAAGAAGTTGATCGAAACGATTGCCCGGGCGCTTGTGGACGACCCCGACGCCGTCGAGGTTGAGGAAGTCGACAGCAACGGCGGGGCCTTGATCGAGCTCCGCGTTGCGCCGGACGACATCGGCAAGGTGATTGGGAAGGATGGGCGAACGGCGCAGAACATGCGCGTTCTGTTGACCGCCGCTTCGACCAAGGGCGGCCGTCGAGCCCATCTCGACATCTTGGATTGACCGAGGTCGATTGACTGACCCCGCTGCAAAGCGACGCCCTGCGGGCAAGCGCCGCTCGGGGGTGCGCGGATCCGCTCGCCCGGGAGGCACCGGATCACGAGATTCTCGTCAGGTTTCGGCCGCCACCCCCGATCGAACGAAGACGCATTTGGAAGTCGGTGTGGTCACGCGACCGCATGGCGTCCGAGGCGAGCTGAAGGTCAAACTTCATTTTGCCGACAGCGACTCGCTCGATACTGCGACCGAGGTCACACTCCAGTGTGCGCGGTCCGGCGAATCAACCCATCGGATCGAGGCCGTTCGCCACACGGCTAAAGGGGTGCTGTTGGACCTCGAGGGTCTGTCGACTCGAGAGGCCGCAGAAGAGCTCCGGGGTGCGGCAGTGCTGGTGGCGCGGAGCGCCGTCCCGGCTCTCGAACCCGGGGAGTACTACTTGGCCGACGTCGTGGGCTGCACCGTCACCGTCGGTGAGCGCGTCGTCGGAATCGTCCTTGAAGTTCGTCCCGACCCGAGCATCGACACGCTCGTCATCGAAGAGCCGGGTGGCGATCGAGTCGAACAACCGCTCGGCGATGCGTGGGTCGACGAAGTGGACATCGAGGCGCGTCGCGTCCGCCTTTCGAGTGAGGACGGCCTCATCCGTTGACGGAGCGGACGGGCGGCGTCTTGCTGCCTTTCTGAGTCGATCCAATGCGCGTTGCCGTAGTCACCCTCTTTCCCGAGCTCTTCGAGCGGTTTGCCGAAACGAGCTTCGTCGGGCGTGCGCGCCGAGCCGGAGATCTCACTCTGCACCTCGAGCCGCTGCGCCGCCATGGGCTCGGCAAGCACCAGTCGGTCGACGACACCCCGTACGGCGGCGGCTCGGGCATGGTCATGCGGGTTGATTGCGTGGTGGCCGGCATCGAAGCTGCGGAGGCGAGTCTCGGTGTGGCCCGTGCCCATCGGGTTCTGATGACACCACAAGGACGACCTTTCTCCCATGGTCTGGCTCGCGAGCTCGGGCACCAGGAAGCGCTCGTCCTGATCTGCGGACGCTACGAGGGTTTCGACGAGCGGGTGCGCTCCTTCGTCGATGCAGAAGTTTCGCTGGGCGATTTCGTTCTGACCGGCGGGGAAATCCCGGCCATGGCGGTCATCGAGGCATGCGTCCGCTTCGTGCCCGGTGTGCTCGGCAACGTGGACTCGGTCCGTCAGGAGTCGTTCAGTCCGGAGCTCGACGGAGGACTCGAATACCCGCAGTACACGCGTCCCGTCGAGTTTCGAGGACAGGATGTGCCAGCAGTTCTGAAAAGCGGCGACCACGGTCGGATCGAGGCGTGGCGATTGGAACAATCGCGGCGCCGCACGGCGGAACGCCGCCCCGAGCTTGCTGCACCCACCGAACTCGCCGCACCAACGGAGCCGACCCCGAGAGGAGGAGGACCCTCGTGAGGCGTGTCGCGGCCGTCTTGGTTCACCACCCGATCCTCGATCGAGCGGGCGAGGTGGTCACCACCGCGATCACGAATCTCGATCTGCACGACATCGCCCGAAGTGCATTCACCTACGGGCTGGAGAACTACTTCGTGGCCCATCCCATCACAGCACAGCGCGAGTTGGCTACGCGGGTCCGCACGCACTGGACGGATGGAAGTGGAGCGCGCCGTATCCCGGACCGGAAGCCGCCGATGGAGGCGCTCCGCATCGTGGAGTCCCTCGATCACGCGCGGCAAGCTTTCGATCCGGACGCCGAGATCTGGGTTACGAGTGCTAGCGCAGAGGGCGCCGTCGTGAGCCACGACGAGGCGAAGCGTCGGATCCACTCGGAAGGGCGAGGAATTCTGCTCGTTTTCGGCACGGGGTGGGGCCTCGCGCCCACCGCGATGGAATCGGCCGACGTCGTGCTCTCCCCGATCCGCTCGCCGCGAGACGACGGCTACAATCACTTGAGTGTGCGTGCAGCAGCGGCAATTCTGTTCGACCGCTTGCTAGGGGTCCCGTGAGCTCATCGGCGGCCCCGGCCTCCTGGTCACCGGACTCCGCCGTATGGCGCCGGATGGCCTACTGGGGAGCTCGGCACGGCCCGAGACCATTCGTTCGATACAGTCCCCCTCTCATCGGCTGTTTTTTCGGCCTGGCTCTGCCTCATGCACGCCGTCGGGTGCTGCGTAACTTACGAAGGATCTATGGACGCCGTGGCGCCTTCGACGAGGCTCGGGACCTGGCGAGCACGTTTGCTACGTTTGCCGCGTGTCTCGCCGAATCTCTCGGAGGCGATCGGTCGGAAGCGCGCCAGGCGCGCCGTCGGGTGCGCGGAAGCGAACGCCTGGTGGCAACGCTCGCGCGAGGCAAGGGGGCGATCGTGGTGACGGCGCACGTAGGACCGTGGGACGGAGCGGCCCGTGCTCTCCACGACCTCGTGGACCGGCCGGTCACTTTGGTGATGGAACAGGAGGTCCACGCTTCTGCCGCGGAGTTCCACGACGGCGTCCGCGCGACGCAGGGCATTCGGGTGGTGAGGATCGGGAAGCACCCACTCGACGCGCTGCCGGTCTTGCAGAGTCTCCAGCGGGGTGAGGTGGTCGCGATGCAGCTGGATCGCACCCCTGCGGGAGGGCGGCCGCTCCGGCCTCTTCTCTTCGGCCAGCCGTTTTCCGTCCCGCGCGGTCCATTCGTGCTCAGCGCCATTTCTGGTGCCAGCATTCTTCCGGTCTTTTCCAGTCGCGAAGGGTTCTTCGACTACCGCATCGAGGTCGGTCACCCCGTCCAGGTCAGCGCGGCTCGTGACGAGAACGAGCTCGACCGAGCTGCTTCGAGGGTGGTCTCCCAGATGGAGCAGTTTCTGGGGCAAAACCCCACCCAATGGTTTCACTTCGCCGCTGATGCGCCAGGCGAAGACTTGCCTCGATGAATCCACGGCGACCATCGCTTGCGATGGTCCCGGAAAACAAGCCGCTACTCGAGGGACGGCATCGGAGTTCGATCGAAGTTCTGGGCCGAGGTACTGGCGTATTGGGACACCATTTGGCAAAAGCACCCGCCATGAAACTTCTCGTCGGACAGGCGTCCCTCCAAGGAGGGATTCGCCGTTACCCCTTCGACCTGCTCGAGCTCTTGGTCGAACCGGGTCTCCCGCGGCCGGCGAAGCTCGCAGCTTTTCGAGAAGCTCGGAAGGACCGCGTCTTTTCCCTTCGCCTACCGCCGGATGCAATCGCTCCCGGTTCCGGACGCGAGGCGGTGATCGAACGCGCGATCGGCTCTGCGGAAGCCCTCGAGGCGGAGTGGATTGTGGTCACCACGAATCCCACGACGACTCCGACTGGTCGCAACGAAGGCCTCCTCCGCAGCTTGGTCGAGCGGGTGCAGGCGGATGGGCGTCGCATTGCATGGGAACCGCGCGGGGTTTGGCAGCCGCAGGAGGCCGAACGATGGGCGGATACGCTGGGGGTGACCCTCGTGCGGGATCTCAGTCGGGAAGATCCACCACCCGGTGAGGTGGTCTACACTCGGCTTCGGGCACTCGGCTTCGGTGCGCGCATCGGGCCTTCCGCGGTGGAACGGGTCGCCGCTCGTCTCGAAGGTGCGAACGAAGCCTTCGTCGTCATCGAAGGGCAGGGCGCAGCGCGCGCGCGGGTGCTCTTGAGCGAGCTCCTCGATGAGGAGTGAGACAGGACGGATACCGCCTTGCCGTCTGCTGTTGTCCCCAGCCTTTCGGAGTGAGTCATGAGCCGCGCAGCCGCCATCTCCAACGATCCTGTCGCGGACGAAGTCGCGACCGAGCTTCTGCGTGCGGGAAAGTCTGCTCTTGGAGCAGCCCTCGGCGGTTACTTCGCAGCCGCGGGCACTGACCCAGGGGTGCTCCTCGCTCCGCTCACCATCCTGCTTGCCGGTCTTGGGGTGGGAGCTCGAGCATTTGATGGGCGGAATCGCCAGCCTGGCGTCGGAGCCAAGAGACCACGTGGCTTCGAATCCGAAGCGAACGTCCCCATCGCGGCCTACGTGGCAATCCCTACGGGAGTTGCCGCCGCCGTGATCGCCTGCGCCTACGATCCGCAGACCACGGTGTCGCAGGTCATTCGCCCGGGCGTTGCACAAGCCAAGAAAAGCGGGAGCCCCGAACGCGCGCGTCTGCTCGAGGCCATCTTGGCGCATGGAGCGAGCGCGTTCGCCGATCCCGGGTTCAAGCAGAGCTTGCTCCGCAGAGCTGGTCCCCCCCAAGGCGGGCTCGTGAGCTCGCGGGATCTGAAACCGCCGGAGGCGATTGACGTGGCCGCGCGAGAAGACGCCGGGGCGTGGGTTGCCCCTTGGGCCCGCGAGCGGGCACCGGTCAGCGATGCTTTGGGTCTGGGACGCGCGATCTGCGCCCTCGACGCCCGTGGCCTCTTCGTGGTGCTGGCGTTCCGCAGCCTCCCCAGCGACGCGTGGATGCTCGAGGAATACGGCGTGCGGGTGCCTCAGACCGCGATCCCGGTGATGCGAGGCGTACCGCGAACCCCCCCGGGCGCTCCTCTGCCTGTACCGGCGCCCATCGCAATTCGGCGTGATTCAGCCGGGCTGCCGAAGGAAGTCGTAGCGTCGCCGACAGCGGAAACCCTCGGGGAGGTGGCCGAGTTCACGGTGCGACGCGATCCGGTCACCTCGCGCGCGGAAATCATCCGCCACTGACGAGCTGAGCCCCTAGAGCGACAAACGGTTTGCCGTTTGTCGCGACCAAACAAGCAACTGGAGCGCCGATTCGTGCAGCGCGCCGAAGCCGAGCAGGCGAAAACCGCCCCCTCGACAAGAGGTGGGGGCCGTTTTTGCAGGCGCCCGGCAGGCAAACTGATCGGCGCTCTGGCCCGTCGCAGCGGGGCGCGTCGTCACACCGGTGTCGGTAGGCAGGCCTTCTCAGCGGCGGATCGCTTCTGAGGAACGCGGCGGGGAAGTAGAGTCAAACGACGCTCGTTGTCGGCGAGACAAACGGGAAAGCGCCAAGCGTGTCGGCGAGACAAACGGCAAAAGGCCGCGAACCTAGAGCTCGCGGCCACTTGGGCACTGAAGACCCGTCGCCTGTTCAGGCGACCTTGAAGCCGTTTCGCTTGGCGAACGCCAAGAGGCCGATCTTGTCGACCGTGCGCAAGTCGCTCGTCGTCAACTTCAACGTGACATGGCGACCGAGCTCTGGCACCCAGAGGCGGCGGCGCTGCACGTTGACGTTCTGCCAACGGGGCGTCTTGATGTTCGAGTGCGAGACGTGGCACGCGCGCAAGCGGCGCTTCCCTGTAATCTGACTTCTTGCCATCGGACGGGCGCGGAAGCTAGCTCAGCCCCTGCCCTCGTTCAAGCGCTGATCGGCCTGATTTGGGCTTTTTTTCGGTGCCGCGGCGGCTGCATTCCGGAGCCATGCGAAGCTTCGCCGCCGGCCCGTACGGGCCGCTTTTCGGCCCTCTTCTCTCGTCGGGCTGCTTCCGTCCTCCTCTGGATGGCAGTGTGCCCTCGCCCGGCCGATGCGCCAGTTCGCGTCGAGCGGGGGATGCGTACGGGCCACTCGTGGTGCCCCGGATGGGGCGGGGTCCCGAGCGCTCCCGGGCGGGCGGGCGCCCGCATCTCGCGGTGCACAGCGGTGTTCCGCGTTCACCACGGTCGGGTTCGCCTCAAAGGGACAGAGTGCCGAGGGTCTCCACCAGGGTCTTGCAATAGGCCCTGCACGTCGTGAAAGCTGGCTCCCGACGCGTCAAGGTTCCTTCGTCCATGTAGAGGCTGCGATTCAGCTCGAGCTGCACCGCGTGAATCCCCGATGCTGGGCGCCCGTATTCGGCTGTGGAGAAGCCTCCCCGGTAAGGTTGGTCGTGGGCTACGGAGTAGCCGAAGGATTTGGCGAGGAGCTCGGGTGTATCGATGAGTTCGGGCGCTCCTGTGCTTCGCCCACGCGACCCGGGCACCACGTCGGCTCGGCGCTCTCCGAAACGCCCGAAGCAGGGCATGGAGTGTCCACAGAGCAGGATCGCGAAGCCGAACTTCTCACGCTTCGCTTCGAGCGTTGCGCGCAGCTGAGCGTGGTAGGGGCGGTAGATCTTCGTGAGCCGTCGCTGCACTTCTTCGTCGGGAATTGGCGCGGACAGAGCGGGTTTCCCCTCGGTCGTGAGGCGCCAGATCAGACCATGCGGAGCCGTTGCCGCGCGTCCTCGCTCCGCGGTTTCCGAATCGAGGTCGGACGGGGAGCGATTGAGATCACACACGTAGCGGCTGACGTGGGAGTAGAGGAGCGTGGCGCCGACGTCAGGCGCATCGGTGAACAGCTCGTCCACGTACAGATCCGCGTCGCGACCGATCGATCGAGCGGGTGCCACCAACGTCGCCAAGGACTCGGGATCGAGTGACAGCCCGGCGTGGGGTACCTCCACCAGCACTGGCGTCTCCCGAGCGTCGGTGGGGGCCACAAGGGAAAAGAACACTGCAGGCGCTATAGCACAGGGGGATCGCGGATACTTCGGGCGGGTTTGTACCGAGCGCTCGGTCAGCCACCGTGCGCTCGGTCAGCCGCGAGGGTGCGAGCTTCGATGTGCGCGACGGACGTGATCGTTCGTCACGTGGGTGTAGACCTCGGTGGTTGCGATCGAGACGTGGCCGAGAAGCGTTTGGACGCTGCGAAGATCGGCACCCCCTGCGAGAAGATGGGTCGCGAACGAGTGTCGCAAACTGTGGGGGTGCACCGATCCTGTGATTCCGACGGCCCCGGCGTACCTCCGAACCAACTTCCAAAACGCCTGGCGCGAGAGCGGACGGCCGCCTGGCCCAGGAAAGAGGAGAGGCGACTGAGCTAGCTTTGGATTTCCTGCGCGGGCGTGGAGGTAGGCGTCGAGGTGGTCGAGGGCGATTTGCCCCACTGGGACCAGCCGCCGCTTCCCCCCCTTGCCCAGAGGGCTCACCACGCCGCGACAGCGGTCCAGCGCGCCCACCTCGAGGTGCAGGAGCTCACTCACGCGAAGACCCGCGGCGTAGGTCATGCTCAGCATGGCGCGGTCCCGGAGCCCCCGCGCCTTCGTCACGTCGGGCGCGTTGATCAGCCCGAGCACGTCGTGCCGAGTCATCGCATGGGGCAGGGACCGACCGATCCGCGGCCGAGCGGCCAGGCGAGTTGGATCCCGATCGAGAAGGCCTTCGTCGATCAGGAACTTCACCAACCCCCGGAGCGCGGACAGGTGTCTAGAGGCCGAGCGCGGACTGAGTCCGGCGTGAGAGAGCTCAGCTGTCCAGGCGCTCACATGACCGAGATCGAGCTTTCGTCGGTCGTCGACACCCGCGTCGCTCGCGAATTTCAGGAACTTCGAGAGGTCACGACCATATCCGTCCACGGTGTGCTGCGACAAAGCCCGCTCCACGCGCAAGTGCGCGAGGTATGCGTCGACGTCGTGCTCCAGCGACATGCGAGTTCACGCTATCGCGCGGAGCCGTGCCTGGCCAAACCCATAGCTGTCAGGGGGGCGGCCCCGCCCCCCTCGTCGTC
>JBNKGC010000197.1:0-11039 GCA_050289625.1 Polyangiaceae bacterium | reverse complement strand
GAGCTCACCGGCATCGCGCCCCACCGCCGGATCGTCGGCAGACGCAATGGCGCCCACCACGTCGATATCATCGGCCGAGTGCGCCAGGCGCAAGACGGCCTTTCCCATGCGGCCCGTGGCTCCGAAAACTGCGAGTTTCACGACGCTCCGTACTCTTCCAGAACGGCCAAGAGCTCCTTGCGCGCCTCGGGGCTGGCTTCGACCAGCGGCAGGCGCACCGTCGCGTTCATCTTTCCGCGGGCGGCGAGCACTGCCTTGGCGGGTTGCGGGTTCGGTTCGCAAAACATGGCGCGATGCACTGGCAAAAGCCGGAGGTGCTCGCGGCGCGCCGTGTCCCAATCTCCCGAGAGCGCCGCCGTCGTGACCTTCGTCACCGCTGCTGGGAGCAGGTTACTGGTCACACTGATGACCCCGCGCGCGCCGACACTCATCATCGGCACCGTGAGCGGATCGTCACCGCACAGGACAATGAGGCGATCGCCCGCGCGACCGAGAAGCTCCATGCAGTGCCCGAGGTGCCCGGTCGCGTCCTTCATGGCCACGACGTTGGAACAGGCGTCAGCGATGCGCAGCGTGCTTTCCACCGATAGCTCGACACCAGTTCGACCCGGAATGTTGTAGAGGACGATGGGTGCCTCCACGGCCTTCGCGATGGCCATCACGTGAGCCACCATGCCCGCTTGGCTGGGCTTGTTGTAGTAAGGCATCACGATCATCACGGCATCGGCGCCCGCTTCCAGGGCCGCCCGTGATCGCTCGATGCTCTTCTTGGTGTCGTTGGCACCGGTTCCCGCCACGACGGGCACGCGACCGCGGGCAATTCGCGCCGTCGTTCGCACTACTTCGGTTTGCTCCGCGTCGCTCAGCGTGGGCGTCTCACCCGTGGTACCGCAGGGGACGAGCCCCGAGATCCCCTTTTCGATCTGCTCTTCCACCAGGCGCTCAAGCGCTGGCCGATCCACCTCCTTGCCGTCGGCGGTGAACGGGGTGACCAAGGCAGTCAGGGCTCCCTGGAGGGCGATGTGGGGCATGGCCCCGGGGGTTTGCCAGCATTGGGGGGGCCTTGGCAAGACCGGACGAGAGCTGCCTGCGGCCGCTCGGTCACTTTCGGCGACGCACGAGACTCGCCACGAAGTAGCCGTCCGTTCCGTGTTGCCCGGGCAGCAGGCGAACCGCTGAAGTTCCTGGAGGAAAGACGGCTTCGACCTCGGGTGCATCGAATGGAACTGGCTGGAGGCAGTCGTTCACGCGTGCGAGGACGTCCTCGCACTCCTCCCGAAGCACGCTGCACGTGGCGTAGACGACGCGCCCGCCGTCCCGCACGTGTTCGGCCACATGACGCAGGATCTGCGCCTGTTGGTCCGCCAGACGGTGGGGATCCTCGGGGCGAAGGCGCCGCCCAATCTCGGGCCGACGACGCAGCGTGCCGTCCCCCGTGCACGGGACGTCCACGAGAGCGCGATCGAAATCGCGCGGCAGCTCGGGGCGCCCCGCACCCGAATCGGACCAATCGAGGGCCTCGATCCGCGGTGAGGGGAGACCGAGCCGGTCGAATTCGGCTCGGAGCTGCTCGAGCTTCGTTGGGTAGAGATCGGTCGCCCAAAGCGAGCCATCGGGTCCGATTCGCTCTGCCAAGAGCGAGCTCTTCTGACCTCGACCCGCGCACGCGTCGAGAACCCGCTCCGTCGGCCGCGCCCCGACCGCCCACGCGAGGAGTTGGGCCCCCTCTTCCTGCACGACGAACTGCCCCTCCGAGTACCCCGGCCTGCTCCGGAGATCGCCGAAACCTCGGACCCGGTATCCACCAGGTGCCCAGGGGCTCGGCTCGACTCGCCCGGCACCCGCTCCTTTGAGCCATGTCGGGAGCGGAGCACCCTGCCTGAGCCTGAGACACGCATGAGGAGCAGACGTGCCGACCCCGAGCAGCGCCCGCGCTTCGTCCGCCCCCACGTCCCGAACCAATCGCTCGAGCAGCCACGGCGCAGCGCTAGCCGCGACCGCCTGAGCAAGAGGCTCGCGGTCCGCTGCGGGAATCGCAGCGACCTTGCGGAGCACGGCATTGGCAAACCCAGCGAGGCGAGGGCCGCCCCGCAAGCGGCGTACTCCGCTGACCGTCGCGCTCACCGCCGCGTGATCCGGGATTTTGTCCAGGAAAAAGAGCTGATAGGCACCAATCAGGAGGTGTGATCTGAGCTCGTAATCCTTCTTGCGAAGCTTGCCGTACCGCGACAGGACCTTCAGCAAATACGCCTCCGAGCGAAGCACACCGTAGACGAGTTCCGTAGCGAGCGCTCTCTCGCGCGGGTCGATCTCCCCCGCTCGATTCAGCTCAGCGGACAGGGCAGCCGCTGCGTACGCTCCGTCGCGCATGACACGAGTCAGCACAGAAGCGGCGATCGATCTCGCGTCTACGCCAGTCTCAGCGTGCCGCTCACTCATCCCAAAAGCTCGCTCACCTGACCCCGGATCACGTCCCAACGCTTTTCGACGTCGTTTTTGAAGGCCACGCCCATGAGAAGCAAGAGGACGGCCATTCCGGCGATGTGCGCGATCTCACGTACACGCATCGGAATGGGTCGGCGCAGGACTCCTTCGATCGCGAAAAACAAGAGGTGCCCCCCGTCGAGCACGGGGATCGGCATCAGGTTGAGAAGGCCCAGGTTGATGCTGATGAGCGCCATCACCCAGATGAAGAACTCCGTTCCCTTTCGACCTTGCTCCCCCGCGAGTTCGTAAATCGTGATCGGCCCCGAGATCTCTTTCAGACTGAGACGCCCCTGAGCGAGGCGCACGAATGCCACCGCGATGAAGTGGGTGACGTCGACGGTCTTCTCGACGGCTTTTTCGAAGGCGTAGCGAACGGGTGTGGGATGATCGACCCGTTCTTCCAGCGCCAGAGGCAGCCACTGCTGAACCGTGTTCGAGCGGCAACCACTCGCGCCGCGCTCGACCAGGTTCGCCCAGCTTCCACAGGGCGGAACGTAGCGGACCGAACGAACTCCGTGAGCATCCACGAACTCCTCGCGACGAATGCGGAAGCGCCCTTTCGCTGCTCGTCCCTCGCGAGCAGAGACGTACTCGAGAAGGTGTTCCTTGTCCGGCTCCTCCTCGAGCCAGTCCACGAAGGTCGACCACGCGGGAAT
This sequence comes from Polyangiaceae bacterium, assembly GCA_050289625.1. Lineage (GTDB taxonomy): Bacteria > Myxococcota_A > Polyangia > Polyangiales > Polyangiaceae > NIC37A-2. The sequence continues at coordinate 7,896 of JBNKGC010000197.1, read as the reverse complement.
GGTTTCGCCATCCAATTTGACCAGGCGGTCGCCTACACGCAGCCCAGCGTTGTGGAGATAACTCCCGGCGGGGACGACGGCCGCGTACAAGTCCGCCGACTCGATGCCGGTTCGCTCGAGCAGGTTCCCGCCGCGGGGATTCGGAGTCAGAGCGACTACTCCAGCTTCGAAGACGGACATGTCGGCAAGTCCTCCCAAGACGCCGTCCACACGCTCGGGTCGGAGATACGCAACGGGAACCGTCTCGCCCATGTTGTTGCGGAGCTCCTTCTCGAGGTCCATGAAGCGGCGAATGGGTCGCCCCGCGATTTGGGTCACCACGTCGAAGGTGCGCAGACCGGCCCGGTAGGCGGGAGAACCCGCCGAAGCGACTCCGATCACTGCTGCAGGTGGGTTCGGCTGGATCCCCACGGTGCCGTAGCTCTGGACGAGATCCAGCGGAAGCTGGCGGCGCTTCTCCTGAGCGGTGACTTCGACCTCCACGTGGCGGTCGTCACGGAACACGAGAAATTTCAGATTTTCGCCGGGGTTGTTCTCGACGATGCGCTTGAGTTCGTCGAACGTCCCCACGTCGTGACCGTTGATCGCCATCACGCGATCCCCGGGCTCGAGCTTGCCGTCAGCAGGGTGCCCCGGAAGGACGACTCCGACCGTCGGCGGAGGGAAGGGACCGCGCGTCACGAAGATCGAAAAGTAGAGCAGGACCGGGAAGACCAGATTCATCGACGGCCCCGCGAGCACGATGATGATCCGCTTGTACAAAGCGAGGCTCTCGAAGGTGCGCTTGCGGTCCTCCGGCATGACGAGGTCGCTCTTCGAGGCCTCGAGCATCTTCACGTACCCGCCGAGCGGTAGGAGCGAGATGCAATACTCTGTCTCCCGGCCGCGGAGCTTCAGGATCTTCGGACCAAATCCCAGGCTGAACGTCAGCACCTTCACGCCAAACGCCTTGGCGAACATGAAGTGCCCGAGCTCGTGAACGAAGATCAGCGAGCTAATCAGGATGACGAAGTAGAGAAGGTCCATGCACCTGCGGCTCGGAGGGAAAGCACGACTCGAGAGTGAGCTACTGTCGCGTCCGCCGGGGGGGGGTGCCGCCGCGCACCCCGACCGGAGCCGGCGGCGCACGGTAGCACGCACCAAGAGTAGCGATCACTCCCCCGAAAAAGCTCCACTTTCAAGGGGCCGCTCCGCTCGAGTTCGCCTGATCGCGCCGATCGGCGGTCCTGAGTGGCACCAAATGCGGACAGCAACTCTGGCGACTCCGCGAAGGAGCTCACCGATGGCCGCAGCCAGTGGAGCGGGGTACCTTGCCATTGCGAGGCTTTCGCTCGCGGCGCCACGACCCGCCCCCGTGCAGACCGAGGAAAGAGGTAACCACCGTGACCGATTCGCCCTTCCCGACCACCCCCGTGCCGAAGAGTCCGAGCGCGAGCGAGGTCACGCTCAACCAGCTGATGATGCCCGAACACTCGAACGGGCATGGCAACGTCCACGGTGGCATCATCATGAAATTGGTGGACGAGACCGCTGCCATCGCTGCGATGCGCCACGCGCAGCGTCCCGTCGTCACCATCGCGATCGATTCGATGACCTTCAGGCAGCCGGTACGTGTGAGTGACTTGGTCACTTGCCGTGCGCGGGTGAGCTACGTCGGTCGCACGTCGATCGAGGTGGACGTGCTCGTCACGGCGGAGAACCCGATCACCGGAGTGACCACACACACCAACTCCGCCTTCTTGGTCTTCGTGGCCCTCGACGAGCAGGGGCGCCCGACGGCGGTCCCCGAGCTCCAGCTCGATGACGAGGAGGACCGGAAGCGCTTCGAAGCAGGCCGCGAGCGACAAAAATTTCGCTTGGCTCGCCACAGCGAAAATCCCTGACCCAAGCGTCCGAGGGCGCACGGACAGCTGTCCGTGCACCCTCGCGAAAAGGCTCCCGAAAACTCCGCGCACGCCCGAAAATGAGGTTCGTGCGCCACGACGCAGACGCGAGGCCGACCACCCCCAAAGCGGACACGCGTCCGACCGGGTCCGATGACGCCTCGCAGTATCGAACACATCACACCTTTCCCAACTCCCCCTCGCGACTGAATCGCCGTGCATGTCGGATCGTGTGAGCTACCGTTCGCGCCATGCTTACTTCGACGACCGGCCTGCGCGCCGTCGTGCTGGGCCTGCTTGCTTCGATGATGCTGATGGCGGGGTGCAGCGCGGAAAACTACGACGACCCCGACGGACCGCGCTACGCGGGACAATACATAGACCCCGACTCGAACCAGGCAAGCGACCCTCGTGAGGGGCTCAAGGTCGTGACGTTCAACATCGAGTTCGCGAAGAAAGTGAAGGCCGCGACCAAGCAGATCGCGACACATCCGCGCCTGAAGGACGCCGACGTCATCCTGGTCCAGGAGATGACCAGCGCTTCCGCGGAGTACATGGCCAAGGAGCTGCGCATGGACTACGTCTACTACCCTGCGAGCGTCCACAAGAGCGGCGAGTTTGGCCAGGCGGTCTTGAGCCGCTACCCCATCGTCGACGACGAGAAGGTCATGCTTCCCCACCGCAACCCGATGAGTGGTCGCCTGCGAATCGCGGTCGCGGCCGTCCTGGACACGCCCGCGGGTCTGGTCGGCGCCCTCAGCGTGCACAGCGACACACCGTGGCTCGGACCCGAGGGGCGCAAGGACCAGTGGAAGGCCATCCGCAACTACGCGAACCACATGGGCATCCCCGTGTTCTTCGGGGGTGACTTCAATACGTCCGATCCCGGCTCCGTCGAAGGGGTCGCATCACTTTTTCTCGATGCGGGTTACGCTTGGGCGTCACGCGGCGTTGGAGCTACGGGGGGCTATGCAGGCAAGGTCTTCCTTCAAGAGGACCACGTCTTCACTCGGGGCTTTGAGCCCACCGGGGCCCGTGCCGAACGCACCGAGGCCAGCGACCACAGGCCGGTATGGGTCACGCTCGATCTGATCGAAAACGCGGAGGATGCAGAGGTGACCTGAGGTCACTGAAAGCTTTCACCCTCGGCTTCGGTTGCCTCGTTGGAGGCTGCGCGAGCTACGGACCACACCTGACGGCCACTCCCGTACCCCCGGGAAAAGACGAGTTCGGCATCAACGCCGACGCCATCCTGGTCGACCGGGGCTTCGGTCCCCAACTCCTTCCCAATCCGGAGCTGTCTCTGCGCGACGGGGTCTCCGAAAACATCGACTGGGGGCTCCGTTTCAACGTGGCCGGGTTGGAGGGCAACACCCGTTTTCGCCTGGCCCGTTCGGAGTGGCTGGACTTCACCCTGTCCCCGTTTCTGGGGGCAGGATTCGTCCCCGCGACGAACCGCGACACGGGCCTTCTACGCCTCCCGATCGGCGGACGAATGCTGCTCGGATGGCACGTACTTCCAAAAGCCGACGTGGTGATCGGCGCCGGAGCAATCGTCGATCCGCAATTTCCCCTGACGATTCTGCGCGGGGAACCCACGGGGTCGAAGGCCGAGCTGTCACCCACGGCCACGGTGGGCTCCGAGATCGCATTGGGCGACGCCCTCCGCCTGAATCCCGAGCTCAACATCGTGCCCACCTACGACACCGCGGCCAAGACGTGGCGAACGGTGACACTGCAAGGGGGAGTTTCCCTCCGATGGTAGCCCGGATTCACCATCGGGGACTTTGCGCGAAGCTCCGGGCGAGGGAGCGCCGCAGTCCGCAAGGGCGCACCGGCGCGCACGACGCTTTTCGTCCGCTCGCGGGCGGAGTACGAGCGAACGTTCGAGCTCAGAGCGCCAAAGGGGGGAGCGACGAGTGCAGAGAAAACCTGGAGCGACACTCTGGTGGAAGGGCGAGCCGAACCCGAAAGCGCTGCGGTTCGTGGTCGCTGCAATAGCGCTGGTTTCGGGTTACCCATCGGTGGCGCTGACGGCGCAATCGGATGCGCCCCCCGCTCGCACCGGACCGTCCACGGACCACCCGGTGGCCGTCGCGGAGATCCCGCCGCCGCCGGCACCTCCGGCGCCGACCCGAGTGCACCTCACTCTACGCTCTCCCGTGACGGGAGCGATGATCCTCCACCGTCCGGTGCCCGAGTCGCGCCTGAAGAGCGGCGAACCGATCCTCAGCGGCTCCAGAGATCTCGAGGTCTTGTGCCAAGCGCCTTGCGAGGCCGAAGTGACACGAGGGCTTCACGAGCTCGGCGTGGCCGTACCGGGAAGAGAGCCGATCGTGGGCAAACCCGCGTTCCTTCTCTCGGGCCCCTCGACTCTCGAACTGGACGTGAAGTCGCGCGCATCGACGCGAGCCGCGGGGTGGTGGCTCATCGGAGCAACCTTCGTTGCCGGAGCGACCTCCACCACTCTCGGTCTCCTCCAGACCTGCGATGACGACTCGGCTTGTCTCCGGTGGGCCAGCCTCGGCATTTGGACCGGCATCGGCGTGATGTCGCTTGGCGCCTTGATCGGACTGCCGTGGGTGGCGACCGAGGATGAAGCAACCGTTCGGCTCGTGGCCGCAGACGTCGCCCTCCTCTCGCCGGAGCCACTGACACCTCCCGAGGGCTTTGCCGGCTGGCAAACCGCGCGAGATCACGGGAGCTTCGTCCCACGAGGGCTCGCAATTCAGGCGCAGTTCCGATGATCCGTCCGTGAGAGCTGCACTCCCCGACCAGATGCGGAAGACTAGCGGCGGAGGTGGAAACCGGGGGCGGGGGCCGTCTATTCCGAGCCGCACGCCCACGGGATGTTCATCCGGAAGGAGATTCTCGAGGATCTGGTCGGGGCGGAACCGAACTTCTGGGCTCGGGCACTAGCCTCGACCGTTTCGAGACACTAGGTTCCGCGCAGGAAAATCCTCGGGACACGAAAAACATGCTCACTTGGGTCGCCAAAAAGGTCTTCGGAACCTCCGACGAGCGCGCCATCAAAAAGATGCAGCCGCGCATTCAGCAGATCAACGCCCTCGAGGACAAGCTCCTCAAGCTGTCGGACGACGAGCTGAAGGCGAAGACGAACGAGTTCAAAGAGAAGCTCGACAACGGCGCCAGCGTGAACGACATCCTCGTCGAGGCGTTCGCGACCTGCCGGGAGGCGTCCAAACGTGTCTTGGGCATGCGGCACTACGACGTCCAGCTCCTGGGCGGGATGGTGCTCAATGATGGCAAGATCGCGGAAATGAAGACGGGCGAGGGCAAGACCCTCGTCGCGACTCTGGCGGTCTACCTGAACGCTCTCGAAGGGCGCGGCGTCCACGTCGTCACCGTGAACGACTACCTGGCCAAGCGTGACGCCGAGTGGATGGGGCGACTCTACAACTGGCTAGGTCTCTCGGTCGGCGTGATCGTGAACCAGCAGGACACGTCCGAGAAGAAGCGCGCCTACAAATCCGACATCTGCTACGGGCAGAACAACGAATTCGGGTTCGACTACCTCCGCGACAACATGAAGGACAGTGCCCTCGAGCACGTCCAGCGCGATCTCCACTTCGCGATCGTCGACGAGGTCGATTCCATCCTGATCGATGAGGCGCGTACCCCTCTCATCATCAGTGGCCCCGCAGACGCGGCGAGCGAGAAGTACCGCACTCTGAACGAGATCATCGTGAAGCTCGTCAAGGACGAGCACTTCAACGTCGACGAGAAGGCGTTCGGCGCCACCTTCACGGACGAGGGTATCGAGCTCGTGCAGAAGCTCACGGGGATCAGCAACCTGTACGACCCCGTCAACGTGCAGAGCCTGCACATCCTGAACCAACTGCTCCGCGCTCACGCCCTCTACAAGCGCGATCAGCACTACATGGTCAGCCCCGACGGGAAGGTCCTGATCATCGACGAGTTCACCGGCCGCGTTCTGGGCGGGCGCCGCTGGAGCGACGGTCTGCATCAGGCCGTGGAAGCCAAAGAAAACGTGCGGATCCAAGAGGAGAGCCGCACCATGGCCACCATCACCTTTCAGAACCTGTTCCGGCTCTACAAGAAGCTGGCGGGCATGACGGGAACCGCGCAAACGGAAGCTCAAGAGTTCATGTCCACCTACAAGCTGGACGTGGTCTCCATCCCGACGAACAAGCCGATCACTCGCCAGGACCACCACGACGTCGTCTACAAGACCGAGCGCGAGAAGTTCACCGCCGTGGTGCAGGAACTACTCGAAATGCACGAGCAGGGTCGTCCCGTGCTCGTGGGCACCACCAGCGTCGAAAAGAGCGCCGCCCTCAGCCGAATCCTCGAGCGCAAGGGTATCACCCACAACGTATTGAACGCCAAGCACCACGAGAACGAGGCGTTCGTCGTGGCGCAGGCAGGCCGACGCGGCGCGATCACGGTGTCGACCAACATGGCGGGTCGAGGCACCGACATCATGCTCGGCGGCAACGCCGAGATGTTGGCGCGGTGGGAGTTCAAGCAGCAGGGCCAGGATCCGGACTTGGATCCTGAAGGGTTCGCAGAGGCCGTGCAGGCGTCGGTTGAGCGCTGCAAGAAGGAGCACGACGACGTCTTGGATCTCGGAGGGCTCCACATCCTGGGCACGGAGCGCCACGAATCGCGGCGCATCGACAACCAGCTCCGTGGCCGTGCAGGCCGCCAGGGTGACGCTGGTTCGAGCCGATTCTACCTGTCCCTCGAAGACGACTTGATGCGCATCTTCGCCGGCGACCGGGTGAAGAACCTGATGGATCGCATGGGCATGCCGGACGACGAGCCCATCGAGCATCCGTGGGTCACCAAGAGCGTCGAAAACGCCCAGCGCAAAGTCGAAGAGCGCAACTTCGACATCCGCAAGAACACGCTCGAGTACGACGACGTGATGAACGCGCAGCGCAGGACGATGTACACCCTGCGCCAGCAGCTCGGGCTCGGTCGCTACGAACCGGAGGAGGTCGACGAGCTCGGCAAGCCCACCGGGCGCATCCGAAAGATCGAAGTCGACCCGTCGATCGCGAAGCGCGTCGAACCGTTGGTCGCTCAATTGATCGGCATGTTCAGCGAGAACCCGCCGAATCCGGTCGACGACGACGGCAAGCCCCGAGCACCGACCAAGAGCGAGTTGGCCGAGGCCGGAGCGCTCGTCGAGCTCGAGGATCTGCAGCGTGAGGTTTATCACCTCTGGGGCGTCAAGCTCGATCTCGAGACGCGCAAGAAGCGAACCCCAGACAGCATCTACGACGAGCTCGTGGACATGGTGTCCCACGGCCTCAGCGAACAGCGCGAGCGGTTGCTCGATCTGATCGATCGCGTCATCAGCGCGGTCATCGAGGAGAGCTGCCCCGCTGGGAAGCCTCCCGAAGACTGGGACTGGAAGAGCATCCACGGAGCGTTCAAGGAGCACTTCAAGACGACGCTCGACTACGACATCGACAAGCTCGGTGACCCGAGCCAGATCGCACGCGAGGTCTACAGCCGCGCAGAGGCGCTCTACATCGCACGCGAGGAGGAGCTCGGATTCGACTTGGCACTCCGGGTGTTCCGTCTTCTGTACACGCAGGCGATCGACCAAGCCTGGGTCGATCACCTCCAGAACATGGAGCACCTCCGCGACGGCATCGGGCTCCGCGGCTACGGCCAACGCGATCCGAAGAACGAGTACAAGAAGGAGGGCTACACCCTCTTCTTGAACATGATGGCCAACGTTTCGAGCGCCGTCCTCACTCGATTCTTCGAGGTCGAGATCCGGCGCCAGGAGCAGATCGAGGCCATGGAGCTGGAGCAGGAGCAGCGGCAGCACGCCGAACTCGACCAAGCCGTGGCTCGCCACGTGGGCGAAGTGCCACCGTCCGACGAACAGCCGCCAGGCGAGCTTCTGGAAGCCATGCGCCAGGCGGCTTCCTCACAGGCGCCCATTCGACGCGAAGAGCCGAAGATCGGCCGCAACGACCTGTGCCCGTGTGGATCCGGAAAGAAGTTCAAG
>JBNKGC010000196.1:0-11068 GCA_050289625.1 Polyangiaceae bacterium | reverse complement strand
GACCCGCCGGAGACCGGGCGGACTGTGGGGTGAGGAGGAGCGGCTTTGCCGCGACGAAGAGGGGGGCGGGGCCGCCCCCCTAAGAACCGAGGGGACCGCACCCCTAAAACAAATACCTCTCGCCGGAGTCGCAGAGCACCGTGACGACGTTGCCCCCCTTCATGCGGGACGCGACCTCGACGGCGGCGTGCACGTTGGCTCCCGAAGACGGCCCGACGAGAAGTCCCGCTTCGCAAGCCATGCGTCGCGCCATCTTGTCGGCAGCGACGTCGGTCACCTCGACGATCTCGTCGATCACGGTTCGGTCCAAAATGGTCGGAACGAATCCTGCGCCAAGACCCTGAATGCCGTGCAGGCCAGGTTTTTTTCCGCTGAGCACCGCGCTCTTGGCCGGCTCGACAGCGACGATCCTCACGGCGCCCTGACCGTGTTCCTTGAGAAACCGACCAACTCCGGTCACGGTTCCACCGGTGCCGACTCCTGCAACGAAGGCGTTCACCTCACCGTCCAGCTGTTCGAGAATTTCAAGAGCGGTTCCCTGTTCGTGAGCAAGCGGGTTGGCCGCATTTTCGAACTGACTTGGCATGAAGGCGCCCTCGGTCTTTTCGAGGAGTGCCGATGCTCGATCCACCGCGCCCTTCATCCCTGCGCGTGCCGGCGTGAGCACGATCTCGGCCCCATAGCCGCGGAGGATGTACCTCCGCTCCATGCTCATGTCTTCCGGCATGACCAGCATGCAGCGGTACCCGCGCACGGCGGCGATCATCGCGAGACTGATGCCGGTGTTCCCACTCGTCGCTTCGATGATGGTCGCACCCGGCTTCAGGGTGCCCTTGCGCTCCGCGTCGAGAATCATGGCGAGCGCCGGACGATCCTTCACACTTCCGCCCGGGTTTTCGAACTCGCATTTGCCCCAAACCGTGGCTCCTGCTTCGGGACTCAAGCGTCCCAAGCGCACGAGCGGGGTCCCCGCGATCAAGCCGAGGGCGTCGTCAGCAACGCGAAGGCCCGATCCAGTCCGCTTGGTTCCCCCGACGACCCCTTCACCCCCAACTCGCTGCCCGCTGTCTCGACCCATCGCTGGCGACATTAGCATCCGCCCGGTCCCGTCGAAAACTCGGACCGCGCCCGGGACGAAGAGCGCCGATCAGTCGCGGAGCGAGTGCACCCGCGCTTCGGCACCATTGACCGAGACCCGCGCCCCCGCCTCGAAGGCCGGAGCCTTGACGCGGGCAAGCGCCCACGTCCCCGAGGCACTGGTCACTTCACCGACCTCGTTTCCCTCTTCCGACATGACCCGTGCGCCTCGATCCACCGGGGCTTCGACCTCGAGGCGCACGAGACGGCGCTTCACCTTGCCGCGCATGTCCTGCATGCACACGACCTCCTGGCCGAGGTAGCACCCCTTCGTCCAGCTGACCGTGCGACGTTCGAGGCTCGCTTCGTGAGGATTGTCACTGGGACCGTAGTCGAGGCCGAAGAGAGGGATCCCCTCGCGAATGCGCGTTTCGGCAAATTCATCGAGCGTCACCACGAAAACGCCGTGCTCGCGCAATGCCCCCAGAGCCGCTTCGAGCGATCCCTCGGCCACGACCAGGACGGCGCCACCCTGGCTCGACCAGTCGACGCGCCCGGAGGCGACGACCTCGACACCCGCACCGACCACCCAGGACGCCGCGGCGCTGGCAGCGGGCCCGTGGATCTCCACGAAGCGAAGCCCGGGATCCGCTTCCAACTCGGCGTCCTCCATCACCAGGAACCGGTCGAGTTTCTGGGCGATCTCCGGTGCGAGGTCGGCGTCCGTCGCAACCACGAGCCCGGCTTCGGATCGGACAATCTGGAGCTCGGCTTCGATCTTGCCCTGCTTGCTCAAGAGCAGTCCCCATGCGCCCCGCGTCGCATCGACGGCGGTCACGTCGCAAGTCACGACGCCATTGAGCCAAGTCAGCGCATCGGGACCCGTCACTCGAATCGCTCCCCACGCCGGGCGGATTGCGATGGATCGCTCGCTCGTTTTCGAGTCAGTGGCCATGCACGACAAGAGCTAGCGACACCCCGTCCGCCGTCAAGTCCCCGCATGAAGGGCGCGCGTCGTCTCGGCGCTCTCACCCACCAGCGGGTACATGGCTTCTTCGCGAATCGAGACGTCCTTACGCTCCCCACTCGGCAAAACCACACCCAGCGCAAGACCTGTGCGGGTGTTGGCGTTCACCAGACTCTTGATCTCGAGATCGTCCAAGGTCGACGCGTCGCGCCCCTGAATGGACACGATCTTCGTTCCCGCCACGAGCCCCGCTCGTCCTGCTGGTGATTCGGCGATCACGCGCGTGATGCGCACCCGTCCTTCGCCTTGGAGCTCGTAGTACATCCCGAGCCCGAGCAAAGGCCGGGGCGGCTCGACGCTCAGCGTCAGGCGTGCGCCACTTTCGCAGTTGACCTCAATCGGAAGATCACCGGCCTGGTCGTGGATGTTGCTCAGTCGGCTTCTGCAGATGGGGTGATTGTTGATGGGATTGGAGTCCCAGAGCTCCACGGTGATCCAAGTGCCTCGAGGGATCCGGTAGTTTGCGCGCACTTGATCGGGCCAGGTCGGTTTTCGGGTGTTCGCTTGCACCGGCGTGACGATGATCTCCTTGCCTTCGATCACGAGCTTCGCGAAAGGATCGGGCGCAGAACCGCCCACGGAGTCCCAGTTGCGGCCGTCGCGTGTTTTCTGCGGGATGTAAGCACTGGCAAACGACAAGTAGAGCACGTCCTCAGGAGGTGCGGGATTTGGGCTGTAGTTCGAGGGCGGCGTCCTCACTGCCGTCTTCATCTCCGGATAGACGGCTCCACACCCGACGAGCGCGAGCAACGTGAGTGCGACACTCACCGACACCGAGGCTTGCCTCGTCTTCGCGTTCGACGCCCTGACAGGGGGAACCGCACGGTCAACCGTCCAAAACGCCATGTTCATCTGCTCCCGATCTCGTGCACCGGATCTCGGATGCGATCGTATGAAACCAGTCGATCTCAGCGGAATTCAGTACCGCGCACTCGGGCTCTCGGCAACTCGTGATCCGCCCGGCGTTTCGAGGTTCGTCCCAAAGGCTCACGTTCCCACCCCGTCGAGGGGGGGACTTTCGCCCACGGCGTGGTCGTCCGACTCCCGGGACAGACCGCACGCGCGCGCCACTGCGTCGCGGTAGGCCAACCAACCGGATAGCGCCTCGGCCATCGCTCCGACCACCGCGGGCCGACGCTCCTCCCGCACGTGGTCCAAAATCACTCGCCAGGCGGCCGCCCGGTGACTCCCTTCGACCGCCCGGTGTGCCTTGACGAGAGCGAGATCCTCCACGTCGAGGCCGTAGTGGACCACCAGGGGGTGCTGGTGAAGTGGCGGCTCGGGGCGACGGGGAAAGGCCGGATCGAGCTCACCTCGCTCGTACGGAGTCCCCTCGAGAAACAAGGTGGTGACCGCTGCAGCAGCTTCCCACCCCCGATGGAGCGTGAGATCGTCGAGGATTTCCCGATAAACGAGGGACTCCGGCAGAAGCTCCACCCGCTCGAAGCGGTCGAGATCCATGCCCAGGCCGCGGGGATAAGCCAAAAAGAGCTCCGGATGGGGGCGGCCGGCGACGAGGCAGCCAGTTTCCTCCTCGTACACGTTCTCGATGAGATCGCGACGGGCCGCGGCGATGGGACACACGACGTACGCGCGTGCGACGAGGACTGGAAAGTCCCGCACGTAGGTGGCGTACTCCTGCTCCAGATGTACGTGGAGCCGCTGTGCTGGGACTCGTCCCGCTTGAAAAGCGGGCCATGCCCAGTGAACCTTTCTCTCCATCACCTCGAGCAACGCTTCTCGGAATTCGCTCTGCCGCACGGCGGCAAGAACGGCCAGAAGTGTGGCGCCGCTAAGCTAGATTCCGGCGAGAAGTGAGGCTCCGGGCGTCGAGGCCGGCCGCCCCCCTGCTCGGCCGCTAGCCCACCGTCGTCGTTGCGCCGCCTTAGCCGATGCAAGGTGATGCCGTCGAATGTATCGTTGGGGAAGGACGCCCCAATTCGGGATCCCCAGGTACGACGATGGCGAGAATCTTCGGTTTCATCGGGAATCGGCCCGACTTCGGGCCGCGGCTTTTGGCAGCGCACAAGGAGGTCTTGTCCGTACCACGGGGAGACTACCCGACCCTCGGTTGGGGCGTTGGCTTCTACCAATCGGGCGAGGTGCTGTTGAGGCGCCGACCGACAGATGATCGTGAGATCGTGAGCCTGAAGGAGGCGGTGGAAACCACCCGGACGTCGCTCTTGCTCGGGCACGTGCGTCAGCCCGTCGTCGGCGAACCCCGCACGGAGAACACTCAGCCATTTCGGTACCGCATGTGGCTCTTCGCGGCGGGAGGGACGATCAAGGATCGCGGCTCCCTCCGTGGTCGTTTCCTCGACGCGCTGCCGCCGTTCCTACGCAACAACGTGCGCGGTGACACCGACTCCGAGCTCCTTTTCTACACCTTCCTCTCGTTCCTCCACGACGCGGGCTCGCTCGGGGACGACGGTGCGGAGACGAAGCAAATTCAGAGCGCCCTGCGCGGTGCTCTCTCCCTGGCGGATCGCCTCTCCGCAGAAGAAGGCGAACGCCCGTTCTCCGGTGACGTGTTCGTGGCGGATGGGGAACACCTCGTGGTCGCTCATCGCACGGGTCCCCTCGGGATCTGCAGCATCCAAGGGCGCGGTCAGCTCGAGTCCGTGCTGAGCAGCGACATCAGCATGCCGAGTGCAGACAGCACGCGCTTCACGTTGCTGGTCTCGGGCCTATCGGACCTCCCTCAGGGTTGGGAGGCAGTACCCGACGGTACCTGCCTCGTGGCGCGCGCCACCAAGCCGCCTTTGATGGAAGCTCTCTGAAGGGGGCGCGCGGGTTGAACTTTCGCCGGAAACCGTTTGTCGGTCTGGGGCTCGCCGCCCTCGGAGCCAGTCTGTCGAGTTGCGCCACCCACCCGGCTCGTTTCGAAACGTCGTCCTCCAAGCCCGAAAAACCACGCCGCCCGCCGGCGGTCTTCGTCGATCGTTCGTTTGCGCTGCCCGAACCGGACACTCGAAAGTCGGGCGACGCACTCGTCGTTCTCGTCCCCCCCGTGGACTCGGAAAGCGCCAAGCAGCTGGTGAGTGACTTCTTTCGAGCCCTGACATCAGAGGACACCGGGCGGCTGGAAGCCCTCTTCGCCGAGGGCGCGATGCAGCAGACCCCGCGGGGCACCGAATCACGAGCGGCGCAGAGCTACTGGGAGCGCCGCTTGGCCCGACTCGACTACGCGGTCCTCTCGGCCCAGCCACTGTACCGTCCGAGCGACGTGCGCGTGGTCCGAGCAGGCGACCTGGAGCACCTCCCCGAATCGGAACGGCCACCGTTTTCCCTCGAGAGCCGTGAGCTCGCCCTTTCAGTCCCCTTGGTCACGACTCGGGCAGGCAAGGAGCGAGTGTTCGGCGACGAGCTGTCGTTCCTGATCCGCGAAGAGTCCGGCGAGCTCCGCATCGCACGAATCGCCGAGGACTTCCGCCTGCCGTGACGACCTCGGCGAGAGCCTCGGGGCTCGCCGTCGTCGCAAGATGAGCGAGCGACTCTCGCTAGAATTTTGCGACCACGGCGCGGGGTGCGCATATAACCCGAGTGATGTCCCAGCCTCCGCCGCAAGGTTCGAGCCACGTCCCGCCTCCGGGAGCTCGCGCGCCTCGGGCTCGCGAACACTCCTCACTGGCTGCCTGGGTGATCGGCGGTGCAGCGGCGCTCGTCACGCTGACAGCAGCCGGCATCCTGCTCTTCGGAGGAGACGAGGCAGAGCAGACGGAACCAGAGGCTGCGCTTTTGGATCCATCCGGCGCGCCCGTGCCCGCCGCCGAACTCGCCCCCGATCCCCTCGACACGACCAAGAGCCTCGCGGACGCCAGTCAGCGGGGGCTCGCCTGGGATCCGGAGGCGCTTCTGGCAGGGATCACCGCGCTCGTCCAAAACGGCAAACCGGCTGGCCCCTTGGAGCTCCGCTACGGCAGACCCCTCGCGGAGGTGGGCCCCGGCGCCACTTTGGGAGCGGATCGGCTCGTCCTCAGCTACGACGGAGGAAAGTTCGAAGAGAAGAACGTCCGAACCAAGCGCTCGGAGCCCGGCCTTCCCGACCCGAATTGCCCAATGGAGGTCGCCTGGCGCAAAGCGACCGAGGCCGGTCTCAAGCGCTCGGATCGCTTGGTCCTCAGTTACGCGCACAGCAAGAAGCATGGGCGCCCGGTGTGGACCGTGACGAGGGACGGCAGCAAAGACACGCGCATCGTCGACGGCAGCACGTGTGCCGTCCTCCTGCGCTGACTCACATCCCCGACAGAATGCGGTACGAGTCGCCGTACGGGACGAGCTCCAGGCGGTTGTCGGCCACCTGCCGACGCCAGACCTCACCCTCATCCGTGGGGATTTTGTAGCTCGCGCTGTAGGTGTAATCGACCCAGATGGTGTTTTCGGGACTGACGCCCACGTCGCGGTAACGAATCTCGTAGCGGATCGCCACGGTGTCGCCGAACTTGGTCTCCAGGTACTCGCGCAGCCCGGCGTAGTCGAGGTCGTCGGTCGCGTCGATGTTGCCACCGTCCTCGTAATAGGCCGGATCGGCCATTTTCAGGAGCAGACCGACGTTCCGTCGCTCGACGGCGCGGCGGTACTCCTCCGCGAACTCTACGACGCCACGGTTGAACGCCGTATCCTCCACGTCCGTGTTCGGGATGTAGTGGGTCTTGCATCCCGGAAGTGGTGCCAGGACGACGAGGGCTGCAATCAGGAGCAGAACGCGCATTTTCGACTATCGGATTTCCCCTCGTAACGCCCGAGGGACCTGGCCTATTCCGTGGGGGCCGACCCTGCCAAAGCGATGCATCGTGGGCAAGAGTCCCGTGAAAACTCGGGCATTCGGGCCTCACGATGAGCCAATTTTGCCAAGTGTGGGCTCATTTCGAGAGGAGGGCCTCGACCAAGTCGGCGTCGGTCACGCCGTCGGCGTCGGCGCGGTAACTCAGAACCAGCCGGTGACGGAGCGCCGGGAGGGCGAGAGCCCGAACGTCATCCACGTCCGCGGCAGCTTCCCCTCGAACCGCCGCCCGCGCCTTGGCAGCCAAGACGAGCGCCCGGCTTCCACGCGGGCCAGCGCCGAAGCGGACGTAGCGCTGGATCAACTCGGGCGCCTCCGCGGAATCTGGTCGCGAGGACCGAGCCAAACGAACCGCCAGTTCGACAGCCTCGTCCGTCGCGGGGATCCGCGGCACGAGATCTCCCAACGCTCGCACCTCGGCAGCCTCAACCACCGGCTCGAGCTTGGGCATGCCCCCGGAGGTGGTTCGCCGCGCGATCTCGATCTCCTCTTCCGCTGACGGGTAGCCCACGTGCACTTCGAGCAAGAACCGGTCGAGCTGCGCCTCGGGCAGAGGATAGGTTCCCTCTTGCTCGATGGGGTTCCGCGTGGCGAACACCTGAAACGGATCCGGCAAAGCGTGCGTGGTCCCGCCCACCGTCACGTGTCGCTCCTGCATTGCCTGAAGCAGCGCTGCCTGGGTCTTGGGAGGCGTGCGGTTGATCTCGTCGGCGAGCACGAGGTTCTCGAAAATCGGGCCGCGCATGAACTGGACCTCACGCCGCAGGCCCCCCTCGTGCTCCACCTCGTGAAGGACGTCGGTGCCGGTGATGTCTGCCGGGAGTAGATCAGGAGTGAACTGCACCCGACCGAACGTGAGCGCGAGCGCCTCGGCGACACTCGAAACGAGGAGCGTCTTCGCCAATCCAGGCACTCCCACCAGAAGCGCGTGACCTCGAGCCAGAAGAGCCACGAGCATGAGGTGGACCACCTCACTCTGCCCAACGACGACTCGCGCGAGCTGCGCTTCGATGCTCCGACATGCCTCGTGGCAGCGCTCCAGAAGCTGGACGTCGTCCGCCCCTACTCGGTCTCCAGACACGCGGGGAACCTAGTGGGGGCGCCCGCGAGTCGCAATCCGGATTCCGAGCGCGCCCGCGCTGCGCCGGAAGGAACCCGCCCAAAGTCGCCACCGAATCGTGTGCCGCGCGGGGTGTGTAGCGCGACGGCCCCATCCCGTGTAAGCGGGCGTGCATGCAGACGGGCCAAGAGACCCCAGCGCCCGCGGCGGGAGCACCCACGTTCGTGGAGCACCGACCACCGGATGGCCCCGCGCGAGGGCTCATCCCGACCTCGGCACCGGTGGTTGCGGTGGTAGGGGGAGGGCTCCTGGCGGCCATCGCCCTCCACTTTTTCCTTCGCTCGAGAAAGGCTCGAAAAAAATGACCGGCTTCGTCCGCCGCCTCGTCCTGGCCTTGCTCGTCGGGGTGGCCGTCTACGGCGCGTTCGTGTTGTACACCGGCTACCGAGAGCTCCGCGACGTCCTCGCCGACTTCGCTTGGTCCGCCTTCGCGGGGGCCTTGGGGCTCGCGACCTTCAACTACGTGCTGCGCTTCCTGAAGTGGGAATACTACCTCGCTCGGCTCGGCATCCGTGGCATCCCGAAGTTCGACAGCCTCCTGATCTTCCTGTCGGGTTTCGTCCTCACGGTGACCCCTGGCAAGGTCGGTGAGGTCTTCAAGAGCGCCGTTCTCAAAGACACTTACGGGGTGGACGTTGCACGTACCGCGCCCATCGTCATCGCGGAGCGCCTGACGGACGTCATCGGGGTGATTCTGCTCATCGTCCTTGGAAGCGCTGGCTTCGAAGGTGGCCTTCCGTGGGCCCTAGCCGGCACCACATGCGTAGTCGTCGGTCTCGTCTTCATCCTGTGGCGCCACCCAGTGACCCTCTTGCTTCGCTGGATGGCTCAGCGCCCAGGTGCGTTGGGGCGCCTCGCCCCGCGGGTGAGCGACGCGTACGACTCCCTTCGCCTGCTGGCGAGCCCGGGTGCACTGCTCTGGCCGACCTTTCTTTCCCTGGTTGGCTGGGGTTGTGAGGGCATCGCGCTCTACTGGATCATCCAGGGCTTCGGCGTGGACGCGCCCGTCGAGCTGTGCGTCTTCTTCTACGCCACGGCGACTCTGGCGGGCGCTCTCATTCCAGTCCCCGGTGGCCTCGGCGTTGCGGAAGCCATGATCCAATCCCAGCTGGTCACTCTCGGCGGAGTGCCCAAGGCACCGGCGACGGCAGCCATGCTGCTGATTCGTTTCGCCACCCTGTGGTGGGCCGTCATCGTCGGCTTCCTGGCCCTCGGTCTGCTTCGCCGGCGCCATCCCGAGCTGCTCCGCCCCCGCACGGGAGAGCTCGAAACGCTCGAGGCCTGAGGTTCACGCACGCAGATGCGTCAGAGCCTGCTGCATGTCCGGGGGTAGGGGCGCCTCGAAACGAAGCGTCTTACCCGTGACCGGGTGCACGAAACCAAGCACCGCGGCGTGAAGCGCGGGGCGACCGAGCCGCTCCGCCGAGGCACGCACGCGGGGCGCACCACGAAAGCCTCCGTAGAGGTCGTCGGCGACGATGGGAGTGTTCCGCTCGACGCTCAAGTGCACTCGAATCTGGTGAGTCCGCCCGGTCTCGAGCCGGCATTCCACGAGGGCCGCTTGCCCGCCCGCGAGGTTTTCGAGCAACGAGAGGTGAGTGATCGCCCGTCGCCCCCGCGGAACCCGCGACGAGAACTTGAGGCGCGAGCGCGGATCTCGGCCATGGAGGGTGCTGATGGTGCCCGCCTCCGGAACCCCCACCGTGAGAGCCCGATAGACCCTCTCGACCGAGTGTCCAGCAAGCTGATCCTTCAAGCCTTCGCGTGTGGGTGTGTCCTTGGCCACCACGAGGATCCCGCTCGTGCCCTTGTCGATCCGGTGCACGATGCCAGGCCGCAGCGGTCCCTCAGGATCCCGAGGATCAGACGGTGGTCGCTGAAACCCTGGCCTCGCGAGCAGACCGTTCACCAGAGTCCCCGTGGCGTGGCCGCGCCCCGGATGAACCACGAGCCCAGGCGGTTTGTTCACGACGATCAGGTGATCGTCTTCGTAGACCACGTCGACGATCACCGAGGGATCGGGCTCCGCGCTACTGCTGAGCGCAGGCCCCGGTCGCACCTCGACCACGGCTGCTGCGCTGACTGGGTCGCGCGGCCGACGCACGTGTCCGTCCACCAGCACGCGCCCCTCTTCAATCCAGCGTTTGATCTCGGAGCGCGTCACCCCTTCGAGGCGAGCTGCCAGGAACTTGTCGAGGCGCTCGGCAGCCGCGCTGGCGGGCACCTCGAGCCGAGTGACATCGGTCACGACGAGCCCCGCGCAAAAGCGCCGCGCCGCGAGTTCCCCTCCGGAACCCGATGCGAACTCACCAAATGGGGCTCTTGATGTGCCCCTTCGAGCGCACCAGGATATCCACGAGCGCCCGGTCGTAGAAGTTTCGCTGGTAGAGGTCGGGCGAAACGCGACTCTTGTATAGGGCCCGCCCTTCCTCGATCTCTTCCTCGAGCTCCGCGAAGAGGCTGTCGCCTTCGATGCCGCGCACGATCTTCTCCTCGTTGTAGAGCGAGAGGTCGCTGGCGATGGCGCGGGCAAGGCGGCGGGCGGCTTCTTCGGTATCGATCAGAGGCATGGGAACTCCTGAGCGAGAGTATCGCTCACGGCTTCGAGGCCTGTCAAAAACCAGCGCTCGGGGAGGCGCTACTCCTCCCGAGCGCGGCCGCAGCCAAAGCGGCCCACAGAGGCAGAAGGACCAGCGAGTACCGGCCCGCACCGAAGAACACCGCGTGGACTCCGAGGGTGGCTGCCGTAGCGAAAATCGCGATCAGCAGGCCCGGACTGCGCTGAAATCCTGGTGCGCTCACGCCGAGCAGCACGAGGCAACCTGCCCCCACCCACGCCGCCGGATCCATGGGAACCCCGAGCCAAGGCCCGAACACCGTGCAGAAGCTTCCCACGGCGAGCAGGAACGCACGGGGCCAGCGCCTCCCCCCTCCCCTTCCTCGCTGATCGGCTTCGCCAGAAGTCCGAGGGCGCAGCTTCAACCCTAGAGCGCCGATCGGTTTGCCTTCAGGGCGCCTGCAAAACCCGCCCCCACCTCTTGTCGAGGGGGCGGGTTTCGCC
>JBNKGC010000195.1:0-11080 GCA_050289625.1 Polyangiaceae bacterium | reverse complement strand
TGTGCGCCTCGCTCACGCTGGCGAGGCCGAGCACCTTCTTGGCTCGGCGGCGTAGCGAGTAGCGAGCGCCCGACCTCATCGGTGAACGCGTGCAGTACCTCGGAGCAGAGCGTCTTGTCGTAGCCAAGCAGAGCGCGGAGCCTCCAGGCAGCGAGCACACCCACTGGCGGATCATCACTTGGGGGAACACCTTCTCCGCGAGGTGCAGCGCCGTGTCCGTCATGCGGCGCCCGAGGCAGCTCGGCGAAGGGGTGGCGCGGTCAGGGGCAGCTCCTCCCGCTCCGGCCGGAGACCAAGCGGCGCGCCGAACCGAGCCCCAGCGCGCCGTGCTCCGTACCCCCGAGAGGCAGCAGCCAGGACGGCGTATACGTCGAGCAGCAGGACGTCTTCATAGTGTTACTCGAGCCTTCCATACGGCTCGCAGTGGGGAGGTGGCTTCTCGGACCCGGAAAATCTTCAGGCGCTCAGAACCCGAGGTCGTCGGCGTTTTCAGCGGTGATGGTCAAGATTTGATCGAAGACGATGTTTTTCTCCTCTGGGTCCACCGTGGCTTCGCCGAGAAAGCGGTAGTCGGTATCGTTTTCGATGTCACCGCCGTTCAAGATGCGGTGGGCAACCGCGATCATGGCGTAGCCGGCATCCCGCGGATCCCAGAGGTAGGCCGCCTTCACATAGCCATCTTCGAGGAGCTGCCCCACTTGACTCGGGATGGCGGCGCCGACGACGTTCACATCATCGCGACCGAGGTCGCGCAGAGCGCGACCGGCGCCGATGGGTCCTTGGCTGCCGAACGCCGCAATGCCCTTCAAATCGGGAAACTCGTCGAGGAGCTTGTTGGTGGCCTCGTAGCATGCGTCCGCGTCTTCACCGCAGGGCTCGCGGTCCTCGGTTCGGGCTGAAACCAGAGTCATGTCCGGGTACTCCTCCTGTACGAATTGAAGCCCGTGGTCTGCCCAGAGGTTGTGGAGCCCGACGTCGAAGCCGCCCACGATGAGGGCAAACTCACCCTCGCCCCCCATCAGGTCGGCAAGGTCGGTGAAGACCTTCTCGGAGTAGGCCGTGTTGTCGATGGTCTCGATGTCCCAATCCGCCTCCTGAGGGCTCGGGGATTCGTGCGTGACGACGACGATGCCCTTTTCTCGGGCACGCCGAATCACCGGGTCCAGCAGCTCGATGTCTTGGGGGACGATGCCGATCGCTCCGACCCTGTCCTCGATCAGTCCCTCCACGATCCGGACCTGTTCTTCCGCGAGGTCATCCCCCTCGGAGGGTCCCACCATGAAGGCGTTGATTTCGAAGTCGTCCGCCGCATCGCTGACGCCCTGACCCAGTCGATTGAACCACGGAATGCCCGTGATCTTGACCACCACAGCGACCTGGTTGGGGTCGGGAGCATCGCCGTCGTCCGGGTCATTCGCTGCATCGGCGCCGTACTCCTCATCGGCCTTGCTGTCGCTGCAGCCCAAGAAACAGAGAGCGCTGAGAGAGAGCGCTCCGCTCACAAGAAGTACTGATTGTTTCACCTTCGGCCTCGTTCTTGAACGTTCTTGGATGGTGTCGGCTAGTAGCCAAGCCAGAGGTTGCTGGCCTGGACAGATCCACCGCGGTCGAACACCAAGTTGCCGTCAGAGTCAATGGCGTAGACATTGTATCGCGTCTGGGACCGGTGGTCGGATGGGGTAAAACTCAACGGTCCTGCGGTGAGTCCCTCCAGATCCTCAAGGCGGAATGCATCCAATGCGTCTCTGATGTCATCACCTGTCGGACGCGTGCTGCCGCCATCCAATGCGCGCTCGACGGCTCGGTGCCACATCATCGCAGCGGCATAACCCCGGACGTAGTGGTGGTTGCGGTACAGGGACAGCTCTTCGTCCGCCGCTCGCATCAAATCACTCATCCCGTCGGAGCGCTCCGTTTCCCCCCAGGCATAAACAGGCGTGACGCCGATCAGGATTTCATTGCAGGCTTCGCCGCAAAGCTCCGGCGTTTGTTCACTGAAGCCCCAAGGGTTCGCGGCCAGCCGCACAGTCCAGCGGTCCTCCTCAGGCACAGACGCGTCAATGTTCGCTTGCACTTGCGGGACAGCCCGAGCCACAAGGCTCGACGAGGCGACGCTGTTTCCGAGCCAAAGCCACGACACGGGCTCATAGCTCGGGTCAGCCAACTTGGCGTCGATCTCCCATTGGAAGTAGTCGTCGAGGATGGCTTGGATGCTCTCCGCGTCGCCGGCGCCCACGGTCTGATTGACGCCGTTGATGTCACGACCCAGCTCGAGGCGTGCCTGGCTTGCGATCTGTTGCCGGATCGCGATCAGCGGATCCACACAGAAGGCGCAGTCGACATCGGCGACCAGTGCCACTCGTCCGCCCCCCCGGTTCGAGATCGCCGCAAGGAGGCCTCGGGCGATGGTGGAATCATCCATGCCGACGAAGAACACGTTGGGGTAACCGACGGTGCTCACGTTGTCCGTCGCGGAGGACTCCGTCCCGTCGGTTGCCACGATCGGGTGCACCACTTCTCGGGACACAGGTTCGGGGCTCGCGAGGGATCCTGAAGAAGCTCCCGCAATGACCAACTTGCCCTCGTCCGCCAGGTCCCCAGCCACGCGCTTGACCGCACTCGTACCAAACACGAAAAGCGTCGAGACATCCTCCCACTCCGGCTTCGCCCTCCAGCCGCCGACAACCTGTTCCGTCCGGACGGCGCTGTCGTCTCCCTCCCCTACTTCCAGATCGATCTCGCATCCCCGAATCCCCGCGGCTGGTCGATCGTTGAGCATACCGATGTAGTCGATGATGCCTTGGTTGTACGAGGGCGCGATGTCGCGAGCGCTCCCGCTGGCATCCGTGTCGGTGTCTGTTGTCAGCTTGACCCACAGCGTGCCCTGACATTCCGTCGATGGCTGCTCGTTGGACGACTTATCCACCAACTGCGGATCGGACTCGATGCCGAGCAAGTCAGCACAGCCGGAGAGCGCGGAGACGCAGCCGAAGAGCAACCCCATACCGAGGGTGCTTCGAGAAACAACGATAGTGCTTGCAGTCCACCCCACGACCCGCTCCGTCTTGCGCAAGAGAGAAGTTTTCAACTTATTAGAAGGCTCCGGCAAGCTGCAACGCGGCACCACCGGACGTGGGCGTGATAGCAAGTTCTAGACCCGTTCGACCAGTCGCTAGCGGAGCTTTCGCGGAGTCCCTGTCAGCTGGTTGGTTCCGAGGCGCGAACAAGACCATCCCAAAGCCCACGACAGCCAGTGCACCGCCTGCTACCACGGTGATCGTCGATGCGGTGGCCAGGTCGTGCGCGGTGTTCATCGAATCCGCCCCGCCCCGCGTCTCGCACTGGTTTCCGTCACAATCCTTCCTCGCCTCGTCGCGTTCCAACATCGCCCAGCCGCCCAGCCCGAGTCCGGCGCCCGCTGCCACGAGACCGGTGAATCCGACCACGTAGCCAATCGTCTTTTGCGTGCTGCGCCGAGGAGTCGCCCGCTCTTCTTTGGAGGCAGCTCGAGACTCGCTTTCGTCCTGCGGGGGCTGGCGCTGTGCGGGCGGCGCTTGCTCTTCTGGCTCCTTCGACTGCTCGAGAAGTGCCGTGAGCACGCGGATGCGCGCGATCGATTTGTCCGCCAGCGCTTCGGTGACGTCCGGAGCCTCCAAGGCCTTCTTGTAGGACTCGATGGCTTTCTCATACTCCGACAACTTGGTGTCGTAGATGCGCGCTACATTGTAGTGGAGCGCAGCGGCGGCGTGTGCCTCCAAAGCCTGATCGTAATACTCGAGAGCGATCTCGTACTCCCCGGCCTTGTAGGCTTCGAAGCCCTTCAGGGCGAGCTGCTCGGACTCGGCTGCGCGGTCGCTGGCCGCGGCCCGGTCGGTCTCATCGGGGCGCTGCTGTGCATGCACTCGATCGGGAGTCAACAGTGCAGTGAGCAGCACGAGGCCCCCAGCCCACTTCGCCATTTTCGTTTTGGTGCAGGGTTCACTCAATGACATCAACCTTGACCTTCGTTTCTGAACTCTCGTCGATGATGGGGATATTCGGCTGGGCGGGGGCCGGGGGCGCTTTCGGCGCGGGTTTGGCTTGGGCCGGACGCACTGGAGCAGGCGCTTTGGGTTTGCTCGGGAGAGGGCGCTTGACCGTCTTGGGGGCCACCTTGTCATCGCTTTCGACTTCAGGCGAGGCGGGCGGTTCTGGGGGCGGTTCTGGCTCGGGGATAGGACTCAATGCGAGCGACAGCTTCACCGTTTTACCGCTTTTCGTCTCGACTGAGCTCGACGTTTCGGTGAAGCCTTCTTTGGAAACGGTGACGCGATGTGTGCCGACCACAGCGCGCGTGGTGAGGGGCGTTTGGCCGAGCAAGGTGCCGTCCAGCTGCACGGTCGCCGACCTCGGGACGCTCTCGATGGTGATTGCACCAGTGGTGGCGGAGGGAGTGTCCGCGGTGTTGGTCGGCACGACCCACAGGGCCGCTCCAGCGAGGAGCGCCACCGCGGCGACGACGGCTGCCGCGACGACTTTGCGACGGCGAGACGCCTTGGCCATTTTCTGAAGCGTTCCGCTGCCTGTGACGATGCCCGATGTACCCGCTATCGTCGTGACATTCGACGAGCGAGGGAGCTCCATCGATTCCCTTGGACCGGCTCTCCGGGAGGGCGTCCCCGAAATGACTTCCCGGATGCGCTGGCTCAGAAACTGCCGATCCTGCTCGAAATGCTTGGTCATCGCGTGGCCGAGGTCTGCGGTCGTCAGCGTGCGTTCCTGGCCAGCCAAGTACTCCTCCAGGGCGAACCTCATGTCCTGAGCCGTAGCGTAGCGGTCGTCGGGGTTGCGCGCCGTTGCCTTGGCGACGATGGCCTCGAGAGCGCTTGGCACACCGCGGGCCACGCTCGAGAGCGGGGGAGCATCCTCAGCAACCATTCTCTGCAGTTCCGCCATGGGGTCGTCGTTGCGCATGTAAGTGCCTGCGAGAAACTCCCACAGCACGAGTCCCATGGAGAAAATGTCCGTACGGCGATCCACCTCCGCGCACTGGGCTTGCTCGGGCGCCATGTACCCGACCTTCCCTTTGATGACGCCCACATCGGTCTTGTTCGAGCTGAGCGCGGCCTTGGCGATACCAAAATCGACAATCTTGACGACACCGTCGTAGGTGAGAAACAGATTCTGGGGCGAAATGTCCCGGTGCACGATGTTGAGCGGCTTCCCATCGTAGTCGCAAAGCTCGTGGGCGTAATGCAGGCCCTTGAGCGCATCCGAAATGACTCGCACCCAGACATTGCGATCGGCGAGGAATGAGGGCGCCACGTCCTCCGTTTCGAGGAGATCGAAAATGCGGTCGAGCGATTGCCCTTCCAAGAACTCCATCACGATGCTGAGATGCTCGGCCTCGCTGACGATCTCGAACGTCTGAACGATGTTCGGATGATTGAAGCGCGCCGTGATCTCCGCCTCGTCCATGAACATGCGCTCGCTCCCCCGCAGCTTGGATGTGGACGAGAGCATCCGCTTGATCACCACCAACTTGTGGAACGAACGGAGTCCGCTGGCGGAGGCCAGGAACACCTCGCTCATCCCGCCGGCGCCGAGCCTGGTGATGAGCTGATAGCGACCACCCAGAGAATCGATATTCTCGCCGGTCACGGGTACCTGGCCAGGTCCTGGCATTTCTTTCGAACAGTATCCAACCTGTACCTCGGCGGCAAACCACGGGGTGAAGGTTTGCACCCAGAGCGGCTAGGGAGAATAAGCGTGCAATTCGCGTCGCGGCAAGAGAAGCGCGCTCCCCGGTGAGGTCGACGCCGCGAGCGGCGGCGCCGTAGCAAACGGCCATGGCGGGCTGGTCGAGGGCGAGGGCATCGGCGCCGTCGTCGGCCATCTCGGGGTCGAGACTCTTGCCGGCCTTTTCGAGCAGCGCCCGGATGCGAGTGGCCGTGCGACCCGCCACGTCGGCCACCTGCTCGGGCGACGGCTCTGGAAGCTCGTGGAACTCGAGCGAGCCGTCGTCGCACTCGAGCTAGACGCCGTCCAGAAAGAGCGAATGAAAGTGCACGTCGAGCCGGAGAGCAGAGCGCGGAGCCTCCAGGGCAGCTAGCACACCCGCTGGCGGAGCATCACTTCGGGGAACACCTTCTCCGCGAGGTGCAGCGCCGTGTCCGTCATGCGGCGACCGAGGCAGCTCGGGCAGAAGCCGCGCCGCTTGCAGCTGAAGGCGACCAGGCGCTCGTGGCCGCAGGCGAGGCAGGCCAGTCTCAGAAGCCGTGGTCGAGCATGCCGCAGCGCAGGTACTCGTCGCTCCGTAACCCCCGAGAGGCACGTCCGCCCCACCGCGCGTCCCGGGTGCACGCATCCGCGGTCCGGTTGCTCGGACGTCGCCGCGGAATGGCAGGATCGTGGAGAGGGCGGAATGGCGATCACCGTTCCCTCGCCGCGGGCGCTCCACGGCTACTCGAAGAAGATCTCGTCCAGCATCAGATCCATCGGTCCGCTGGGCCAGCTGACAGTGAGTCCTTGCAGCACGGTGGCGTCCGGGCAGCTCGCTGCGAGGTCGATTTCGGCCGTCGTCCAGTCGGTCCCGACGTCGACGTCGGTCGTGTTGGTGCAGCGCCCTTCCTCGGTGCGAGGCGCCACGTTCACCGTGCCCGTGCCGGAGTCGATGCGCAGCGCCAGCGAAAGGGTCGTGAAAGTGTCTACGGGGAAGGGGCTGCGATACGTCAGGTGGAGTCCGCTATCGCCGAAGTTGTTCAATCGCAGGCACGAGGCACTGTTCTCGGCGCACCCGTCGCTCGTCTCCGAGAGGGTCGTACCGCCCCAGGTGTTCGAATCCCAACGCACGGAGTCGATGCCGCCGTAGCCCTCGTCGTAGACGTCGCCCGGCGGCGTGAACACGCACGCCCCCCCCGGCGCCGCGATCTCCGCGAACTGCACGCCCGTGTCGAACACCGCGTCGTCGCCTGCCGAATACGGGAAGACATCGGTCTCCACGGGATCCACGGCGGACTCGGCGCTGGTCAGACGGAACACGGCGCCGGGTCCGTCGTCCGCGAAGGCGTCAAAGTCCCCGCACCAGCGCGCAAGACAGCGCTCGAGAGGTTGCCAATGCTCGCCGTCGGCCGGTCGAAACTCCACGGTGCGGATCGGAAGGCGGTGGTTGAAGAAGGCCAGCTGGACGTAACCGTACTGGTTGCGACTGGCGACGCGCACCTGGATGTTCCCGGTCACCGGACATGGGACCTGACGCACCGCCCCTTCGCCAAGCCAGTCGTCGCCCAGCGCCGTTGCGGTTTCCTCGGAGACATCGAAGTGGAAGTGACTCCCCGCGCAGATCGGATTGCCCTCGATGGGACATAGATCGTGCACCATCACCATCTGTGTGCCGCCCAAGGTATCGATCTCCCAGCACTCGCCACACGCTTCTCCGGGATCGCCCTGATAGGAACTGCCGTTGAAGGGCTCGGCAATGGCCACCGTCATGCCGTCACGGACGAACTGGGGCAAGGTCGGATGATTGCGGTCGAAGGCGCACCACCCAAGGTCGCTGGACTCGTAGTAGGTCATACGCACGCTGCTGCATTCGCCGGGCGCTGGCGGTTCGGCGGGCTCGCTGTCCGCACCGGGACTCATGTCCCCGCTGCTGGCGCCGCTGCTGTTGCTGCCACCCGAGCTCCCGTTGCTGTCGTCATCGCCCTCCCCACAGGCCCCGGTCAGGACGCCCATGAGGACCAACACCGCACCACCTCGCAACCCGTCAAGGGCTCCCGCCATCTGGGTCATGATCGGCGCTCCGAAGGTTCGAGGCAAGATCATGTTGAAGCGAGGAGGAGGGGACCATCGCGCGGAACTTCCCGGCGTTGTTCCAGTTGAAGCCCCTCCTGCAAGAGTGCTCGCCCCAAGTGCAATGCGAGAGAGGGCGGCAGCTTCTCAGCTCGCCCTTGGTGACCTCCCCCGAATTCCGTCCACGGGTCCGGAGAGAAGTCACCGGACTTGCCTATTCTCTGCTCCTTGCCTGCGAGGGGAAGGCAGCCGAAAAGGCCTTCCTTTCAGACGCGGCTCCTCTGGACATGCGTCTCGAATGGCTGCTCTTCGGAGAGGGAAAAAGCATAAGCACCCCTGAGAACATCGAAACAACCCTCCTCCAGCTCTTTGGCGAGGGGGCCCATGATGGCGAGAGAGGGCTTGAAATGGCTGCCACGGACCCGCGCTGGGGCGTGGTGCAGATGCTTCTCAAGGTGCGGGAGAAGCTCACGTCAGAGATGGTCACAACGCCGGACATCGACTCAGAGCCACAAGACCCCAAACGCACCTTTGACCTGGCGATGCGATTCGCCCGGGGCAAGCCCCTACGCCGCTTGTCCCCGACGGTTCTACTTCGCCAAAGGGGACGGCCTCCGCCCTCAATTGGTCCTTGCCGTTCCTAGCCAGGCACATTCGAGGTGCGTCGGGCCCCCCACCACTCTTGAGAGGCCCTCAGTTCGCTCGCAACTTCAAGATCAACGGAAGCTCGAGAGGGGCATCCGACACAATTTCCAAGGCTCCCGAACTCACATCGGGCAGCTCTTGGCGGCCCCCCACCGAGAGAGCGGACAGCTCCTCACAACTCTCCCCGTCTCCCCCGGCGCACCCCGTGCACCAAGACACGCGCACCCCAGCGGGCAGGGAGTTGGCCCAACGCAGCTCGAGAGAGCCGGGGATCTGAAGCTCCAGAAGAATGAAGACTCGTGGAGCCCCACTGACGAATAGGCCGACGTTTCCGCGCTCCTCGATGACGCTCGGTGCCCCGGCGCAGCTCTCGCCAAAGGCGGAAGGCAGCGGGTTCAACTCGATTTCGGTGCTGCGTTCGTGGGCGGCCGTCTCGGCGTCTTCGAGCCAAATTGCGTGTTTGACCCTCGTTTTCTGGATCCAAAACTCGTAATTCCCTGCGGGCTCGCGCAGGCGAGCCTCGTGGAGACGAGGGAGGTTCTCCTCTGGAGAACAAGGGAGAAGCCTGACGGTCAAGTCCGAGGAGCGAAAGCGCACCCCCCCCGCTCTCCACGAGAGGAAGCGTCGCAGGTTCGAATCCGTCGCATCCGGCGTTCAGAGTGCTCGTGCCCCACGGCAGGGGCGCGCCGCTGCAGGCGTAGATGGGAATGCACGCCGGCAGGTGCCTCTGTACGGCGAGCGACCAAGCGGCGTCGAGATCCACCCCAAGCTTCATCGCCCTGTCCCCGAGCTCACTGGGCGAGGCATCCTCCGGTAGAGCGAGAAGATCCATCCACGACGACGGGTTTCCACCCTGCGCCCAAACGCCCAGCAAAAGGCGCCCAGCCTGAGCGTGATTGAAGGAATCGCTGATGGGCGGCTCGCTCCCAAAGTCCCGATAATCCCACTCATCCGTTTCCGGGAGAAAGTGAGGTTCACAGGACACCGCATTGGCAATCCCCTCGGCAAAAAGAAGGGGCACCTTCGTACCGAACTCCGCCCCCATCACCCAATGACTCAGCTCGTGACCATCGACCGGCAAGATGGAGTAGATCGTGTCATCGCTGTAACAGCCGCCCGCAGTCGAGCGGCAGACTTCGGCTTCTGAGAGCGCATCGCTGGACTTGAACTTGTAGTACTTGCCGCGACGCGGGAGCTCAGTCCCGAGGAGATCGGCGAACAGGAGCGCCTCTTCCTCGAGACGATCGACGGCGCCTTCACACACATCGGCATCCCCCTTTTGGGTGCGATAGACGAAGAAGTCGCCTTTGTACTTGGGCCCCCGAAACTCCGAATTCAAAGAGCCACAGGCAACTCCCAGCATCCCGAGGACCAAGAGCCGCCCCCGTCCCCTCGCCACGCGACTCCTAGAGATCAAGGCGATACACCTGCCCCCCGTCGGGCCCTCGTCCCCCCACGTATGCGTAGTTTTCGTCTGCAGCGAGTGGCACATCACCAAGAAAGAGGGGAGCCGTGAAGGACAGAGCCTGAGGAGAAGTGCCCGGAGCCACGCGCCAGAGTTCTGCCATCACCGTGTCGACGAAGAGCGTTTCGTTGCCCGAACGAGCCACCGGCATGCCTTCATAGTCAGCCGTTTCGACCAGCAAATCCGTGTTGCCCTCGTGATGAGTCCACGCTCGGAACGTGCCGCCCTCGGAAGCACTCACGACCGCGCTTTCGCCCAGCCAGCTCACTTGGTAGGGCTTCGCGCCAAGGGGAACATGGGTGCCCGCGCTGAGAGGGGTGTCTTGATTTTCGACCACCCAAAATCCGTCTTCGGCATCACACCAAGCAAGGGCCCCGGCGAGCGACACCGCCACGCAGCTGCTGTTTCCCAGTTGGGTGAGAAGCCCCTCATCAACGGTGGGCCCATCCGGCCCCATCTCCCAAAGGTGAGTCCCGTCGTCTTCCCTCACCGTAAGGATCGGACGCGCCCCACGCACTCCCACGTAGGACCCGGCCTGCACATCGTAGGAAGCGAGGACCTCCAAGGTGGTCGAATCATGGGCCACTTGGATCACGTTGCCGACACCGTCGAAATCCACAGCCAAAAAGCGGGCGTGCGTGGGTGTGACCGAGAGGAAGAGAGGTGAGTACTCGCCGCGGACGAGCGTCATTTCAGAGCCGTCCGCCACATTGATGCGATCGAGGCGCGTCCCATCTGTGTCGGCGACGTAGAGAAGATCGCCCGAAAGGGCGATCTCTCGCACGAACTCGAGGTCACGCACCACATGGACGCAGGTTGCGCAGTCGCTCTCGGCAGAGGGAAAGACGCCATCCTCTGGCGTCTTTCCTTCGCTGGAGCATCCCAATAAACCGAGCAAAGAAAGGGCAGCCAACACCCCGAAAAGGTGTGGCTGCCTTGCTGAAGGTTGACCGTGACGGTTCATCACGGCTAGGGAGAATAAACGTGCAATTCGCGTCGCGGCAAGAGAAGCACGAGGCGCCTGGTCGGTGGGAAGGGTCCGACGGCAGGCCCGAACCCCCGCGCTTCGCCGCGGAGAGCCTCCGCCTTCGCCGCTGAACACCCCCGATTACCCACCAAGAATGCACCCCCGCCTTCCGCGCTGCGCCGGCAGCGCGCCGAAGTCCCCGAGGCCCGGCACGCCCGAACGCGGTCTCGTCA
>JBNKGC010000194.1:0-11100 GCA_050289625.1 Polyangiaceae bacterium | reverse complement strand
ATCAGTTTGCCTTCCGGACGTCTGCAAAAACCGCCCCCACCTCTTGTCGAGGGGGCGGTTTTCGCCAGCTCGGCTTCGGCGCGCTGCACGACTTGCCGCTCTAGCTGCTTGTTTGGTCGCGACAAACGGTAGACCGTTTGTCGCTCTGGCGCTTCGATGTTCTTCAGACGTCGAGGAGGCGAAGTTGCAGCTTCTTCGGCGCGGGTGTGAACTCGACGGGGTAGTTTCCGCTGAAACAGGCGTGGCAGAACGACTCTTTGTCGCGAGGACTCGATTCCCCGTTGTCGTTCCTGATGACGGGAAGGCTTTCCGGCCTCTGAGAGCCGGCCCCCGGTTGAACGAGCGCGTTCATCACGGCCTGGCGCATGCTCGAAAGGCCGAGATAGCCGAGCGTGTCGCTAGTGATGTACTGATTGATCTCTTCGAGCGAGTGGCTCGATGCGATGAGTTCGGCGCGGGTCGGGGTGTTGATGCCGTAGTAGCAGGGCCACTGGGTGGGCGGACTCGAGATGCGCATGTGCACCTCTTTGGCTCCCGCATCCCTCAGCATGCGGACGATTTTGCGACTGGTCGTGCCTCGCACGATGCTGTCGTCCACCACGACCACTCGCTTGCCGCGGAGAATGTCGCTGATGGGGCTGAGCTTCAGTCGGACGCCGAAGTGGCGAATGCTCTGCTCCGGTTCGATGAAGGTACGCCCGACGTAGTGGCTGCGGACGAGCCCCATCTCGAAGGGGATCTTCGACTCCTCGGCGTAGCCGATGGTCGAAGGCACCCCAGAATCGGGAACCGGGATGACGACGTCGGCTTCGACCCCATGCTCGCGGGCCAGCGCCCTGCCGAGTCCCTTGCGAGCTTCGTAGACGCTGATGCCATCGAGGGTGGCGTCCGGGCGCGCGAAGTAGATGTACTCGAAGATGCACATCTTCCGCTTTTGCGCGGGGAAGGGACGCTCCGAGCGCACGCCGTTCTGGTCGATGATCACCATCTCCCCGGGTTCGACGTCGCGAATGAACTCGGCGTCGATCAACTCGAAGCTCGAAGGCTCGCTCGACACGACGTAGCTTGGCCGCCCGCCCGCCTTGCCAGCGATTTTACCCAGGCAGAGCGGCCGAATCCCCAAAGGATCGCGCACGGCGATCATGGTGCGTTCGGTCAGGCAGAGCAGGGAATAGGCCCCGCGGACCTGAGCCAAGGCATCGGCAATACGATCGATGACGTCGTTCTGCGCGCTCTTGGCGATGAGGTGGACGATCACCTCGGTGTCGCTGGCGCTCTGAAAGATTGAGCCGCGATCCTCCAGACCTTCTCGCAATGGTTCGGCGTTCGTCAGGTTGCCGTTGTGCGCAACGGCGATCGAGCCGAGGGAGTAGTTGACGGCGATCGGCTGAGCGTTGCGCAGGGACGACGAGCCTGCCGTCGAGTAGCGGACGTGCCCGATCGCATGAACACCCTTCAGGCGCTGCAGTTGCTTCTGGGGGAACACGTCGATCACGTGTCCCATCCCTCGGTGCAGCGTCAGCAGCTCGTTATCACTGGTGACGATACCGGCGCTTTCCTGCCCACGATGCTGCAGGGCATGGAGGCCGAGGTAGGCGAGGTTGGCGGCCTCGGGGTGACCGTAGATTCCAAAGACTCCGCACATTGGGAAGGGCTCAGGAGGGGGCAGGGAGCGAGAACGCGTCCGGACTGTGGCCCAACGAGTCCCCTCGCGCCAATTGGTCTTCACGGCCAACCGACATCGCACGTGGGGTCACTGCTCCGGTCCGGTGCGGGGCCTACATACCGCAACCCTCGCATACCGCAACGACGGACGCGGTGCATGGCCTCAGTCGGCTGACCCCGCGCGAGGTGCGCTGCCCGGTGCTTTTGCCGGGTGCCGCCGGGTGCGTTCGCTGCGCACTTTCTGCGGCTCGGGACTCGTCGTCTCGCCAAGGGACCGAGAACCCTGCGGATAGGGTCGGACATGTGCCCACTCGAGAGCTCCCTCGAGCTTCGAAGTGGCGAATTCCTGAGGCAAAACCGCTGTGCCGTTCGCTATGCTCCCGGGCGATGAGCGCGCTCGACGAGCTGGTCGGCTCCTGGCGACAGAATCCCGACGCCGAAGCGACTGTGGCGCTCTGTTCGACGCTTGGCCTGTCCGGTCGAACGGAGCTGATGAAAGAGGTGGGGGGCACGGCCGAGGCGTGGCATGCGGCTGACGCCGACGTGATGCTCGCCGTGGGGCGGATGTATCTCGACGGTGGTCTCCTCGTCGAGGGGCAAGCGGCGCTCGTCACTGCCGGCAAGGCCAATGCGCAAAGTCCGCGAGCATTCCGCTATTTGGGGGAGGTGCTGCTGCGCCGCGGTGATGCAATCCGCGCCGAAAAGGTGCTGGCCCGTGCGATCCAACTCGGTGGCGAGGACGGGGACCTGAAACTTTGGCACGACCGCGCCACGGTCTACATCGCCCTGCAGAAGCGTGTGGGAGTCGATGCGGTGGCGACGGAGGTTTCCCGATCGACGCCCCGGAAGAATTCGGTTCCGCCCCCAACTTTGCCCAGTGCGAGTCGTCCGAAAAAGAGTGGCCGCTCTGCGGAGGGTACACTTCGGCCGCCCCCCGTCCCTTCGATGCCCGGCGGC
This sequence comes from Polyangiaceae bacterium, assembly GCA_050289625.1. GTDB lineage: Bacteria > Myxococcota_A > Polyangia > Polyangiales > Polyangiaceae > NIC37A-2. The sequence continues at coordinate 8,478 of JBNKGC010000194.1, read as the reverse complement.
TTTTCGCCGGAGGCTTCGGCCCCGCGGTACCTTTCCGGGAGGGAGGCGCTGTCCACCGAACGCGATGCGGCGCCGACCTTGGACACGGATCCTCCGATCGCCGAAAGCGACGCCTTGCGCATCGTCCCACCGGGCGGCGGCGCAGCGGCAACGCCTGCACCTTCAGCGCCGCCCGCGCTTTCGGCGCCGCCGTTTGGGGACAGTGTCCCCGCGCCCGCCCCTGCCGCGCAGGCCTTGGGCAGTGTGTTTCCCGAGCCCGAGTCGCCATCGGCGCGCGAGGTCTTGGCTCAGCTCGCGCAGGTGGGCGTATTCGAAGCCCGAGGCGGGATCGTCCCCGCTTGGGAGAAGCCCGCTCGCGAAACGGGGCGTTCAGTCTGGGTTCTGGCGGGGGCCGCGGTGGTGGCATTGGGGGTCGCAGTCGGCGCGACCTACTACGCGAAAAGCGTGGCGGAGGCGCGGGTCGCCGAGGCTGCTTCGCTCGCCGATCGGGTGGCAACGGCCCTGCGCGCAGGTGAGGTCGCTCCGACCGACGAGCAACTGTCGCGGGCGTTCGAACTCGATTCCACCAGTCCTCGCCTTGCCCGGTTGTGGCTCGAGAACCGCGTGTTTCATTGGCTCTACGAGGGCGAGGCCCAGGGCATCGAGGGAGGCATTCGACGCGCCCGTCAGGTGGAGGTTCCAGCCGAGCAGGTGGCGTTTGGGACCATCGCGGCCGCACTCGCGGAAGGGGACGTCGTGACTGCAGCGACCGCCCTGCCGAAGTGGGATGCCAAGGCGAACAATGATGCGCTCTATCAGCTCGTCGCGGGGATGGCGCTCGAGCGCGTCGGAGACGCGCGCGCCGTCGAGCGATACGACGCTGCGCTCAAACTCGATCCGAAGCTTTCGATCGCTCAGGTCGTCCGTGGCAGGGCTCTTCTCCTGTCGAAGGGCCCCGAGGCTCTGGAGCAAGCCGTAGCGGGCATCCCGGGTGACAGTCCCGAAGCTCGAGCTCTTCGCGTCCTGGCTGGAGCACTCGGCGGGGTGGCTGCTACCGAACAGAACTCCGAAACCGGCGGAAAGGATCCGAAAGGTGGCGCCGACGCAGCGGATGAAAAGACGGACGCGCCCGATCTTCCGACACCGGATGCAATCCAAGCGATTGCCGCACAGCTCGAACCCGACTCCCTGCCTGCGCCGCTCCGCTCGATCCCACTGACCTGGCAGGCGGCGTCTGCATTGGATGTCGGTCAGATCGATGCTGCGAGGAAGGCTCTCGGCGCAGCCATCCGAAGCGCGGACACGCCGGACCTGGCGGTCCGGCTCGGTGAGCTCTCCCTCGAGGCTGACGATCCGGGCCTTGCTCGTAAGGCGACGATTCGAGCCATCGGTCTCTCCCGAGCGCACGTTCCTGCGCGAATACTCGCGGCGCGCGTCGCGCTGGCTCAGGGCCGGCTGGACGAGGCGATGAAAGCCATCGAGGGAATCGACCCGAAGCTTCCGGACGGCATCGCGGTTCGCGCCATCGTGGCCTACGAAAAGGGTGACGTGCTCGCCCTCGGTGATCGGATCGATGCTCTCGAGGGCAACGAGGACCCCCGCCTCCAGGCGCTTCCGTACGCGACTGCGCTGGTCACTGGGCGGCCCGTTCCGCGGTCGGTCGATGCACGTGGCCTCGGTCGCCCCGACGTCTTGTGGGGACGGGTGATCGCCGTCGACGTTGCGATGAGCCGTGGCGATCTGAAGCTGGCCAAGGAGCTTCTCGACGCTCTCCCGGCCGAAGTTTCCCCAGCAGTCGCGCTTCGTCGGGCTCGCTTTGCGCGTCTTTCAGGCGACGCTGAATCAGCCCTTGAGTTGAGCGGCGCGGCGCTTCAGGGCGCGCCGAGCGGTGTGGCGCTGATCGAACGAACCTTTGCGCTGCTCGGGGCGGGCGACGCCAAGACGGCCCTGGAGACGTTGGAGAAGTATCCGGCGCTCCTCGGGCCCATGACGGACTGGCTCAAGGTCTTGGTGGATGCCGAACGAGAGCTTGCCGGGCGCGCCAAAGCTCGAGCCACGAACCTGGAGTTGCCGCCGGACGAATCGCCACTGGCACTCCGGATTGCGGTGGCGAAGGCGCTCGTGGCAGTGGCCGATCGCTCCCGGGGTAAGCCTTTCGTGGCCCAATTGCGTGCAGTGAGTCGAACTGATCCGGACGTTGTCCAGTTGCCGCCGCGATTCTGAGCGCGCGAGGTCTTCCCGGGTCCTCACGGAGCGGGTTGTCCGTTCTCCGGCTTGAGGAACCGACGATGCGGCTCGGGGCGCTGATCAGTCGGTGTATGCAATCACGCCGAGCGTCGAGGTCAGTTGGTAGTCGTTGGCGTCGCGATGGCTCGTGGGGTTGGTCACACCGCTCGGAAATACGTCGGTGGTCCCGCTCGCGTCGAGCATCAGGTCCACTCGATTGTCGAGGCGAAGCGCGACGGCTCCTCCGAGGAGCGCGTCCACGGTGATCGTCCCGCTGCCGAGGCGTGCGCCGTCGACGCCCGTGGTGCGACCGTCGGGATCGGCGTAGTATTCGGCTCGAGCGCCGACCCGCCAAACCTCCGAGAGGGATTGCTGGGCATGGACCGCGACGCCCCACCAGGTCTGATCGTCGATGTCATCGGACGCGAGGCCCTCACGGACGCCCTCGAGTCCGATGACACCGCTGAGCGCCATGCGAAAATGCTCGGAGGGACGGTAAGCGAGAACCAAGTCGCCGTGATGCCGCCAGGCATCGAAGGAGTTGGCGCCTCCGCGACCCACGCCGTAGCTCTGCGCAGGAGGATCGGTCCGATCCGGTGTGCAGCCTTCGGCGGTCGGTGAGTACGACTCACCGGCGGGACAGGCGACGTCGGCGAAGTCGTCCTGTTCGGGACCGGCGAGCCAGCCAAGGCGGACCCAAAACGAAGGGGTCGGCTGATACGTGGCGAGGAGCCCAAAGGTCTTGCCGATGTTGTTGTCGAGGGAAGCGTTTTGGCCGTTCACGGCGAGCGCCATGAAACGGAGCTCGGACAGAGGCTCGTAGGTTGCCCGGAGACCCGTGAAGAAAAACGGAACCGCGAGGTTCGCGATGAGCCCGCGGGTGTAGTTGAAGGCGTGCTGCGTCAGCACCGGTTCGATCCCGTACGACGACTCGAATTTGCCGAAGTCGAACTGGAGCGCACCTTCGGCGCCTCCGGGTTTCCATGAGACAAACCCCTGGGAGATCGGTGCGAGCCCGGCTCCCGTGTCGCAGGGGACGGCGGCGACGTTCTCGTGGAGGCAGCTGTCCGAAAAGCGGTCCGCGCTCGGTCCGAAGCGCAAGCTCACGGTGGCTCCGACCGGATCAGGGGCGTAGCTGGCTTCGAGCCCCACCCACGAGATGGCGAAGCCGTTGGTCACGTCGTAGAGGCGGAAGAGATTGTTGCCGGTGCCCGGTTTGGGGAAGGCGTAGTTCAGCGACGCGTAGGCATCGACGAAGGCGTCGAGCTCGAGGAGCTCGTACCAGGGAACCGCTGAAGGTGGCGGATCCGGAGCGTAGTACTGAGCGGAGGCCGTGCTCGTGGTGAGCGAAAGCAGCGCCAGAGCGCCCAGCCCAAGGGTTCCCTTCCTCATGACGGAACAAGTAGTCGAGCTCACCTAGGCGGGGCAAGCCGAAGTCCCCTTCCAGCGGTGCTTGCCGCGACCGAGGGCCGAGCGGAGGTTCAGAGCGAGCGGCGAAAGGGCACCACCCTGCTCGCGTCCTTCGTTTCGACGACAGGCCTCGGGCGGGGCGATCGTCGAAATGCGAAAAGGCCGCGCCCAAAGGCACGGCCCTTTCAGGTAAATCGGATCCTTTGGGTCAGCCGAAGTGCCGCCCCGCGGGGTATTCGCCTTACCAGGTGCGGATGAAGGTGAAGCGACCGACCAGACCCAGATCCGGGTCCGGCGCGGTCTCCCCCGTCTCCTCATTCACGATCTCGTATCCGCGGCCTTCCTCGACGAACTCGTAACCGAGGAAGATGCCGAGGGTGTTGTCCTTGCCGTAGTTCGCGTTCAGGCGACCGCCGAAGGGCAGGGAGGTGAGCGTTTTGTCGCCGGCCTTGGCCGCGTCGTTGAGAGCCAGCGTGGCTTCCATCTGCGGGCCGATCGCGAACATGTCGGTGATGTTGTAGAGGGCGAAGATGCGGTTGTACCAAATGTTACCCGCGGTTCCGACGACCGACTCTTCGAGGCCACCCTGGAACGGCGTGGCGAAGAAGAACTGAGACCACCACTCGATGTAGAACGGGTCCAGATCGGCGTAGGTGAAGAGCTGCGGGGCGATGAGGATATCGGCCTTCTTCTTCGACCAGTTGAAGTTGATACCGGCCATCGGCAGGAAGGTGACGGGGCCGACCGGGATTTCGACACCGAGGTCGAACTCCGCAACATCAGCCGAAGGCGCGATGTAGATGTCGCTCGCGACGCCCACGCCGCCGATGTCGTGCGTGGCGCCGAACCACAACTGCAGTCCCAGGGCGTCGTGGTCGACGCGGAACCATCCGCTCGGCCATTCCTCTTCAGGCTCCTCGACGGGGGTTGCTTCCTCGGCCACCGAGGATTCCTCCATGGGCACGGCCGGAACTGCGACCTCGGCCGACATGTCGGTCTCCACGGCAGCAGGTGCGGGCTCGGGCTCCATTGCGGGTTCCGCAGGCGCCTCGGCCGCAGGCTCAGCTGCCGGTGCCGGTGCCGGTGCCGGTGCAGCGGGGGGAGCTGCAGCCGGTGCTGCGGGGGCGGCCTCTTGTGCCATGGCCAAGGAGGGCGCGAGCGCGATCGTGGCCGCGATCAGCGACAAAGCAGTCTTTTGCATTACGAACTAACTCCGATGCGTTGTTGGGGGGGTGAGACGCTGCGGACAGTGGTGTTCGAGATCCGTCCCGCAAACGCGAGATTGAGTTAGCCCGTCGATTGTTGCTGAATTGTGTCGGAGTAGTTTCCTGTGTTTCGTTAGTGGCTAATGGGATCCGTTTTCCGGATAACTACCCAGAATTACATACAAAACCGCATCACGAAGTACTCATTGTTCCAGTTTTACTGAACATAAGTGTTTCGTGAGATGTGCGGCCGGTTGGCCGGCCCTTGCGGGAAACACGTCTCGTGCGGGTTTCGTAGCGGCGCAATGCCCGTCATCCGCCTTGCGAGGAACGAAGTGGTGCCTGTTCACCCGAGGAGCGACGGATCTCAGGGGCGACCGGGGTTGCCACCTTGTTCGAGCATCATGCGAAGCTCCTCGCTGTCGTTCGACCTCCCCATCGCCTCTTCGAGGGTGATGAGTCGGCGCGCATACAGTGAGAACAGCGATTGGTTCAGGGTCTGCATCCCATGGCCGCCCTGTCCCATCTGCATCTGGCTGTAGATCTGATGCACCTTGTCCTCGCGGATCAGGTTGCGGATGGCCGCATTGGGTACGAGAACCTCCAGCGCCAACACGCGACCCGGCGCTCCGGCTCGCGGCAGAAGCAGCTGACTCACGACTCCTTCCAGAACGAAGGAGAGCTGAGCGCGGACCTGCGACTGCTGGTGAGGCGGGAACACGTCGATGATGCGATTGATGCTCTGCACCGCCGAGTTCGTGTGCAACGTCGCGAAAACCAGGTGCCCCGTCTCGGCGATCGTCAGAGCTGCCTCGATGGTTTCGAGATCGCGCATCTCCCCGACCAAGACCACGTCGGGATCCTGGCGGAGGACATACTTGAGAGCCGTTTTGAAGGCGTTCGTGTCGCTGCCGACCTCGCGCTGATTTACGATGGAGCGCTTGTGCGGGTGGAGGTACTCGATCGGATCTTCCACCGTCATGATGTGCTGTCGGCGCTCGTTGTTGATCTTGTCGATCACGCTCGCCAGCGTCGTGCTCTTGCCGGAGCCGGTGGGTCCCGTCACGAGAATGAGGCCGCGAGGTTTGTTCGCCAACCCAGCGACGACCGGGGGGAGTCCGAGCTCGTCGAAGCTCAGGATCTTGAAGGGAATCGAACGGAAGGCGCCCGAGACCGCGCCGCGCTGCATGAAGATGTTCGCGCGGAACCGGGAGAGGTTCTTCACGCCGAAGGACAGATCGAGCTCCTTGTTCTTCTCGAACTCGATCTTCTGTTCCTCGGTCAAAACCGAGTAGCAGATCTGTTTCGTTTCGACTGGCGAGAGGGGCTGCAGTTTTAGGGGAACGACCTGACCGTCGATGCGGAGCAGGGGGGCGGAGCCTGTCGTGATGTGCATGTCACTGGCCCCCTTCTCGATCATCGCTCGCAAAAGCTGATGTAAGTTGACCTTGACTCCTGCTCCTTGATCCATTCCGCGTCGCTCTCCGTGGCTCGGACCGGCACGATCGGGCGCCGGGCACGCAGCATCCTAGCGCGAGGCACCTTCAGCCGAGAGTCCATTCGCACGGGTTTCGGCCACGCGAGCGCGTCCAGCCGAGAGCCCGAACGCATCCGGGTTCCCGCCGACGCACCGGGGAGGGACGCTGCGCCGCGTTGGCGGGTCTGTGAAAGCACTCCGCCACGAGCGCCCGCAGCGTCCGCACACACGACCCCCCTCAGTCGGCCATGGTGACGCGAGCGACTTCCTCTGCGGTCGTGACGCCTTCGAGCACCTTCTTGATGCCGCTCATGCGGAGGGTGGCCATTCCGCCCCGGATGGCAGCCATCTTCAGCTCGGCCGTCGACGCACCTTGGAGCACCTGCTCCTTGAGGTCGTCGGTGAAACGCATGACTTCGTAGAGCGCCACGCGGCCCTTGTAACCCGTGTTGTTGCAGGTGGGGCAGCCGACGCCGCGCATGAGCCTGGCGCTCTGGATTTGCTCCTCGGAGCAGCCGAGGTCTACCAGCACTTCTGGATCGACCTCGATCTCCTGCTTGCAGTCGGCGCAGTTCCGGCGAGCGAGGCGTTGGGCCAGCACGAGATTCACACTCGCCGTGATCAGGAAGGGCTCCACGCCCATGTTGAGCAGGCGGGAAATCGTTGCCGGTGCGTCATTGGTGTGCAGCGTCGACAGCACCATGTGTCCGGTGAGAGCGGCCTTGACGGCAATTTCGGCGGTCTCGAAGTCTCGAATCTCGCCGACCATGATCGTGTCGGGGTCCTGACGCAGAAAGGAACGCAGGGCCGCGGCGAAGTTGAGGCCGATGTCGTCGTGCATCTGCACCTGGTTGATGCCGTGCAGGTTGTATTCGACCGGATCTTCCGCGGTGCTGATGTTGACGCCGGGTTGGTTCAGGTCGCTCAGCGCCGAGTACAGCGTGGTGGTCTTTCCGGAGCCCGTGGGCCCCGTCACGAGCACCATGCCCCAGGGTTGGGAAATGGCCCACTTGAAGTCGTCGAGAGGCTCCGGATCGAAGCCGAGCTTGGCCATGTCGAGCTGCAGGTTCCCCTTGTCGAGAAGGCGCAGAACCACTTTCTCGCCCCACATGGTTGGGAGCACGGAGACGCGAAAATCCATTTCGCGTCCTTTGCCGAGCTTCAGCTTGATCCGCCCGTCCTGGGGTAGTCGGCGTTCGGCGATGTCGAGCTGGCTCATGATCTTCAAACGACTCACGAGCGCGTTCTTGAGCTTGATCGGAGGGCTCATCTCCTCCTGGAGAACACCGTCGACACGATAGCGGACCCGGAGGCGCTTCTCGTACGGTTCGACGTGGATGTCGCTGACGCCTTTCTTGATGGCATTCAGGAGCAAGACGTTGACGAGCCGAACCACGGGGGCGTCTTCGCTCTCCCGCTCGAGGTCCATCGCATTGACGTTCTCCTCGTCGGAGCCGAAATCGATGTCCTGGTCGTCGAGGTCGAAGTCCTCGAGGACTTCCTCGTAGGAGGGACCGGCGTTGTAGTAGCGATCGATGGCCGCCTGGATGGCGGTCTCGCTCGAAACGACGGGCTCGACGTTGTACCCGCTCAAGAACTTGATGTCGTCGATGGCGTTCAGGTTCGTCGGGTCGCTCATCGCCACGATCAGCGACTGACCGGAGCGGGAGAGCGGCACGATGCCGTGCTTTTCGCAAACCTCCTTGCCGACGAGCTTCAGTACCTCCGCGTCGATCTCGTATTCGTCGAGGTTGACTGCGGGAAGCCGATACTGGTTCGAGAGGAAATTCGTGATTTCTTCGTCTTTGATGTACCCGAGCTTCGCGAGGGAGTAGCCAAGATTGTCACCGCTTTTCTTCTGTTCATCCTGCGCTTGGCGCAGCTGTTGAAGGCTGATGAGCTTTTCGCGAACCAGGAGTTCGCCTAGTCGATTGGCTGCCATATCGGTGAGGGATCCTCGCTGAAGTGGGCCGGCCCCCCCTCGGTTCGTGGGGGCGCAGGGCGCCGATTTTCAGTGACGCGGAGTCTAGCAGCGGGCGGAAGTTCGCAATAAGTTGCCGGAGCAAAATGCCGGAAACTCCTCGCGGAGAGGTTTTGGGTGGGACCCTGCCGCGAAGCGGTAGGGCGGGGTCTCTGCAAGGACCCCAAATGACCAACGGCGGGCACGCGTACGCGAAGGCT
>JBNKGC010000193.1:0-11141 GCA_050289625.1 Polyangiaceae bacterium | reverse complement strand
CAGGTGTAGGCGGGACCGCCACTACAGGCGCTCCCTGCATTTGGATCGCCGAGCGGTTGGTTTTCCATCGTACACATCTTCATGGGACCCCCAGGGGAGTTCTCCGCCCAGGCGCAATGAGGCTTGCAGCAGTCCCAGTACCGAGAAGCCCAGCCGTTCTGCGCGTTTCCGGGTAGGGGGTCGACGGTCGCCGTTCCGCCAACGCCGCCCGAGCCTGAGTTGCCTCCGCTACCGCCTCCACCGGTTCCCCCGTGACCGGCACCTCCATGCAGACTTCCTCGCCGGAGCAGGTGCCGCACGTCTCTTCGCAGTAGCCGGCGAACCAGTCCTCACTGCAGAAGCCCCATTCCTGTGCCTGCTGACAACTCTCCGTGTCCCGAGGTGTGTCGGTGCAGGTCGACGTGCAGACGATCTCGGTGGCCTGCCCACCGGTTCCGCCCGTAGCGCCGGTTCCTGAGACGACGCCGCCGGTCCCCGCAGTGGCCCCAGTCCCCGCACTCGCTCCGGTGCCAGAAAGAGTTCCCCCCGAACCTCCACCCGATACCGCGCCCGACCCGACGGCTCCCGTTCCCGCAGCGCTCCCATCCTGGTTCACGTCGAGACCGGAGTCTCCTCCAGAACAGGCGAAGACGGACAGCGAGGTAACGAGAAGGACGGAACAAGAGAAAAGTGCGCGCATGGTGGTCTCCCAAAAAGGGTATGGAGGTCAGTGCGTGCGCAGCGGGACCGCCCGTCGTCTCGACGAGTGGTGCGGCGCGGAGGTCTGACGACTGTAACCGCTTCCAACCGAGGCTCCGACCCAATTCCTCAATTATATCAGTCGATTGCGGATGCAAATTCGGTCAAGCGAAGAAGATTTCGAGCTGCCCCGATCGGCGCTTCACGGGGCGCGCAAACTTCCACGGAGAGCCGATGGAACGAATCTCTTCGCGACACGTGGCCACAGTCCGGAACGACCAGCCGTTCGCACGAGCGTCGAAGCTTCCTCCCCACCTCGCCGAAGCGGCACACCGATCACCACGCCGCGACGTCTGAAACGACGCACTACTCGACGGAAGTCCCTCGCCAGTTAACGTCGAGGTGCATCGACGCTTCTACCCAACAGCTCACTCCGAGCAGACGCGCTCGAGCACGGCGCCGACGTTGTCATCGGACAGGCGATGAAAGGCCTCACCGAGATCCATCAACATCGCGTCCGTTCCGGCGGGTGCGAAGAAGCTCACGCCGTGGGGTCGTCCGTCGGAACGAAATCCGGCGGGCACGGCCACGCCAGCGAGGTCGAGCAGGTTGACGAAGTTCGTGTAGGTCCCCAGATTCGAGTTGGTTCCCACGGGATCGGCTGCGACTTCTTCGTGAGTGTAGGCGGTCGGGGTGGTCGGCAGGAGCAAGGCGTCCACCTCCTGCCACACCGCTTCGGAGCGCCGACGCAACTCCGCGAGCCGATGCATCCCGCGAAAGGCGTCGGCAGCGCCTATGTCCCGCCCGCCCAAGATGATCTTCCGCACGGTGGGGTCGACCCCCGCCGGGCTTCCCTCGAGGAACTCTCCGACCGCTGCGTACCGCTCGGCCACCCAGGGACCGGAATAAAGAAGCAGCGTAGCCTCGCGAAACGGCGCCCAGTCGACGTTGACGAGACTCACTCCGAGCTTACCGACACCCTCGACGGCGGACTGATACAACAGCGCGGACTCCTGATTTCCGCAGAACTCGAGCGAGCTCGCCTCGGGCACGCCGATCCGAAGCCCTGCAACGCCCCGAGGCGCGGAGCTGGGAAAGGTGCGGGAGTACGGATCCTCGCCATCGAACCCCTCGGCAACCCGCATCACGTCCCGAGCATCTTGCATCGTCAGCGCGAAGACGGAGACGCAATCGAGCGATCGGCACGCCGGCACGACACCTCGCGTACTGAGCAAGCCGCGCGAAGGTTTGACCCCCACCAAGTTGTTGAACCCCGCGGGCACCCGCCCCGACCCCGCGGTGTCCGTTCCGAGGGCGAAGCTGACGACGCCGGTCGCCACCGCCACCGCAGAGCCAGAGCTCGAACCGCCCGACGTGTAGCGTTCGTCGAACGCGCTCGAGCAGGCACCGTAAGGCGAGCGGGTCCCCACGAGCCCGGTGGCAAACTGATCGAGGTTCGTCTTGCCGACGATGAGCGCCCCGGCTTCGCGCAGCTTTCCTACGACCGTCGCGTCGCGCTCAGGCTCATAGGCGTAGGAGGGGCACGCCGCCGTGGTGGCGAAGCCCGCCGCGTCGATGTTGTCTTTCACTGCGCAGGGAATGCCGTAGAGCGGCAGAGCCTCACCGCGTGCCCGACGCCCTTCCAGCACCTCGACCTGAGCGGCCAGGGCGTCCTGGGTGGCTCGGGAAATCCACACGTTCTTCGCTGTCGACGTCTCGATGCGGCGAACGACCTCTTGGGCGACGGCTGAAGCCGTGACTTCGCTGCGCGCGTAGGCCGCGCGCAGCGATGCAACTTGCAAGCTCAGCCGAGAAAGCTCCATCACGCCTCCTCGATCACCACGAGCGGCTCTCCCGCGGTAACGGCGCGCCCCTCGACGCAGCGCACCTCGGACACCGTGCCCGCGACCGTCGCCTCGACGGCGATCTCCATCTTCATCGATTCGAGCACGACGATCGTGTCGCCCTGTTTCACTCGCTCACCGGGCCTCACCTTGACCTTCCACACGCTGCCGGGCACCTGACTCTCGACGGCCGAGCTCCCGGGCGGAAGCTCCTGCTCGTCGCCGGAACCGGCCGCGCCCGGATCGTCGACCGAAAAGTTCAACTGTCCGCTTTCGATCCAGCGGGTTCTCTCCGCTTCGAAGGCGGCTTGCTGGCGCGCCTTGAAAGCGTCGATGGAGGCCGCGTTCTCGGCGAGAAATGCCCGGTAGTCGCGCAGCCTGAACGTCTCCTCACGCATGTCGAGCTTCATGCGTCCGGCAATGAACGCCTCACGCATGTCGAGCAGTCCCTCCGGGCTCACCGGATAGAAACGGATCTGATCGAAGAACCGGAGCAACCAGGGCTTGCCGGAATGGAAGTCCGCCGTCTGCCGGAAGCGGTTGTAGACCTGCACCGTGCGCCCAACGAACTGGTAGCCCCCGGGACCTTCCATGCCATACACGCAAAGGTACGCACCCCCGATCCCCACAGCGTTTTCGGGGGTCCAAGTCCGCGCGGGGTTGTACTTTGTCGTGACGAGGCGGTGCCTCGGGTCGAGTGGGGTGGCAACCGGTGCACCGAGGTACACGTCCCCCAACCCGAGCACCAAGTAGCTCGCATCGAACACGACGCGCTTCACGTCCTCGATGTTCGAAAGGCCGTTGATGCGCCGAATGAACTCCAGATTGCTCGGACACCACGGGGCGTCCTTGCGCACGAGTTGCATGTACTTTTCGATGGCGAGCTGCGTGGCCGCGTCGTCCCATGAAAGAGGGAGATGGACGATGCGGGTCGGCACATCGAGGTCATCCGAGCTCGGAAGCTCCGCTTCGGCGCGGATGAGCAAGTCGAGCAGCCGGCGCGTCGACAGCATCCGACTGTCGAAGTGCACCTGAAGGGACCGAATCCCTGGCGTCAAGTCGACAATCCCCTCGGGCGCGTTCGCCTGGATCCAAGACATCAGCGAGTGCACCCGGAAGCGCAGCTCTAGATCCAAAACGAGCGGGCCGTACTCTACGAGGACGTTTCGATCGCCGGACTGGCGATAAACGACTCCGACGGGGTGTTCGCTCTCGGAAATGCGGTGCAACACCGCTCCCTCGGGAGCAACTCGAGGCGGGGCCGGGTACGGCTGGCTCGTCGCTCGCCGCGCAACCGCCTCCTCAGCGTGCCGTTCCGCCGCATTCGCGGCTTCCCGATCGACGGCCACGAAGCGCACGCGGTCCCCTGGCCTGAGCTGTCCCATCTTCCACAGATCGCTCTGCACGATGGTCGCAGGGCAGACGAACCCTCCGAGGCTCGGTCCATCGGGTCCGAGAATGATCGGCATGTCCCCCGTGAAGTCGACGGTTCCGATCGCGTAGGCGTTGTCGTGAATGTTCGACGGATGAAGGCCCGCCTCGCCTCCATCCGAGCGCGCCCAGCGCGGTTTCGGACCAATCAGGCGCACCCCGGTGCGAGCGGAGTTGTAGTGCACCTCGTACGGATGTTCGAAGAAGGTCGCGATGTCTCCGTCAGTGAAGAAGTCAGGCGCGCCGTGGGGACCGTACAAGACCCGAAGCTCCCACTCGTTCGAGAGCTCGGGCACCATTTCTTCTGGGAGGCCTGCCGGCTCCTCCTCGGGCATATCAGAACGAAGACGAAGGACGTCTCCAGCGCGAAGACACCGGCCACCGTGTCCGCCGAACCGGCCCAGAGTAAACGTCGAGGCGCTGCCCAAATATTCGGGAACGTCGAGCCCCCCGCGGATCGCGAGGTAGGTCCTCATTCCTGGCCCTTCGATCGCGCCCAAGCTGAGCGTCTGCCCCGCGCGCACCGTAATGGGTTCGTGATAGCCCACGAGGGTCCCGTCGAGGCGCGCCGGCATCCGAGCACCGGCCAGGGCGACGACCGTGTCGACGTGAAGCCGCAGCGTCGGACCAGTCATCGTCAGCTCCAGTCCAGGCGCGCCTTCGGCGTTGCCTACCGCTCGATTGGCGAGACGGAACGATAGCGCGTCCATCGGACCCGATGGCGGGATCCCGACGTCCCAGTAACCCACCCGACCGGGGTAGTCCTGGACGCTCGTCTGTGTTCCGGGTTTCACCACCTCGATGCCGTCCGTGACGTAGGCGAAGTCCGAGAGGTACCGCGTAGTCATGCGCCCCTCGGCGAGCACTCGGTCTTTGGCGACTTCCTTGAGATAGGCGAGGTTCGACTCGATCCCCGAAATGCGCGTCGCCTCCAGGGCGGCGCGCAGCTTTCGAAGGGCGGCGGCCCGATCGCTGCCATGCACGATCAGCTTCGCCAGCATCGGGTCGTAGTACGGAGACACCTCCACCCCGGCCGCGACCCACGACTCGACGCGAGCGTCTTCAGGGAAGCGAACTTCCGTGAGGAGTCCCGTCGATGGCTGAAAGTTCCGTGCGGGATCTTCGGCGTAAAGCCGGACTTGGATGGAGTGCCCCCGCGGACGATGCTCGAAAGTACTCATCATGGTGCTGTCGCCCGCAGCCAGGCGCACCATCCACTCGACGAGATCGACGCCGGTGACCGCCTCCGTCACCCCGTGCTCCACCTGGAGCCGCGTGTTCACCTCCAGGAAGTAGAACAGCGCCGTGTCCTGATCGTAGATGAACTCGACCGTACCGGCGGAGCGATAGTTCACCGAGCGGGCGAGCCGTACCGCCGCGCTCATCATCGCCTCGCGGACGTCCTCCGAAAGACCGGGCGCGGGCGTCTCCTCAATGACCTTCTGGTTGCGCCGCTGGGCCGAGCAGTCGCGCTCCCCGAGCGCGACCACCGCCCCTTTGCCATCACCGAAGATCTGCACTTCGATGTGACGGGCACTCGGAATGAACTTCTCGAGGAAGACTCCTCCCTCGGCGAAGTTGTTCTCCCCGAGACGGCGCACCGAATCGAACGCTGCCTCGAGCTCGCTCACGCCATTGCAGCGGCTGAGCCCGATGCCGCCACCGCCGGCCGTGCTCTTCAGCATCACCGGGTAACCGACCCGCTCGGCCCAGAGCTTGGCGTCTTCCACGTCGGACAAGAGCCCCGAACCCGGCAGCAGCGGAACGTGTGCCGCCTCTGCCAGCTCGCGTGCGCGGTGCTTCAGCCCGAACGCTCGCATCTGGCCCGGAGTCGGGCCGATGAAGCGAATTCCGAGCTGCTCGCATCGCGCCGCGAACTCGGCGTTTTCGCTGAGGAACCCGTAGCCCGGGTGAATCGCCTGGGCCCCCGACGCCTGAGCGACCGAGAGGATTCTTCCGACGTCGAGGTAGCTTTCGGCTGCCGCGGGCGGACCCACCGGAAACGCCTCGTCGGCGTCGATGACGTGAAGCGATTGCGTGTCCGCCTCGGAATACACGGCGACCGACCCGACCCCCATCTTCCGCAGGGTCCGAAAGACACGAGTGGCAATCGCGCCGCGATTCGCGACCAGTACCTTGTCAAGCACCGGGGCTGTCCCAGATCATCATCTCCACAGGCGTGGGGTCGTAGGCGTTGCAAGGGTTGTTCAGTTGCGGACAGTTGCTGATGAGGACGAGCACGTCCATCTCCGCTCGTAGCTCGACGTAGCGATTGGCACCCGAGATGCCGTCCTCGAACGTGAGTCCCCCTTCACGGGTAACTGGCACGTTCATGAAAAAGTTGATGTTCGACGTGATGTCGCGCTTCGTCATGTGAGGCTGGTTCACTGCCAGCTCGAGCAAGAACGTGTCGCGACAGTTGTGCATGAACTTTTTCTCGATGGCGTAGCGCACCTGATTCGATTCAGCCGCGCAGGCACCGCCCAACGTATCGTGTCGACCGCAATTGTCCGCGACGATCGTCGCGAGTACGTTCCCTTCGGTCGAGATCAGCTTGGTACCCACCGTGAGGTAGACGTTCCGCTGCCTGCGGATCGTGTCGACCGAGCTGTAGCGATCGGTGGGATCGTGAGCGTTGTAGAAGAGGGTATCGACGGCCTGATTGCCCTCGAGATCGATAATCCGGAAGATCTGACCCTTCTTGACGACCTTGCTCCAGCCACAGCCGGAGTTCACGACCTCGCGAAACACCGCATCCTTCGGCTCGAGGGAACTTTCCTGATATTTCTCTGCGCTGATCATGGCTGTCCTCTCCCTCACTTCTGGTACGACTCGGTCAGGATGAAGCCGCGCTCGTTCTCCGGGCGCTTCGTTCGGCAGACGTCGTCTTCCGCCACGGGTTCGGCGTTCCAAACCACCACTTCGCAGGGCCTCGGCGCATACTCCGTCGTCGGGTCCATCGGGTGCGGTGTGTTGGAGAGGATGACGAGCACATCCATCTCGGCGCGCAGGTCGACGTAGGAGCCGGGTTTCGCCTGAGAAACCCACTCGAGCGCTCCCGCCTCGTCCGCAGTGACCTTCACGAACAGGTTCACGTTCGGGACGATGTCTTTCTTACCGAGCCCATACTTGCCGAGCTCGATCAGGAAGTTGTCGCGCGTGTTCCGATGGAAGTCGTTTCGGAGCTTCTGGTAGCTCCCCTCGCCGAACTTCGCGCGACTTTCCTCGGCGTCGAGAAAGCCGGTGATCGTATCGTGCCATCCGACACTGTCGTCGATCACCGAGCACAGGATGCGACCCATGTCCGAGTACAAAACGTAGCCGGTCGTCAGGCGCGCTACGTGCTGCGCCTTCAGGGTGTCCGGCATGTTGTAGCGCTCGAGGGGGTTCTTCGCGTTGTAGAGCAGCACCGCGGGCGTCGCGCCGCCTTCGACGTCGACGACGCGGAGCACCTGACCGCGCTTGATGGTGCGCGACCACATCTGCCCGCCACGAAGCGCCTCGCGAATCACGATGCGATCGGAAGGGATCTCTTTTGCCATGGCGTTTTCTCCATTCCGCACCCCCGCTTCCACTCCCGGGCTCGGGGGTGTGCCCATTCCGACGCGTGTT
The DNA here is from genome assembly GCA_050289625.1 of Polyangiaceae bacterium. Taxonomy (GTDB): domain Bacteria; phylum Myxococcota_A; class Polyangia; order Polyangiales; family Polyangiaceae; genus NIC37A-2. Next base: position 3,576 of record JBNKGC010000193.1, on the reverse strand, counting down.
GGTGTCGGTCAGCGACTTTCGACGGTGCGGTTCTCCAGACGCCGGGTCGTCCCGGCCGGGGCCCTCAAGCGAGCTAGGCCGTCCTAGCTCGGGCAAACTGCGAAAACTTTAGTCGGCGACTGTTTCTCGTGCGTTTCAATCGCAGCATCACGCTGCGTTCGTCTTACTCCATCCTCGTCCGAACTCTGGGCGTGGCCACCGTGGATGAGCTCCTCGAGGCGTCGCCTCGTGGCGAGGAAATGGCCCGAGAGGAAGTCGTCCGGGCTTCGGGGTCGCTCCACGGGGACGTCGATGATCTCGAGCACCCGCCCGGGATGCGCCCCGAGAACGATGATGCGATCGGAGAGATAGATCGCTTCGTCGAGGTCGTGGGTGATGAAGAGAATGGTCACGTCCACCGCCGCCCAGATGCGCAAAAGATGGGCCTGCATGTTGGCCCGCGTCTGAGCGTCCAGCGCTCCGAAGGGCTCATCCATCAAGAGGATGCGCGGTTCGTTCGCCAGGGCACGAGCGATGGCCACACGCTGTTTCATGCCTCCGGAGAGCTGCGACGGGTAGTGTTCGGCGAACTTCGAGAGCCCCACGACTTCGAGCCACTCGAGAGCCTTCTGTTCCGCTTCACTCTTGCGAACGCTCTTCATCTTCATGCCGAACATCACGTTCTTTTTGACGCTCAGCCAGGGAAACAGCGTGTACCCCTGAAACACCATGCCTCGATCCGCACCGGGCCCCTCGACCCGCTGATCGCCAAGGAGCACCTCACCGCTCGACGGGTAGTCGAGTCCGGCGAGGATCCGAATCAGCGTGCTCTTTCCACACCCCGATGGGCCAATCACGCTGACGAACTCCCGCTTCCGCACGGAAAAGTCGATGCCCTCGAGGGCGGTGATTTCCCCCTTGGCACTTTCGAACTTCCGTCCCAGCGACCGAATCTCGAGCACGGAAGGCCGTGCACGCAGCTCCTCCACGCGCTTTTGCACCGCTTCGGTGTGATGGAGGTAGCTCGGCAACTCCAGGCGATCGGTAGTCATGGTGATAATCTCGGCGAGGGACTGAGTTTTCGAAACAAACGGGGCACTTACGCCGAGCCTTCGGCGCCCGCCTTCGCGGGGGTCGGTTGGCTGAAGGAGAGCGAGCGAATGCGGCGAAGGACTCGGTAGAGCGCTGGATTGCCGCTCTCCCAGGGGAAGAGATACTTGCCCGCCCAAGCGAGGACCTGATCGCAGAATAAACCGATCAGGCCGATCATCACGATCGCCGCGTACACGTTCTCGAAGTGACGGTAGCGCTGCTGTTGGTAGATGAAGGCGCTGATACCGGACTTTTCACCGATCAGCTCGGCCACGACCAGGTACGTCCACGCCCAACCGATGAGCACGCGCATGTCCCGAAACAGATTCGGAAGAGCACCGGGAATCACTACGTTGGTGACCAGCTGCCGTCCGTTGGCACCCAGCGTCTGTGCGGCGTGCAATAGGGCGGGGTCGACCTGTCTGGTCGTGTTCGCCACGACGAGAACCATCTGAAAGAAGGTCCCGATGAAGATGATGGTGATCTTCGGACCGTCTTCGAGACCGAAGACCGCCACCGCCAGTGCGCCGAACACGGGAGCCGGCATGTAGCGAACGAAATCGACGAAGGGCTCGAACAGCCGAGAACAGAGGCTGAAGGTCCCACACAGAATACCGATCGGCACACCCAGAAGGGCCGCGTAGAGGAAACCCCAGAAGATGATCTGGCAGGAGTGCCAGAGACTTTCGTGAAGCCAGTAGTCTCCGGTGCGCTCGGGCTCCGTGGTGAAGCCCGTGTAAAAGGCCTTGGCAACCTCGTGAGGCGCCGGAAGGTAGATCGGATTGACCCGCTCGCCAGCGGCGAGCTCGGCGCCCGCCGCTGCGAGGGTTTCGTTGCGCTTCTCGAAGACCTCACGATCGACTCGCTGGCCTTCGGCGACATACGAGAAGTCACCCGGGACGCTGCTGTCTCCCGCATCGGTGACCAACACCTGGGGATGCCAGATGAAGGACACATAACTGACCGCTGACCAGGTGGCCAAGGGCAGCAGGAAAGCCAGCGTCAAAAGCCACACCCTCGCCCGAGTGGGCAAGGGCTCACGCACGGCAAGCCACCTCACGGGTCGTCGACTCATTGTCGTATTCCTGTTTTGAATGCGAGGCGTCGCTTGCTTCGGATGACTACTTGGCGGCGGCCGCCGTCAGGCTCGAATCGATGTAGGAATCGAATTTCACGGGCTCCTTGTAGACTTCGTTCTTCACCTGGAAGTCATCGACCACCTTCGTCGAACCGTAGATCGAGGAAAGATCGTCACCCTTTTCGTAGTGTTTCAGCCCCTCTTTCAGCGTTAGGAACTGCGTGCCACCCATGAGCTTCTTGTACTCGTCGGGCTGGAGTCCGACGCGCGCGCTCATGATCTTCGCCGCTTCGTCCAAGTTCTTTTCATCCTTCAGGAAATCGGTGATACGCCCCCAGACCTTCACGACCTTCTCCCAGTCGGCCTTGCGCGTGCTCAAGCTCTTCGGATTGACGGCGAGCACGTCGTAGATGATGCCGGGAACGTCGGCGCTCGTGAAAATCGCCTTGGAGCCCGCAAGCTCCTTGAGCGCCTGTCCGCTGTTGGGCTGCCAAGCGACGATCGCGTCGACCTTGCCACCCTTGAGGGCCTGAGGCGTCTGATCGGTCGGGATGTTGACGATCTCGATGTCCTTCTCCGTGAGCCCGTTCTTCTCGAGGGCGTTCATCAGAAGCAGATGGCTCACGAAGCCCACCTCCACACCGACCTTCTTGCCTTTGAGGGCTTTGACGCTGTCGATGCCCGGCTTGGCCACGATCATGTCGTTGCCATTCGAGTAGTCGTTCAGGAGGATCATGACGCTCGGTGCCCCGCTCGAACCGGTCACGAGGGCGTCGCCGTTGGTCATGCAGACCGCGTCCACCTTGCCCGCGCCGTAGGCCTCCATCGAGGGGACGTACTCGAACCATTTGAAGTCAACCGGAACGCCTTCCTCTTTGAACCACCCCTTCTGGATGCCGATTTCCCAGGCCACCCAGCCGGGCCAGTCGCTGTATGCGATGGTCAGGGGCTTGCCCGTGGGTTCGGCGGGCTTGGCCTTTTCGCCCGCCTTGGTGTCAGACGTGGCAGCGGCCTTGACCGTTTCGCTTGGCTTCTCGCTCTGTGCCGACTTCTTGTCACAGCCACTCAACGCGAACGGCAGGACAAAGAGGACGACGAACAGACGAATCCAGTTCTTCATCAGGAGGGGTTCCTTTCGATGGATGCGAGCTTCGGCGGAGCCCACGCCCCGCACTCCTCGCGCCCCCTCAACTTGACGCAGTCGGGTTGCCGGATTGTTTCGAACTCATGATCGAAACAACAATGTGTCCAATGTGTCGTCCACAGCGGTGCTCCGTTGCGTTGCCCTCCGGCCACGCGCCCAGCGCCGGCGGGATCGCTCGATCCTACTGAGGGAACCAGTGGCCTCGCCTGCCATCCGTCGTTTCGGCCCCCGTTGAACGCGGGTCAAGAGCGCCGATCAGTTTGCCTTCCTGACGCCTGCAAAA
>JBNKGC010000192.1:0-11322 GCA_050289625.1 Polyangiaceae bacterium | reverse complement strand
CGTACGCTCCAATACTGATCGAACGTCGCGTTCCACTCGATGGACGGCTGATTCACACGCGTCGTCTTGTAGATGTCATAAGTGCCGCCCTGCCTGCCTCATGGCTAAGCTGAGGGGTCGAGCGCGAGGGAAATAGGTTGCAACGGACGGCCCGGCGACAGGGCTGACGACCACAAGGTCGACCGACGGAGGGGCTCAGCGGATACAAGCACCGCCGGTGCGCGACCCACCGCCGCGCTCCGCGGGCCCCGAAGACGCACCTCTGCGCACCGGTGCCTCCGCTACTTCTGCTCATCGTCGCCAAACATCCCGAGTTGGTTGGCGTCACCGGGCTCAGCTGGGGACGCCTCCGCGAGGGGCTTTGGCTCCTGGCTCGGCACGACCTGAGACCGCAGGCGTGCGTTCGGAGCGAGCACACCGTGGTAGCGGATCATGCTGAAGCGAGGAGGAGGGCTCATCGCGCAGAGGCGGGCGATGAGGTCGAGCCGCTGGAGCACGATGGCGCGAGTGCCGTCGCGCCACACTTGCTTCATGGTGTACTCGACGCGCCCGTCATCGCGCAGCTCGAGGCGGTCTTGGGCGATAGGACCCACAACCTAGCCAGCCCGGGAGTGGTGGGCCAACGTCCCTCGTCCTCTACGGAGCTGATGTCGCCGGAGTCGGCGCGCCTTTCGAGTCCTTGTCGGACTTCTTCTCGTCGCCGTCCGTCTTTTCTTCGCGCTTCTTTTCGGCTTCAGCGTTGGCCTGTTGCTCGGCGGCCTGCTCGCTCGGGCTCTTGTCGGTGCCGAACTCGCGGAAGGTGACCACCACCAAGACCGCCAACAGCATCAGCATGCCCAAGGCGTGGATCTGAGCCTCGACCTTCTGATTCGGGCGACGTCGGGTGATGGCCTCGTAGCCCAGGAACATCAGGCGCCCACCGTCGAGTGCGGGGAAGGGCAACATGTTGAAGAGGCCGACCGAAGTGCTCAGAAAGCCGACGAAGATCAAGTAGGCGGGGAGGCCCGCTTGGGCGGCCTTCTCCGTCTCGCGCATGATGCCGAGGGGACCGGTCAAAGACCCTGGCTCTTCCCCGGTGATCATCCGAGCGATGCTGCGGACGGTTAGCGCGACGATGGTGGCTGGCTGCACGATCGAGCGCTCCACTGCTTCGCCGAAGGGCATGGGGGCACGTTCCGGAGTGACTCCGATCAGTCCGCGTCGCTCTTTCTTGCCCCCGACTTCTCGGAAGTCCTCCTTGGGGGTGACGGTGAGCGACATTGGCTGTCCGTTGCGCTCGATCTGAAACACGAGCGGCTTTTCCGGACTGTCGAACACGGCCTCCTGGAGGTCTTCCCACTTTTCGATGCGCTGACCGTCGATGGCGACGATCTTGTCGCCGTCCATCATCTGAGCAGCGGCGGCGGCCCCGTCGTCCATGACGTCGACGTGGGTGGTTGGGACTTCTTTGCCCCCCAGCATCAGGGCGGCGAAGAACAGCACCGAAGCGAACACGTAGTTCGCCAGGGGGCCCGCGATGATCGCCGCGATGCGACCGATGAGCGATGCGTTCGCGTAGCTGCCCTTGTCGTTCGGGTCGATCTCCTCGAAAGGATTCATCCCGGCGATCTGCACGTAGGCGAGAAACGGGATCAGGGCGACCTGGTAGGTCGTGTCGCCATCCTTCGGTTTGTGGCGCCACAGCGCGGGACCGAAACCAATGCTGAAGCGTTCGATGCGCATGCCGAACGCCCGGGCCACGAAGAAGTGACCGCACTCGTGCACGATCATCAGGATCGCGATGCCGATGAGCCCGTAGAAAGGCATGGGTTTTCGTTTTATAGCGGCCCGAGGGGGACCTCGCCACGTTTCACCTGGGGGGTATTGTGGGCGTGAGCCTGGCCGTTTTTCGTGCGGTGATGCCGCCAGCGCCGTGGCACGAGCCGTCATTTTTTGCGACGCGCAACTTCCGAGGCAGAGCCGAGCCCAGGGGCCACTTCCGAGGAGTGGCCGAGGCCGGGGAGGCGCCACAGCCGTGTTGCCCGCTTTGGGGCCCCCTGGTAGCGTCGGCGCCCCGTCAGCGCCCTGCTCTGGCTCGAAGGGACCACCTGGCTACGGAGGGACCGCTCTTTCACGGAAGTGCGGCGCGCGGGGTTCTCGATTTCCATCGTCCTCTTCGGCCCCAGTGGCCGTAGATTTCGCGGAACTCCCTCCGCAAACACGACTCCAAGGTGAACAGATGACCCAGCAGCCTCCCGGACCCCCCGGCGCCTCGGCCCAGCCAGCCAACCTGCAGCTCAAAGGTGGCGCCGCCATCGTGGCTCCCGTCAGTGCGTTTCCCGGTGGCGTGCCCGGCAATGCCCTGGTCGTCATGCCAGTGACGAAGCCGACCGACGAGCTCACCGAGTCCCTGAAGAAGGGGCCGCTCGCGGTAACCCAGGACCAGATGTGGCAGCTGCTCGGCTTCAACGGTCCGGCGGTTCAAGTGCAAGATGCCGAGGGGCGCCCGCTCACCATCGGTCTCGACGATTTGCTGGACGGTCTTCGGAAGCACTGGTCCGAGAACAAGAACGACCTGAATCGCGGTCGTCTGTTCGCGCAGGAGCTGATGAAGTACGGCCGCTTCGACGAGGCCGAGAAGGTCCTGGCCAAGGTCGTGGCGTCTGGCGGTTCCGGAGAAGACTGGCTCGGCTTGGGCGTCGCTCAGATCCAACTCAAAAACTGGGACAAGGCCGAGGGGACCCTCAAGGGCGCGCGCAACTTACTCCCGGACAACCCCTTCCCGGCGCTTCACCTCGCCAAGGTCTACCAAGGGAAGGAAGACGCCGAGGCGGAACGCGGGGCGGTCGAGAACGCAATTCAGATCGACCCGAACTGCATCGATGCCTGGGCCTATCTGTTCACGAGCGTGCGTGACCAAAAGGGTGAAGCGGCCGCGCTCGAAGCAGTCACTCAGCTCGCAGACGCAGAGCCCAACAAGAAAAGCGCCGCGCCCTTCGTCGCCATCCAGGGCATCTTCGCGGGCCAGACCGACACTCGAGACAAGGCTCTCGAGTGGGCGCAGAAGGCGGTCGACCGCAATCCGAGCGATCCTCTCGCCCTGGTCAGCCTGACGGCGCTCTGGGGTCAACAGGGCAAGCTGGACGACATCGTCGAGCTCCTGTCAAAGCACGAAGCGAAGATGGCAAGCGACGTTCGCCTCGCGAACAACTACTTCGAGGCTCTCTTCCAGAAGCGCGACATCGAGCGCGTCACTAAGCTGCTCAACGCTTTGGCGGGCTCGCCCAACCGCGAGGTGAAGCAGTTCGCCGTCGAGCGTTCGCGGCTCGTGGCCCAGTTCCTCCAGCAACAGCAACAGCGCCTCGCCGGCGGCGGGCGGCCTCCGGGGGGCCCGGGCGGTGCGCCAGGTGGGGGTCCGTCGCGGATCATCGCACCAGGTGGCGGTATGCCGCGGCGCTGAGACAGGGCCAAGCGCCGCCACCTCCCGCCTTTGAGCGGGTTTCCTCGGGAGATCAGGGCCGTCCAAGGGCCCCCCCGAGGCGAGGAGTCGGTCACCCACACGGGGTGACCGGCTTTTTTGGTATTGTCCCCACTCCCCCGGATGGTCGTCTTCGTCCTAGCCGTCAGCTTCGCGCTGATTACGTCGTTCTTTTGCTCGATTTCTGAGGCGGCGTTGCTTTCGGTGAGCCACGCGCAAGTGCAGGCCCTCGGTGACTCTCGGGCGGGGCGTATCCTCCAAAGCTTCAAGCGTGAGATCGACGTTCCCATTGCGGCGATCTTGATCCTGAACACCACGGCCAACACCATCGGTGCTGCGGTCGCCGGCGCGAGCTACGTGCAGGTTTTCGGTGAGCCTTCGTTGTGGACCTTCACCGTGGCCTTCACGGCGAGCATTTTGCTCTTCAGCGAGATCATCCCAAAGACTCTGGGCGTGACACACACCTCCGGGGTGATCGTGCCCGTCGTGTACTGGGTGCGCGCTCTGGTGGTGCTCTTCATGCCGCTCATCTTCCTCACGCGAAGGTTGGTCGGTTTGCTGAGGCCGGGGGAAGCCAATCCAGTGACCTCCCTCGAAGAGATCCGCCTCTTGGCAGAGCTCGGCCGCACCGAGGGTGCCCTCGCCGAGGGCACCGCTTCGATGATTGAGGGCGCGGCCAAACTGCGGGAGCTGACGGTCTACGACGTGATGGTGCCGCGCACGGGCGTGACGTTCCTTTCCGGCAAGCAGACGCTGGCCGAGAGCCTCTCGCTCGCCAAAAAGTCGGGCTACAGCCGGTTCCCTTACTCGAGCGAGGGGCAGGTCGATCGCGTCGAAGGCATCGTGCTCGTCCGCGATCTGCTGTTCGCCGTGCACGAAGCCCAGAGCGACGACGAGGTGTCGTTGAACGCTTTGGTTCGTCCGGCTCCCTTCGTTCCCGAATCGATACCGCTCGAGCAGATGCTCAAGCGTTTTCAAGACGAGCGGAATCACATGGCCATCGTGGTCGACGAGTTCGGCGGCACCGAAGGCATCGTGACCCTTGAGGACGTGCTCGAGGAAATCGTTGGGGAAATCATGGACGAGAGCGATCGCGTCGACCCCTTCATCGTCCGACGACCGGACGGAGTACTCGTGTGCCGAGGGCTCGCGGAGACGCGGCGTGTTTTCGAATTGCTCGGCATCGACGACGTCGACGAGGAAGTGGAATCGGTGAGCCTCGGTGGTTTCATGGCCGAGCGGCTGGGCCGAATACCGCGCATGGCAGATTCGGTCGACCTGGGTGGATTTCGCTTTTTCGTGGTCAGGGCTTCCGATAGGCGTGCGGAACGTGTTCAAGTCGAAAAGCTACCCAAGCCCGAGAGCGAGGCGCCGACGGAACGAGCCCCAGGAACCCGATGAGAGCTGTCTGTCTCGATTCAAGAGGATCTCGCCGGTCCGGTGCGCCTGGCTGGTGGCGACTCTTGATGTGGGGTCTTCTCGCGTCTGGTTGCTCGGAGGCGAGTGAGGGAACGTCCCGTCCCGACGAGACGGAGCTCGGGTTCTGCGACGTTCAGTCAATCCTCGAGTCGCGCTGCCATCGCTGTCACGGGGAGCCTCAGGAAAACGGCGCGACCATTCCGCTCGTCACCTGGGAAGACATCCAGGTCGACCGCAGCGGGACGAGCGTGGCAGCACGCATGGTGACGCAGCTCGAGCTCGAGTTGATGCCGCCACTGAGCCACCGGTTGGAACCGCCGGTGGAGGCCCTCGGAGCGGTCGAACGCGAGAGGTTGCTCGAGTGGCTTCGTGCGGGCGCGCCGCGCGGCACGAGCGAGTGCGAGCCGTGAGGGGCGCGGTTGGCTGAAGGCGGTCGACTGGACCGAGACACCTGCGCAAACCACTGAACAAGGAAAGGTGCCTCTCGCGGAACGATGGCGGCGCCTTTCAGAAAAAGTGCCATAATTGCAATGTGTTGGCGCTGTGACAGGCAACTTCCGGTCGAATAGTTGACAGCTGAACAACCGCACAGTAAGTCTGGCTTCGAAAGACGGGGGCTCTTCCCCCTGAAGGCGTCAGCTTCCATAAGTGCCCGTGGGGGCGTGCCCGCGGTAGGCCGAAGCACTCGCCGCAAGCCCCGAAGAACAGCAGAACTCCAATCCCAGAACAGCAGGCGGACCAAGATGGACGACAAGAGCAAGACCAAGGCACTCGATCTCGCGATTGCCAGTGTGCAGAAGGAGTTCGGTGAAGGGGCCATCATGCGCCTCAAGGAAGGCCACAAGATCGGCCGAGACATCGAGGTCATCCCTTCGGGATCGCTCGGGCTCGACATCGGGCTCGGGATTGGTGGCTATCCGAAGGGCCGCATCGTCGAGATCTACGGGCCGGAGTCGAGCGGCAAGACGACGCTGACCCTGCATGCCATTGCCAGCGCGCAGCGGCAGGGAGGTGTCGCGGCCTTCATCGATGCAGAGCACGCCCTCGACATCAACTACGCCAAGAAGCTCGGAGTGAAGACGGACGAGCTGCTCGTCAGCCAGCCGGACTACGGTGAGCAGGCACTCGAAATCGCCGACATGCTGGTGCGTTCGGGCGCGGTGGATCTGGTCGTGGTCGACTCGGTCGCGGCGCTGGTGCCGAAGGCGGAAATCGAGGGCGACATGGGCGACAGCCACGTTGGTCTGCAGGCGCGCCTGATGAGCCAGGCACTGCGCAAGTTGACGGCTTCGGTGTCGCGCTCCAACTGCATGATGTTCTTCACCAACCAGATCCGCATGAAGATCGGCGTCATGTTCGGCAGCCCCGAGACCACGACGGGCGGCAACGCGCTCAAGTTCTACGCGTCGGTGCGACTGGACGTGCGTCGCATTGGTGCCATCAAAGAGGCAGGTCCGAACAAGGACATGGTGGTCGTCGGTAACCGAACTCGCGTGAAGGTAGTCAAGAACAAGATGGCGCCGCCGTTCCGTGAGGTCGAGTTCGACATTCTGTACGGCAAGGGGGTGAGTCGATCGGGCGAGATCATCGATCAAGCCACCGATGCGGGCCTGATCCAGAAGAGCGGTTCCTGGTACTCGCTCGGCTCCGAGCGCATTGGCCAGGGTCGAGACAACGCGCGCACGTACCTCGAGCAGCACCCCGACAAGATGGAGCAGCTCGCGCGCCAGGTGCTTGCCAAGCATGGGGTTGGCGCCGGAGCGGCACAGGCAACCGATGCCGCGCCGAATCAGGAGGAGGAGTCGTCTGCTGCCAAAGGCAAGGCCAACGGCGCAGCGCGGCGGGCGGCACGCGCCAACTGACGAATGATGAAGCGGGTCCGACGCGCCTCGGCACGACGGCCCGGAAGCGCGTTGCGACCGCGAGGCAGGGACGGATCGGCCTGCCGAGCGGTCGCACGTGTTTTGGGAGCAAGGCCGGCGGGCTGCCGCGTTTTTAGTCAGTAATTTCCGAGGGTTACTGGTGTTTTGGGCCAGCTTCCGACCGCGGTTGAAAACCCGAAGGATCTCGATGACTTAAGCCCCATTCCTTGACCGGCCTGGGGGCGGCGCTCACTCCCTTGGTCATGGGGGCGCGAACCAACCTCGTGGGTCTTTTGGCCCCTCGGGGCCAACCCGGGCGGGCTGGTGAGACGGCAGCTCGACTCGCGCCAGCGGCCCTGCGTCTTCCCGACCCCCGGATCCATCGCCTGAACGTTTCTTTTGCGCGCAGCGGCCCCCAGATCTTCATTCACGAGGGCGCGCGTCAGGCGCTCGAGCGGCGTCTCGAAATGGCGGAAGGCGGACCGGTGCAGCTGTCGGTCACCGACAACCTGAGGCGCATGCTCAGCTACACACGGGAGCGCGGGGCACTTCGCGTGCGTCTCCACCTGATGTTTCTCGGAGCGCCCGAGTCGATTGCCGATGCGTTGGTCCGCTACGTCGTGGATGACGATCCGGCTGCCAGCCAGACGATCGGCGCGTTCATCGACGCGAACTTTCATCGGATTCGCGCGGCGCGTCCCGTGAGGGGACCCCTCCGGACCAAGGGCGAAATCTACGACCTCGAAGCACTGCGCCGCGAGGTGGTCGATCGCTACTTTGGTCACGCGGCAGACGAAGTGCTCGTGACCTGGGGTCGTCGTACCTCACCCCAAAATGGGTCGCGCAAAACGATCAAGCTGGGGACCTACAGCGCGTCGGAGCGCTTGATCCGCGTGCACCCCGTACTCGATCACGACTGGGTTCCCCGCTATTTCGTCGGGTACATCCTCCACCACGAGCTTTTGCACCACGTCGTGCCATGGGCCGAGGTGGGAGGCCGATTCCATTTTCATCCCCCGGAGTTCGCCGTTCGCGAGCGTCACTATCGACACTACGAACGGGCGCTTCGCTGGGAGAAGAAGAACCTGTCTCGGTTGCTCCGAGCCCGTTGAGCATTCCGCGCGGCTTGATCCCTGCCGCGGCGTTCGGCGTTGCCGAGCGGGCTCCGAACCCACGCTCGGTGGATGCTCAGAACTCGAGAGCGAGCCCGGTGACCCAGGTGTTGGTGCCGACCTGCATGCCGCCTCCGAAGCTGTCGACGTCGCTCACGAACCACTCGAAGAACACGTAGGCGTTGTTGATGCCCGTGGCGTTGTCCATGTCGAGCGCGGCTTGCGGGTGCAGCGCGTTGAGCCAGAACATCCCGCCGAGGGCGAACTGGAGCCCCGTTTCGGAACCGCGTCCAGCGACCCCATCTGCCCGATCCAACCGGCCGTTGCCATCGGTGGAGCTCCACAGCGCGTAGCTCAGGCCAAACTTCCCGTACGGGACGAGGGGGATCTGCCACTTGCGCATGAACACGTCCATGCGGAGCACCGCGCTCAGGTACATGGGCATGATCCAGAGCACGGTTTTCTGTGCGGAAAGCCCGGGTTCGTTCGCCAGCGGCGCGAGACCACTGGATCGCGTGTACGCCCAACCGATGCCGGGACCTAGCGTACCGACGCCCGGAATGCGTAGGATCTGCCAGTCCACCTCCAGGCCCCCGAAGAACCGAGTGTCGTCACCGAACACCGTCTCGTACGGTGTTGCTGCCCCGTCGAACTCGTCGTCGATGTTGGGCACGTAGCGTCCGAAGCGAAGTTCGACCGCGCCGAACTGGTCCGAGCGATAGCGAAAGGGATCGTAGTTCGGCGGGGTGCGGATTTCGTCCGGCGTACTTCCGGGCGTGGGCTCGGCTTGAGCCCAGGCAGACGAAGTTGTCGACCACGCGGCTGCGGCCAGCAGCACGGGCATGCCAGCTCGGGCGAGCCGGATCGGGATGGTGCTCATGACCTACGCCTCCGTCGTCGGGTGAGCCAAGCGAGCGCGCCGGCGCCGAGAGTCGTTAGGAAAGCTCCCGACGCGGGCACGCCACCGATGCCGCAGAAGCCCCCGCCTCCGACGCCTCCGGACTCGCGGTACCCCTCGAAGAACGTGGTGACCTCTTTCGGGGTGCCGCAGGTGAGTTCCGACAGAAGCCCCACGTTGCCACGCACGTCGGTGGCGGCGATGCCAACGGCGTAGGTCGTCTCGTTGGTGAGGGAGTTGTCCGTCTCGCCGTCACGTGCTGCGCGGCCGCTAGCGCTTCCGCACAAGAACTCCTCTGGGGGAAATTCTCCCGGCGTGAGATCGAACGTCGCGCATTCGACCGGGCCCGATGCCACGGGTTCGCTCGAGGTCGCACCCGCAGCCCCGGCGGCGCCGGCGGCGCCACCAGTTGCCGAACCGCCGCCGGTCCCGACGGCTGCAGCAGCGGCCGGATCGCCCGGGACGCAGTAGAAGTTGAAGCCCTGGGTGTCGTCGCGTTCGTCGCCTTCGCTGACCTTCCAGTCGAGGATCAGGCGTTGGTCGCCGATTCCCGCCGTCGCGCTCGATGGGGGAGGCGGGGCGATGATGTCGAGGGAGGTGTCTTCCCAGGTGGCAAAGTTGAGTACTTCGCCTCCACCGTCGACGAGGAGGATGTAGAAGGTCAGCGCGGTTTGCTGGACAGTGAGATCGCAGGAAGCTCTGGTGCCGCTACCGATCGCGTTTGGATCGACGTTCGAGCTCTGAACGTCATAGGCGCCCTGGACGACGTCGCGAGGGCTGACGAAGAGGGGGTTCAAAGTGCCGGCGGTGTTCTCCGCGACCTGCCAGCAACGGGCGTTCGTTCCCAGTCGTTGATCGGGGTCGGTGCAGTCCGCACCAGCGCCAACCCAGACCTGGACGTTCTGCGACGTGTTGGCGCCCACGATCTGTGGGCTGATTTTGATTCGGGTCGGTTCCGCGAGGGCGTCGTCGTCGTTCAGGCAGTCATCGCGGTTGATCCACTGAGGGAACTCGCCGTCGGGGCGCTCTTCCTCGCGCAGGATGTCGAAGCCCGTGGGGGCCAAGGTCACCGTTTGCGCGTGTGCGGGCTCTACCGAGAGCAGCGCCCCGCAGGCGAGACCGCCGGCGAACACCGCGCGGCAGGGCAGTGCTGTCGAAAATCGGCGGCTCTGGCGCATCACCTCGGCGTTTCAGCACACACCATGCCATGTGGCAATCGGCTCGGGCGCCGTCCGCACCTACTGCTGTCGCGACCGCCAGACGAAGCGGAAGGCGAGTCGTTTTCGACCTGCGTTCAGCCATTTGATGCGGCTCGACGGGCTTTGGGTCCGAATCGAGACCGCCTGCTTCGCAGCCTATCCTCGGACATTCGTGTCCGAGCGCCGGGGTGGCTGGGCACTCGGTGCGACGTGTTGGCAGACGCCCCAGCGAAACGCGTCACCCTGTCATTCCGGCGGAGGCCTTGGGGGAGGTCTTCCGCAGGGGACCGCTTTTCAGAGGCGGATGTCGACGTGCGTGCGTTTGCGCAGTCCGTCGAGCCAGTGCTGCCGGGCGGCACCCATCTTCTCGATGTAGACGCGCTCGTGAAGCGCCGGTCGCGCTTCCTCGAAGGTTGGGATTTGCCCCTGCTCACGCTCGATGACCTGCACGATCACCAGGAAATCTCCCACACGAACCGGCTGGGAAATGCCGCCGACGTCTAGGCCGGCGGTGGCTCGGCGCAGCGCCGGGGGCTCTTCGATCGGGGGGCGCGAGGGTTGCAGGCGCTGGGCCTCGGGTTCGACCGAGTAGCGCTCGACCAGGTCCCGAAAATCATCGCCGGCCTGCGCTCGCTCCACCAGCGAGTTGGCGAGAGCGGCTTGCTTCTGGCGTTCTGAAGCGGTGCTCCCGGCGGGGATGGCGAGGCGCATCAAGCGCTGGCGCAGCTGCGCTCTTTCTTCGCTGACGATGCGCCGGTAGGCGCTCTTCAGATCGCTTTCGGTGATGCGGATCCGCCCCTGGAGGCGGACGTTGACGAGTTTGGCCTGAAGCACCTGGCGACGCAGTTCGTCCCGGTACTGCGATTCGGTCAGACCCGAGCGCTTGGCTTCGGCGAACAGCACCTCCTCCGAGACCCCGTTCTGGGCGGCCACCCGTGCCAGTGCCTGATCGACTTCCTTCGCGGTGACCACGATGCCCGCCTTGCTGGCGGCGCGGTCTTCCAGCTCCTCTTCGACGATGCGACCGAGCACCGCCTTGTAGACCTGGGAGATCGCTGCGGAGCGCTGGGGCCCGTCGGGTACGTTCTCGTAGACGCGGACCAAGAAGGGGCGGGCGCGATCCCGGAGATCGCTCAGGAGGATCGCTTTTTCACCCACCACGGCCACGACGCGCTCGACGATGGCCGCTTGGGCTGGCGTCGGGCCCAGCCCGCTCGGTCCGATCGCCACGAGAGGTGCGGCCAGCGCGCAGGCGGTCAGCAGTCGGGTTCGGAATCGCAGCAAGGCCATGGGCGAACGCCTCTTAGCATAGGCCAGATCCCAGCGCGAAACGGACTCCGGGCGTCGCGGACCCCGGACGCCGAAGACAGCGCAA
>JBNKGC010000191.1:0-11366 GCA_050289625.1 Polyangiaceae bacterium | reverse complement strand
GCCAGCACGAGCGGTACCATCGCCGTCAGTCGCGACTCCGGAGCCATTGCCACGGAGGCCGACGAGGCGCCGCTCGAGCTCATCGCACCCTGGCCGTACTACCGCACCAAACTGTACGGCGAACGGGCCGCGCTCGAGCAGAATCGAGATGGCCTCGAGGTGGTGGTGGTGAACCCGTCTCTCCTGCTCGGTCCCGGTGATACGCGGGAGTCTTCGACGGGCGACGTTCGCAAGTTCCTGGCACGAGCCATTCCCGCCGTTCCAGCGGGAGGCATGGCGTTCGTGGACGCTCGGGACGCAGCCCTCGGGATGCGCCTCGCGTTCGAGCGTGGCCGCGCCGGCGAGCGGTACCTCCTGAACGCCATGAATCTCTCGGTGGCGGCTTTCTTTCAGCGGCTTTCGCGTCTGACGAACGTTCCGGCGCCCATCTTGCGGATGCCGAAGAATCGACCTTTGGCCCTGGGAGCCCACCAGATCTACGAACGGGCAATTCGTGCCATCGGAGGAGAACCGGTGGTGGACGGAACCAGCGTGGCGATGGCGCAGTGCTACTGGTACTGCTCGAGCGAGAAGGCGGAAGCGGAGCTCGGTTGGGCTGCGCGTGATCCTGGAGAGACACTCCGGGACACTGTGCGTGATCTGGTCGAGCGACGGGTGGTCCTCCCGAAGGAGCTTCGCAGCTGGGTCCGTGAAGGCGGCGCCGTCGAACCCTGAACCGGCTGCGTCTCCCTTGGCCGCCCGGGGTGGTGCCGGCAGGCGGTGCCAGCTCGATCAAGGGCCCGAAGATCGTCGCTTCGGGGCTTCGATGTCGTCCTCGGTGCCCCTCTCCAGGTCCGGCCCCCCCGAGGTGACACGTGCCAGACTTCCCTCGCAGGTGATCGTCCAGGGCTGTCCCCAGGGGTCCTCGTGGGAAGCGCCTGGGTCCAGGAACCCCGAGGTAAACAAGGCGTTCACGTCGGGGCAGTTGGACGAAGGTTCCGCCGCCCAGTAGCCCGCTACGGCCGTGCGAATGGTGTTGGCTCCGGTCTGAGCTAGTTTCAGCCGCGCACGCTTCGAGTACTCGATGGCTGAAACCGCGATTGCTCCGGTGATGGCGGCGATGATCGTCACCACGATGAGGACTTCAACGAGAGTCATGCCGCGCTCGGCGACATGATCCGTTCTTCTGGGTCGTTCCATGAACCGCGTCCAAGCAATGCATGTGCCATCGGCACTGAAGGGGTATGCTCGTTTTACGATGTGGGCGGCTCGTGAGCTGCATTTTCGTAGGTATCGCGCGCGGTGCTCGCTATGAGCTGTCTCTGTTCGCTTCGAACTGGGAGCTTCTCGGAGCCAAATCGATGCGACAGGATGACGCGCGGGATGGTGGAAGTGCTGAGACACATCGCCATCGTGGCAACGTCGCATCCGATTCGTGGCGGTACGCTCGGCCGATGTCGTGTCCGACGGACGGGAAGGGTCTCCCGGTGAACCGATCCGTTTTCCACGACCATCGCCAGCGATGGTCGCTATAGTCGCTTGACCCCCCCGATGGATGCTCGCGAGCGAATCGAACACCAGATCCAGCTCGAGCAACGTCCGCCCTGGCGGCGTTGGCCGTACCGCGTTGCCTTCACGTTGTTCATTTTCTGGCTCGTGGTCGTCGGAGGAGGTGTTTCGATCTGGATGACCGGCGAGGGGGAGTACGACCTGCTCGAATCGGTCTACTTTTCGCTGATCACGGTTTCGACGGTTGGATATGGGGAGTTGCCCCACCTCGCCGAGCACCGGTGGGCGCGCTTGGTCTCCGCGGGGACCATCGTTTTCGGTCTGATCACTCTCGCGTTCTTCCAATCCACATTGACGGCTTTGTTCGTGGAAGGGGCGCTCGGCACCGTCGTGAGGAGGCGTCGCATGCAGAAGAAGATTTCAAGCCTCGAGAATCACTTCATCGTCACCGGATGCGGGCGGGTCGGTCGCTACGTGGCCTCGGAGCTGCATCGCGCGGGCCGACCTTTCGTGGTCATCGACCTCGACGAGGGAGCCGTCCATGC
Organism: Polyangiaceae bacterium; assembly: GCA_050289625.1. Taxonomy (GTDB): domain Bacteria; phylum Myxococcota_A; class Polyangia; order Polyangiales; family Polyangiaceae; genus NIC37A-2. The sequence continues at coordinate 9,333 of JBNKGC010000191.1, read as the reverse complement.
GATGGCCACGGAGCTGGGAACCGAGCTCCTCCATGTGCCTGGGGATGCGACGGAGGACCGCGTGCTCGAAGAGGCCGGAATCCATCGGGCGGCTGGTCTCGTGTGTGCGCTTTCGGAGGATCGCGACAACCTTTTCGTCACGCTGTCTGCACGCACTCTCAGCCCGAAGCTTTGCATCGTGGCCAAGGTGGTCGAGGCACACAACGAGGCGAAGCTTCTTCGAGCCGGGGCGACCCGGACGGTGAGTCCTCAGCAAATTGGAGGCTTCCGTCTGGCGAGCGAGCTGATCTGGCCGACCGTAACGAAGTTCCTCGAAGCGCTTCGCTTGAACGAAAACATGCTCTTCGAGGAGATCCTGGTGTCGCCGGAAGCTCCGATGGCCGGGAAGACGTTGATGGAGGCGCGGATTCGGGAGCAAGCGGATTTGTTGGTCATCGGCTTCCACCTGCCGGACGACACCTACGTCTACAACCCCGGGCGCGACGCCGTGCTCGCGCCCGGGATCCGCGTTCTCGTGATGGGAGAGGTGAGGGAAGTGAAACGGCTGGAGGTTCAGTTGGGGGCGGCCTGACCTCAACGGTTCGATTCAGGTCCAGACGAACCCCGACAGGCAACCGCGTCCTTCCGTGGCGAAGCGCCGGTTTCCGCATAGCCGGCCGCGGCGAGGCGAGCGCAGAGGCCAGCCTGGTTCACTCGAATCGCGCCCCCGTTCTGGCGCGGCGCTGCGCAACCGACGAGGAGGGTAGACGCCGCCAGGAATGCGCGGACGAAAGACCGCTTTCGGAGCAGCCGTCGGGCCATCACAAGTCCTCGACTGACTTTAGCATCTCGCGAACGAACTGGACTCGCGGGCGGAGCAACATGACCCGCGAGCCCGGTCGCCTGACGCGAATGTCGGAGCCATTCGGGGCAGTCATCGAGCCGAGCAGATCATCGTCGTCGAATTCGTACGAGTAGGCGCGCTGTGTTTCGAACCGTTTAATGGTCCGCGTTCCGCTCTTCGGTCCGGGCCGCTCCACGCTCGGGGCTGGGGGGGACGACTCTTCGGCATGGGCGGACACTGACGAGACGAAAGTCGCGAGACCCGCGACGAACGGACAGATGGTGTGCATGATCGGTGTGGACACGAATTCTCCTTCGGGTGTGCGTTTCTGGTTCGAGGCCGAGTTCGGCCGTGCTCGCGCGCATGCACGAGTGGGCTGGGGACTCGGAAGGTCGAAGAGCGCGACGGGATGACGGGTGAGGGCGGAGGTCGCTTACTCGGCGCAAGAGCAGACCACGGCGCCGGGACCGCACTCGCAACGCGGGGGGGGGACCCTCCTCGGTGGTTGCGGTGGCAACTCAGGCTCTGACGAAGTCGCGGGGGCGGGTTCCGCCGAGGCTGGCGGAGCTGTGATGCGGCGTGGTGCGGCCCGACGAGGCGGGGGAGCTGTAGCGGAGGGGCTCGAGTCGTCCGAGGGGAGGGGCGACTCGGAGGGGGCGAACTCTGCGGGGAGTTCGACCGACTTACCGTCGACCGGAGGCTCGCCTGGGCTGTCGGTCGCAGACTCGTCCGACGCCGGTGAAGCGGCGTCCCGCGTCCACAATCCGCTCGCTTCGAGGGCTCCCCATGCCGAGGCGCTCAGGAGTGCTGCTGCCAAAATCACCAAGGACCGGGACGCGCGGACCGAGCGTCGGGATCCTGCCGTCGCCGTCGAGGCGATCATCGCTCGAGCGGTCCTCGACGCGAAGTCTCGCGGCGGCTCCTGGGCAGTCCATTGTTCGTAGTCGTGCGGGCTCATGATCGTGCGGTCTCCCGAATGCCCGAGAGCAGCTCGCGGAGGCGTGTGCGTGCGCGGAATAGACGGGTCTTGACCGTGTTTTGTCGGGCGCCGGTCACCCGGGCGATTTCTTCCATGCTGAGTCCGTGCAGCTCGGCGAGTAGGAAAACGGCGCGTTGGTCGTCGGGGAGTTCGGCCGCCGCGCACTCGAAGGCGCGCACGAGCTCGCGGCGCTGACGTTCGGTTTCGGGAGTCGGTCCGATCGGAGGAGGTTCGTGTTCGTCCAGGGGTACCGTCGGCAACGTGCGGCGCTTGCGGGCGTCCTGAACCAGGCGGACGGCGATCGTCAGGAGCCAGGTGGAGACTTTGACGTCGTCTCGAAGCTCGAAGCGAGGCAGCGCGCGGTAAGCACGAATGAACACCTCCTGCGCGAGATCGTCCACGTGGGGTCCATGACCGGTGTGGCGCGACAGAAAGGAATAGACAGTCCGCTCGTAGTGACGGACGAATCGCTCGACGGCGACCAGGTCTCCCGCGCGGGCTGCTTCGAGCGTTTCGGCGTCCACTTCGCTCGGGACCGAGCGAGGCTCGGAATACTCCTTGCTGAAGACCGAAAGCGCGATTGCCATGGAGTGCCTGGGAGACGGGCTCGTCCCTCCGCGGGGGATTCCGAACGAGGGGGTTCATGGAGTTGAACGAGAAGGTCCCCCCAAAGTTCCCACCCGGTTCGAGAAAAATCTCCCGGTCCCGCCCCGGGGGTCGCGAAAGGCCGCGTAATCCTCGGGCGGGATGGGCCAGCAGGGGGCGCGCTCCGGGGGGGGGCCGAGCGCCACGAAGCGCCAGCTTCTCGATCGGATCGCAAGAATCGGGTCGTCGGAGGCCGCTTGCTCGGTAGGCTCGATTCATGAGCGCCGATCAGTCCGTCGGAGGCGCGCGAGCCGACTACGAGCGGATCGCCCGAGCGATCGAATACCTGGTTGTCCACGCGCACGAGCAGCCGAGCTTGGGCGAGCTGGCGGCTCATTTGGGCATCGGGCAGCACCACACCCAGCGGCTGTTCAAGCGTTGGGCTGGTGTGAGTCCGAAGCGATTCGTGCAAGGGCTCACCCTGGAACGAGCCAAGGCCCTGCTCGCGGGAAACGCGGCCCTCTTGGAGACGTCACTTTCGCTGGGCCTCTCGGGTCCGAGTCGTCTGCACGATCTCTTCGTGACGGTGGAAGGCATGACGCCGGCGGAATATCGAGGCCGCGGCCGCGACCTGGTGGTTCGCTGGGGGCTCTGTGACAGTCCCTACGGCGTGTGTCTCGTCGCTAGTACGCCGCGCGGCGTGTGCGACCTTCGCTTCGTCGACCAAGAGCGGCGCGACCTCGCGGAGTTTCGCGACGAGTGGAGTTTGGCTCGGCTCCTGCGCGACGACGCGAGCGCTCGGGCTGTCGCGGAGCAGATCTTCTCGGGAGCGCCCGGGGACTTGCTCGTGCATCTCCGTGGCACGAACTTTCAGCTTCAGGTTTGGCGCGCGCTGCTTCGAGTCCCCGAGGGCCAGGTCATCCCCTACGAGGGCTTGGCGGCGGCGGTTGGTCACCCCACGGCGACTCGGGCCGTGGCTTCCGCAGTCGCCAAGAACCCGGTGTCCTTCGTGGTGCCGTGCCACCGAGTGATTCGAAAGTCAGGCGCGGTGGGCAACTATCGTTGGGGACCTGAGCGGAAGCGGCTCATGCTCACGCGCGAAAGCCTGCAAGCCGAGAGCTCTTAGACGTCGCAATGACGCGCAGCGCCGAATGAGGCACGGCACGGCTTCCCGCTCCTCAATTGTCAGCGCTTGCGGCGATGCACGCCCTGGGGAGCTTTCTTCTGCTCCGGCCGAACCGGCGGAGCCTCGAAGGGATCCCGAGCGACCCGTCCTTTCGAGGGACCGTGCGAGGTCGTTCGAGGAGCCTCGGTGGGGCCCTCTGGTGCTCGGGCCTGCGGTTTGGCGGCGGGTTGCGCAGGGACGGGTGCCGGCGCAGTCTTCAGTCCGGCGAGCTTGCCCGCCAAGAGGTCGCCGAAGCTCCCGAGGGAAGCGCCGCCCGACTTGCCCTTCTGGTCTCGGGAAAACTCACGGTAGTTCGCGCGCTCCTCGACATCGGCGACCTTGCCCACGCTAAAGCGGAGCTTTCCGCTCGCGGGATCCCGGGCCACCAAAACGACCCGAAGCGTGCGCCCGGTCGGGTAGGCGCGACGATGATCGGCACCAGGGGGGAGGTCCAGTTCACGGACCGGCACCAGGCCGTCTCCCTTGGCCGTCTTGACGATCAGACCGTTGCCGACGTGTTTGACGACCTCTCCGTCGAGGACTTCGTCTTTCTGAGGGGCCTCTCCTGCGTCTCCGGCGGAAAGTGCCTTGAGTGACAGGCGAATCGAAAGCCCGCGCTCGCCGTGATCGATGGAGATCACCTGCGCGTCGACCTCTTCGCCCACCGAGACCACGTCCTCCACGCGCTCGACGCGGTGACGAGCCAACTCGGAGATGTGGACGAAGCCGTCGCCTCCACCGAGGTCGATCACGGCACCGTGGCGCACGACGTTCTTGACGGTACCGTGCACGGTCGCTCCGACTTCGAGCTGGTTCGCGAGTTCCTGCGCTGCGAGCTTGTGACGCTCATCGAGGAGCGCTCGACGCGACACGATGACGTTCCGCCCCTCTTCTTTGATCTCGACGATCTTGAAGTCGAAGGTCTGGCCCACGTATTCGTCGAAATTCTCCACGTACCCGCGCTCGAGCTGCGATGCGGGGCAGAAAGCGCGAATGCCCCCGATGTCGACACTCACGCCACCCTTGACCGCTTGTGTGACGGTACCGTTCACGGGTGTGCCGGCCTCCTGGGCCAAGTGAAGCGTGGTGGTGTCGAGCGCTGCCCCGCCGCGCCCCACCGACACGGTGAGGACGGGTGCCTCGGGGTTTGCTTTGAGCACCGTGGCCCGAACCTTCATCCCGACTTCGAGAGCGCGATCGTCGAACTCCGTGAGATCGATCTGCGCGTCGGCCTGCCCTCCCACGTCGACGAAGACCGAGCCGCCGCTGATTTCGATCACCGTCCCTTCGACCACCTCGCCGGCGCTCAGGCGCCGAGTGGAACGCAGGTCACCGCTCGCAGCGGAGGACTCGAACATCGAAGCGAAATCGTCTTTGCTCATGGCGCCGGGAGCATGCCACCCGATTGTCATTCGACAAGGGTCACGAGTGTTCGTGGCCCCACCCATCCGTAGGGCGGAGGAAACGCCCGAGAATCGAGCACCCCGGCCTGCCGTGCGTGCCCCACTTGGGCTGCTTGGATGAGCTTGGTGAGACTGGTGGGGTACTTTTCACGCTTAGCTCGGGGCGGTTTTGAGCCGTCCCCGATAGGGGCTGAGCGTCCCGCTCCCGGGTCGAGCTCAGCCGTCCCCGAACGAAGGACGTCGAATGAAGGTTTTCGCGTGGACAGGACTCCTGGCCTGGGCGCTGACTGCTTCCGCCGTCTCGGCCCAGCCTGCGGCACCTGACGAGCCCTCACCCGAGCCGCCCGACCCAGAACCTTCTCTCCCGGTCCAGGTCGACGGGGTGGCCGCTCCCGTCCCCGCCTCCGAAGCTTCGGCAGATCTTGCGCAGAACGACCCCTCGGGCAGACCGCCACCGGTCGTCGACTCCGGCGCGGGAGAGGCCGGGCGAGTCGAGGCACAAACGACTCGGGAGTCGGAAGCTCGTCTCGAGCCGGTGCAGCAGAGCGCGCGCCGGGAAGATCACGGGGGCTACCGAGGACCCTTCGCCAAAGGACGCGTTCGCATCTCCGTCGTGGTGGGCGGTGGTTCGACGGCCATCGACGACTACATGATTCTCGGAGCGGGCTTGGGCTACTTCGTCTTCGACGGCTTCGAAGCCTCTCTCGACGCGCAGGCTTGGATCTTCGGAGACCCTTTCATCATGACGCTCACTCCCGGAGCGAGGTACGTCTTTTACCAAGTTCCCTACGTGAATCCGTACTTGGGAGCCTTCTTCCGCGCGTACTTCATCGAGGATCGAGACGACTTCACGAGCTGGGGTGCGCGGGCCGGTATCAGCATCCCCGTACACGAGACGAGCTACATCGGTGGAGGCATCGTGTACGAACGACTCTTCGACTGCGACCAGGGGGACTTCGGAACCGACTGCGACCAGTTTTACCCTGAAGTCGCCTTCAGTATCTCGTTCTGACGGTTCCTTCGAAGACCGGCGGTTTGCTTCACCCGATCGTTCGATGCAGCACTGCCGGGGGGGCGATGCCGTGCGCTCGGAATGCCGAGAGCGCGCGCTTGGTCACGTCGCTGCCGAACGCCGATTCGTACTTCGTGTCGAGCACGTAGCCTTTCGCGACGACGCGCAGAGCCACGTAGTTTTCTTGGATGACCTCTTTCACGAGCGTCACGACGGGCTTTTCCAAGTGCACGAATTGGCTCGTGAGCATCGCTTCTCTGACGAGGCGCTCGGTGAGCTCGACGTCTTGATCGATGCCGATGAAGAATTCGACACTCACCTGCATGTCGAGGGCGCCGTAGTTCCCGCACGAGGTGACGTCCGTGAGGACCTTGTTGTTGGGGACGGTCACAGTGTTGTCGTCGAGGGTTTGGATGCGCACGCTGCGAAGGCCGATTGCCGTGACGTCGCCGTACTCTCCCGCGAACTCGACCCGATCCCCTACTTGGAAGGGGCGATCGAACATGATGATCACTCCGGCGATCATCGCGGCAACGAGATCGCGCATGGCGAAACCCACCGCCACGGCGAGGGTGCCGCCCACCAGAGCGAGTACCGTCTGATTGATGCGGAAGCTCAGCGCCGTGACCACGGCGCCCGTCGCGATGTAGAGTCCGAACCGGACGAACGATTCGACTTTTTGCAGTGTGAGGCGTTTGTCGGGGAAGCTCTCACCGAGGCGATCGACGAGTCCCTTCAGAAACCGAGCAAGCACGCCCGCTCCGACGATCACGAACAGCGACGCGAAGAGACCGCTCCAGCGAATGAAGTCGACGAGTTGGCCTACGTCGGGGGCTTCCTCGGCGGCTCGAACGCCGGGCGCGATGGTAAACGCCAAGAGCGCTGTCGCGACAGGGTGGTGCGATCGGGGACGGACGGCTTTCATCGCTCGTGCACGCATGGCGAGCTCCTGTCGATTGGATCGGTCACGAAGCGTCCGGAAGTCGGAGGAAGTGTTTGCGTTCCAGTACCCGCGTCACGGCGCGGTACCAGAGCCACGTCACGGACCACTTTCCACCCTCGTCGCAGGCGATGTGCCCCTGCCGGCGGGAATAACGGAGCGCGGTTTCCACACGGGCGGGAGCGAACCGGGTGGCCTCGATCACCTCGTCGAGCGTCGCGCCGCTGTTTCTAAGGAGGGAGCGGAGAACGAAGCAAGTGCCGTCGTCCAGGTCCACGAGGCCGCCGGGCGCCGGAGCATCGAAGTGTCCGATGCGGAGAACGCCTTCGGAGTCGCGACGGAGGCACCGCCACCAGAAGTAGAGAGCCACGCCCGGGTTGCCGTTCGAGTAGTCCCAGAGCAAGCGATAGTACCCCTGCTCCGTGCGTTCGAGCTTTTCTGCTCGGTCGACCTCGTCGCTTTCAACCCAGTCGCGCACCAAATGGTCGAAGTGGGGAGTGAAACCGAGGGCCGCCGAGCGCTCCTTCAGCAGACGTGCGATGCGTTCCTCGGACCAAGGTCCGAGTCGCACCACGTGATCGAAGAGGGGCGTGGCGCCGCGAGCACTCTCCAGAAGGCGGAAGGCAAAGAAGTCGAAGGCAAACACCCAGCGCGAACCGCCCGAAGTCGATCGGGCGAATGCGATCGCGCGATCGAAAGCTGCCAGGCCGTCGATTGTCGCACGGATCAGACGTTCCGACTGATCGATCAGGATCACACAGGGTCCGGCTTCGTCAATGGCTTCCGCCAGCTCTTCGGTCGAGGCGTTTGGAGAACGCGAAAGCGCCACCGCGAGGTCCGAGAAGAAAGAATCAAGCCCGCGAACACGCACGTAGTGAGAGCGTTCCGCGTCGAGCGCCTGGGCGGTTGCCCCGAGCAAGGTCGTCTTGCCGGAGCCCCGTTCGCCCACGATTGCGAACACACCCTCCAGATTGGAGCGACCTTGCGCGAGCAGAGGGGCGAGCTCGGGAAGGGTTTCAGGCACGCCCTCGCCGAAGATCTGCGATGCAGGGAGCGACGCGAGCTCATGCTCGGAAAGTGGAACGAGCGTTTCAGCCTGGGTCTGTTTCGTCAGTTCCTTGCGGAACAGGTACGCGAGCAGACGCCGCACCAGGGTTAGCGTGCTTAGATAGTTTCTGCCGACGCGGATGAAACCGAGTGCCAGCAGGTAGAGCCCCGCGGTAGTCGCGCCGAAGATGCTGATCCAGCCTTGCTGGTGGCCGAGCACCCAGCGCGCGAACCAACTGCGATTGCGACGAGGCTCGAGGCGCTCGAAAATGATCGGGCGCCACCACACCACCACCACCAGTGCGGTGGGCATGCCGAGCACCCAGCAGACGTCCTTGACCCAACCGTAGAGGGTTCCACGCCCCACGAGCTCGGCGCTGACCGAAAGGATCAGTCCGAAGAACACCACGAGCCGACCGAGCCAGCGGAGGGTCTTCAGGCGCAACTCGGTCGTGTCGGAGCCGCGGCCCCAGCGCGCGCGGTGGCGCGAAGCGAGCGCATGCAGGGAAAGAACCGCGACGCGCCCCCCCAAGATCCACGCCGCGATCAGCCACACGAGGCGCACCTCGAGGGTGTGGCTCACCTGGGGTCCGACCAAGGACAGACCCAACCAAAGGACGAACAACCACTCGAGGGGGGGGCGAATGGTCTCGTAGAAGGCCACTGCACGCGCCAGCTCGGTGCGGTTGTTTTCGAGCAGTGTCTCGCGAAGTCGCTGGAGGAGGGCGACGGCGCGGCGACGCCACCACACGAAAACCCCTAACAAGACCAGCACTTGAATGCCTGCCAACGTGGCGAAGACGTGCTCCGCCTTGGCTCCTCGGTCGTGCCGAAGCTGCTCAATCCAACGGATGGTGGCCCGGAGGTGGTAGCGGAGCGTGAGGGCGACTTGGAGGATCTCCGCGTGCGCCTGTCTGAGGCCGTCTGGTCCGAAACCGTTCACCTCGTCACGCAGCGCCGACGAAACGAGGGGAAGGAGCCGGAGCCGGTCGCGATTGAGCGACTCCATTTGCTCGTGGCGGGCGCTGGTGAGCTCCCAGCCTGCCGCTTCGGCCTGTCGCCTGAGGCGAAGCTCCTGATCCAGCAACGTCTGGCGCAGCTCGTCGTAGCTGCGCCGATCCACTTCGGCCCCCGAGGTGTCGAGTCGATCTCCTCCGACTCCCGGAACGGACGCATCCGGCGAATCACCCATGAGCACCGATAGGCGGTTTCGAACCTTTGCGAGCTCCTCGACGAGATCCCGATACAGACGGTCCGAGTCTCTTTCACTCGCCTTCGCGAGGTTGCGGTCGGCGAGATGAGCATCGACCCGGCGTCGCCAGGTCAGGGTTTCTTCGCGCAGCGCGTCGGCCCGTTTCTCTTTTTCGATGAGCTTCGCC
>JBNKGC010000190.1:0-11383 GCA_050289625.1 Polyangiaceae bacterium | reverse complement strand
CGGTGTCTTTCGCTCCGTCACGGCAGTCGCTCGAAGCAGCAAGCTTCGTAGAGGGGAAGACCCCAGGCTCGCTCCACGATGCGCTCGGGCGCGCCGAACGGGAGACCGTGTCGCGTGATCCGGGCTTCGTAATCGTAGAGTTCGTGCCACGGGTTTCCCGTCACGAGGCGGAAGAGAGTCAGCGGCGGAAGATAGTGGACTTTGCGAAAGACCTCGAGTGCCCGTGAGCTCGGCGCGGCGGCGAAGTCCACGATGACGAGTTTCCCTCGGGGCGCGACGAGCCTCGCGGCGGTTTCTAGAGCTCCGTCGAGCGTGTTCGTCGAAAATACGTTGAAGAAGAAGCTCGCGACGACCGCATCGTAAGGCCTGTCGGGATGGTGCTCCTCGAAGGCCTCTCGATGGACCTTCACGCGGAGGCCCTCGGCTTCGAAGCGCCGGGCGGCACGGGCGAGCATCCGTTCGGAGGTGTCCAGCAGCGTCACGTTCACCCCGGAGCGGGCCGCGGCGGCGGCCTCCTCGGCCGTGCCACATCCGGGGTAGAGGACCCGCTGACCGGATTCGACGAAGCGCAGATGATTCATCTTGGCCCGGCGAATTGCTCCACCCGAGTAGAGATCGCCCAGGGCGTCGTAGACGGGGGCGACTCGTTCGTACCCGGACACGAGCGCCCGTCAGAGCAAGGTGTAGACGAGGTTGAGCGCCGTGGTGACGTCGAGTTTTTCGACACCCGGCAGCGGGTTGTTGTTGTAGAGCGCGCCGGAGCTCACGGCGAACGACAGCCGGCCGCTCAGCGTCGTACTTAGCGCCGCGCTGTAGTTGAGGCGCCAGTTCTCGGGAGCGCTGATCGAGCGAATGTATTCGACGCCGGCGTCGAAGCGCAGACGGTCGTCGAGCCGCTGCTCGTACCCCGCAAAGAAGCGCGTGTTGTGTGACCGCTCGGAAGACGCCACCGGTTCGCCGGATTCGTCCGCCGCTTGGATGGCTTCCTCCGATCGGAGTTCTTGCTGAAAACTGTAGCCGCCTTCGGCCCACAGCCGCATGTCCTGGCTGCGTTCGATGTAGAAGGCGAAGCCGGGATCGATGTTGAGCCGGAGGTCGATTCCTTGGAAGCGGTCGCGTCGGCCGGACATGCCGAGAAACAGGGCGGTCGTTTCCGTGATGAAGTAGTCGTAGCGTACCGACGCCTGGTAGTTCTCTACCGTCGTGTCGAACGAGTCGTCGGGTGTCGGAGCGGACTGGGCGTAGTTGGCGGCGGCGGCAGCCGTCACCTGGCTCTCGTCGCGGAGCAGGAGAAAGCGAAGGCCACCGGTGAGCGACGCATTGCGGGAGTTGCCGCCCGTCAGCAGGGCACCGCCCGACATCGTGAGCTCGGTCGTGTTTTCCGGCGGAAGATCCTCTTTCGCTTTGGGAAGCGTCGCCGCCTGAAATCCGTCCTTCACGACTTCGGTCTTGCCCGAACTCACTGGCTTGGCCGTTACGGTGCCAGCCGGAGGCGACTGGGCGTAGGCGAATGGAGAGAGGCCAGCCGTCGAGAGCAGCGCCGCTGCACCGGCGGCGCGCTGGCGGCCGGGGCGGGACTTGGGATGACGACGGGATCGCGAGCTTCGAGAAAATCGGGAAGGATGAGTCACTGGACAGCGCAGGCGTACTCGCCGAGGAAGACGAACTCGCGCTGACACCTCACGCTCCGTTCGCCCGTCATGGCTTCGCCCTCGTTCTTTCCGGTCTGAAACCGGAAGCTTTGGGCGATGGGGCTACGCTGCATCTCGAGCAAGTGCGTAGCGCAGGGCTCCGAACCGCAAGCTGTCTGTTCGGCGAGCTTCCTCAGCTCGGAGTTGTCGGAATAGACGTTGTTTAGCCCGAGGACCGTGAGGACCACCAGGGTCACGCTGATGATGGGGCGAATGATTCTCTTTCCGTCGGACACGGGCGCATTGTCACTTCGAATTGCCCGCCATTTCTAGCTCATAAAACGGCGGAGGCAGCTCTTTCGTCCACCAGAGCCCGGCCCCAACGAACACGAAGTGTTTCTGGAGGATGCCCCGATAGTACGAGCCGTTGCGCACGTAGATGTCTGCGTCGGTGCGCTCACTGTCACACCGTTCGCGCAGATCGAGCCTGGTCGTGACTTCGACGTAAAGAAGCCCGCGTGACATTGCGGCCAAATTGGCCACCGCGGGTGCCACGTCGGGGTCCGGCAGATACTGCAGAACGCCCTGGCAAATGATGAGGTCGTGCCGCTTTCGATCGCGCCACCTTGCGATGTCGCGATTCAGAAAGCCGTGCTCTTCGCACATGGCCTTGCTCACCTCGGTCCCGACGTACGACGTCCCCTTCTTGTGCTTTTCGATCCAGCGTTTCCAGTGACCAACGCCGGCACCGACGTCCAGCACGCTCTTGACGTCGATGCCGTTCCACGCGGCGAAGGAAAAGACGAAACGAGCTAGCTCGGCGTGCTCCGTTGGGGAGACGACTCGCGTCTTGGACGAGAGATAAAATCGCTCGTAGTACTCCTTGTCGAAGCGCCGGAAGCGGTCCATGAGAACTAGAATAACCCGAAGCTGGTTGCTTGCCCCCCGGGGCTTCCCGGGAGCGCCACGTTGTCCTGGATTGTAAGTATCCAGAAATGCACCAGAAACGCAATAACGCTTCGGGGCTCTTGATCGACGGAATGCTGCGCGCTTGAACACCCTCGGCGAGCTGAGCCGCCGGACCATCGACTACGGCTCGTGGGCGGTGGCCGCCTCGTCCCGAAGTGGGGCAAAAAGGCGCATGGCCACAGAGCCCGACCGTAATCACACTCGTCGAGCGGAGATCTCTTTAGAGACTCGCTCGAGACGGAACAAGAAGGAACCAGGAACATGACGCAGACCGCGACGCTGACCGAGACCGAAGCTCCTCTGAGCTCTGAGCGCGGCATGCCCACCCAACAGGGCGCCACCTACCGAATCAGGGACATCGGACTCGCAGGCTGGGGCCGCAAGGAGATCGAGATCGCCGAAACGGAGATGCCCGGCTTGATGGCGCTGCGCGAGGAGTTCGGCACCGACAAGCCTCTGAAGGGCGCGCGTATCGCCGGTTGTCTCCACATGACGATTCAGACTGCGGTCCTGATCGAGACGCTGACCGCGCTGGGCGCGGAAGTGACTTGGACGTCGTGCAACATCTTCTCCACGCAGGATCATGCGGCTGCTGCGATCGCCAAGTCGGGCGTCCCTGTGTTCGCCTGGAAGGGCGAGACGGAAGCCGAGTACGAGTGGTGCTTGGAGAAGCAGGTCTTCGCCTTCAAGGGTGGCAAGGGCCCGAACATGATCCTCGATGACGGCGGGGATCTGACGATCTGGATCCACCAGAAGCACCCCGAGCTCTTCGGAGGAGATGACCCGATTCGTGGCCTCAGCGAGGAAACCACGACCGGCGTCCACCGGCTCTACGAAATGTTCCGGGATGGCACGCTCAAGTGCCCTGCCATCAACGTCAACGACTCGGTGACGAAGAGCAAGTTCGACAACCTCTACGGGTGCCGCGAATCTCTCACCGACGGCATCAAGCGCGCGACCGACGTGATGTTCGCGGGCAAGGTGTGCGTGGTTGCCGGCTACGGTGACGTCGGTAAGGGCTGCGCCCAGGCGATGCGCGGACTCGGCGCGCGCGTGCTCATCACCGAGATCGACCCCATCTGCGCGCTGCAGGCGGCCATGGAGGGCTACGAGGTCGTCAAGATGGACGAGGCCGCGAGCATTGCCGACATCGTGGTGACGGCCACTGGCTGCTGCGACGTCGTCACCGGCGCGCACATGCAGGCGATGAAGAACGAGGCGATCCTGTGCAACATCGGCCACTTCGACAGCGAGATCGACATGGCCTGGCTGGAGAGCAGCTCGGACATCCGCGAGGAGAACATCAAGCCTCAGGTGGATCACTTCATCTTCCCCGACGGCAAGAAGCTCATCGTTCTCGCGCGGGGACGTCTCGTGAATCTCGGATGCGCCACGGGGCATCCGAGCTTCGTCATGAGCAACAGCTTCAGCAATCAGGTGCTTGCTCAGATTGCGCTCTGGACTGAGAAGTTCCCCCTCGGCGTGCACCTCTTGCCCAAGAAACTCGACGAGAAGGTGGCGCGCCTCCACCTGGGCAAGCTGAACGCGCGGGTCGACACGCTCACCAAGAAGCAGGCGGACTACCTCGGCATCCCGGTGGAAGGTCCGTTCAAGCCGGAGCTGTACCGGTACTGAGGCGTTTCTTTTAGGGGGGCGGCCCCGCCCCCCTCGTCGCCCGAAGTGAATTCGGCCTCCTCACCCCACGGTCCCGCTGCGCTCCGGCGCGTCGCGAAGCTCAGTCTTGGTCGACCTGGTTGGGCGCGCCCGGCGACGCGCCCGGCGGGGCGTGGAGGGCGAAGTCCCCCGGTCCCCAAGGGTCGCGGCGCGCAAGGCTGATCCCGGCTTTCGGGCGCGGTGACCCGGGAGCCTCCGACACGAGCACCCCCTCCGAGTTCCGAAGGCGGATCACTTCACCTGCGTTGGCGAGTCCGCCCTGGCCAAGACGCTCCACCCCGATGAACGTCGTCTGCGCCGCGGGGACCACGTCGGTCTGCGGATCCGGATTGAAGGTCCGATTGACCACCAGGGCAAAGCCCCCTGGCTCGAGCTCGACGTCGGGTAAGACCGTGGCTCCGCCCGCATCCTCGATGACCCATCCGCCCAGATGCGCAGAAGCCGTGCCCGCATTGTGCAGCTCGACCCACTCGCTCTCGGGTTCCGGGCCGAGCGCATCCGCGAGCACCTCGTTCACGACCACGTGCGCAAGAGGTGGAAGTGCCAGGACCATCGCTTCTTCCGAGCGGACTCCGCCGCGCAAGTCCAGACGGGCGAGCGATAGGTCGTACCTCGTGTTGGGCTCGAACGGTCCGAAACGCACTTCACCTGCGTGAGGCTTCTGCCAGGCGACCAGGTCGTCGAACGAGCCTTCCCGCGGACTACCGTGCACGAACCAGAGTACGTCGTTCGGACTCTTCACCACGAGCTCGTGCCCGTCCCACTGCGCACAGCCCAGATCGACCAGTCGGTCTTCCGCCTCGCATTCTTGCTCGGCGGTAGTTGACTCGCCGGTCGTCGTGCGAATTGCCAGCGGTTCCACAAGCCGGCCTCCCAGCGTCAGAGGCGGCACCACGAAATCCTCCACAGGCTGCTCGAGCCGCACACTCACACAACGCGCACTGGCAATCCCCGGCCCAACTCCGGCAGAAAGTGAGCCCTCGACCGACCCAGGCTGGAGTCGCACGGTCGGTTCGACCTGGCCGGGGGAGAGCTCCTCGAAAGGGGGGAGGCAGTAAACGACGGTCCCCCCGGCAGACACACTGTCGGGCCAGACGTGCCGCCAATACTCGGGCAGCTCCGGCCCAACGGACAGCTCCTCCAGCACGCCGTAGCCCAGAGCGGCAAGGGTGTACGTTTCACCCGCCTCGAGGACTTCCGCAGGAGCAACCACGACCCGAGCCTGCTCTCGCCAAACGGAAAGCGGCACCTCGCGTTCGGCCACCGAAGCCAGAAGCTCTCCCCTTCGAAGACTTGCGGCGGCCCGATCACTCAGCGTTCCTTCGACGAGCAGCGCGGTGGAGACGAGCTCGTGAGCTCGTGGTCCGCCGACCTGGAGGCGAACGATGGGTGCGAGCGCATCGAGCGGAGCACCGGCCTGGTCGCTGACGACGAGCGAAGCTGCACGCTGTCCTTTGGGCAGTGGAGCGGAGCAGCCGACAGCGAGAGCGAGGAAAACGGGGAAGGGAGCGCGTCGATTGCTGGTCACTTCAGCTGTTCGGACGGAGCCCCTCAGCCGTTGCGTGGTATTCGTGAAACCGTGACTCCCGACGAAATCAGACGCCTGCGCGACAAACTCGGCTGCACGATGAGCGAGCTGGCACAAGCCGTCGGCGTTCCCGTGGGCCTCGTCGTCGACTGGGAATCGGGGGAGAAGTTTCCCACCAAGAAGGCAGTCGCTGCGCTGACGCGCCTCGAGCGTGGAGGGCGCGATGCACTCTCGCAGGCGGGAACCCCGCGCAGGATCGAAGGCGACGTCTGGGCTCGTCTGGCCGAACCCGAGCTCTGGAAGCTGGTCCGCAAGCTGCTGGCCCACCCGCGCTTCCTCGATGAAGCCCGCGACCTAGCCCAAAAGTACCCCGATCCGGCGGACTGAGCCGCCGGGGCATCGGTCCGAGAGTCAGTCGTCGTCGTCGTCCGACTCGTCATCGTCGTCGTCCGACTCGTCGTCGTCGTCGTCCGACTCGTCCGCTTCGTCGTCGTCCAACTCGTCATCGTCGTCGTCCGACTCGTCATCGTCGTCCGACTCGGCATCGTCCGACTCGTCGTCGTCGTCGTCGTCCGACTCGTCGTCGTCTGACTCGTCATCGTCCGCTTCGTCGTCCGACTCGTCCGCTTCGTCGATCGCAGCGTCGTTCGGTTCGTCGAACTCTTCGCCTTCCGACTCGGCGGCTTCCTCCTCGGCCCCCTCGCCCATCTCCGTTTCATCAGGAGATGGCTCGATGTCGTCCTCCTCGTCGAGCTCGATCGGGCCCTCGGGAGCTGTCTCCCCGGTTTGGAGCTCGAACTGCATGCGCGACTCGTCCGTCAGCTCCGTGAATTCCTGCAGAGTCGGCAGATCACGCAGGGACGTCAGGCTGAACAGCTCCAAGAACTGAGGGGTCGTTCCGTAAAGAATCGGTCGGCCGGGCTCGTCCTTCTTCCCGAGGATTCGAATCAACTCGCGCTCCAGGAGCCCCTTGATGACCTGCCCGGTGTCGACACCGCGGATGTCGTCCACTTCGGGCCGGGTAAGGGGTTGCCGATACGCGATGATTGCCAGCGTTTCGAGCTGCGCCCGCGACAGGCGCACAGGGCGCTGAGACAGGAACTTGCGAACGTAATCCCCGTAGGCGGGATTGGTCCGAAACGCGAAGCCTTGAGCCACCTCGACCAGGTGAATGCCCCGGTTCTTCGTGTCTTCCTGCACCAGGGCGATCAACTCCTCAGCGCGCTTCTTGTCGATCTTGGCGGCACGAGCGACCTCGCGGGCCGTCAACGGGCGATCAGATACGAACAGCACGGCTTCGACCAAGCCCTTGAGGAAGGCCTCGGTGTCCTCGATGCCTTCTTCGTCGAGGTCGAGTCCCTCTCCGACGATGCCGACTCCTTCGTCCTCGTCCTCGTCCGAAGGTTCTTCATCGGGAGACGCGGCTTCGGTGTCATCTTCCTGAGGTTCGTCACTCTCGACCGCCCGAAGACCGCTCTCCGCGTCTTCTTCGATTTCTTCGTCTGACGCAGACTCTTCGTTCGCCTCGTCATCCGGCTCGTCGGAAACGGGCTCATCGTCCTCGCTTGCGGAGGTTTCCAGCTCGTCCGACGAGGGCTCGTCCGACGAAACCTCATCGTCCTCGCTCGCAGAGGTCTCCAGCTCGTCGGACGAGGTGACGAGTCCTTCCGAAGCATCATCCGTCTCCGGGGATCCCGAAGTATCGGCATCCGAAGGCTCTGACTCGGGCAACTCCGAAGGCTCCGACTCCGAATCGGTGATCTCCACCTCCGACTCGGTGGCGTCCGGCGAGTCATCGGCATCGGCCGCCAATTCGTCCTCGGCCGCGTCGTCAGAGCGATCGCTCACGCCGGCAGGACCCACGGAGCTGTCCGGAGGACCTTCGACTCTCTCGCTCGAAGGTTCCTCCTCGTCCGAGGTAGCCTCGTCGCTTTCGTCGCGCTCGACGGCAGCCGATGCCGCGCTCTGCGTCGTTGCGGCCGGCGCTTTTTTCTGCTGCTTGCGGCCGCGTCGCTTGGATGCTCGCTTCTTCCTAGCCATCACTCAGGGTCCGTCGATTCAGCCCGGAACTCCTCTTCCCGGGCCTGGGCATCGATGTCGCTTCGGTCTTCCGCACTCGCCGAAGACGGTTCTTCCGGGTCCGAAGACGGTTCTTCCGCGTCCGAAAGCGGTTCTTCCGCGTCCGAAGACGGGTCCTCCGGATCGGTTCCGTCCGGCACGGCTTCCTCATCGTCCGCCGCTTCAAGAGCCGCCATCGCTTCGTTCTCGGCCGACTCGGCAGAAACTGCTGCCTCTTCGTCACCCGACGACTCGAACTCTGAACCCTCGACCGCGGCATCGACCACTGCGGACTCGTCGCCTTGCTGCCGTTCGGCCGAGTCCGTGTTGTCGCCCTCGGGCCGAGGGTCGAAACCGTCGCCCGCTGCACCGAGGATCTGATTGAGGTCGCCTTGAATCTGGGCCGCCTCGCGCTCCTCCCGCTCGACGTCCTCCCAAGAAAGTTCGATGAAGATGGGCTCGAGGGGGCCTTCCTGGAGGACCCGGGTCATCCTGAGCCGCGTCATTTCGAGAAGAGCCAAGAACGTCACGACCAGGTCGGAGCGGGTAGTTTCCCCGTCGAACAGCTCATCGAAACGGACACGCTCCCTGCCGCGGAGCATGTCCGTCAGCTCGTTGATGCGCTCGGAGATCGAGATCCGGTCGACGTCGATCAGGTGCTCGGCGGTTTGTTTCACCCGCTTGAGAATCCCCTGGAAAGCGTCGAACAGCTTGAAAACGCTTACTTGGGCGAGCGGCGCCGGCCCTTCCACGGACGGGGCGGGTGCGCCGCGAACGAAGACGTCGCGACCGAGAACCGACGACTGCCCGAGCTGCTCAGCGACCCTTTTGTACTTCTGGTACTCGAGCAGTCTCCGCACCAACTCGGCCCTCGGATCCAAGTCGAGATCGGCCTCGTCCTCCTGATCTGTCGGCGGAGTGGGCAGCAGCATCTTCGACTTGATGTGGGCCAGAGTGGCAGCCATCACCAAGTACTCACTGGCAAGATCGATGTTCAGATCCTGCATCAGCGTGATGTACTCGACGTACTTTTCGCTGACGAAAGCGATCGGGATGTCGGCGATGTCCAGCTCATGCTGCTGGATCAGATGCAGGAGCAGGTCGAGGGGCCCCTCGAACGCGGGCAGTACTACGTGATAGCCCCCAACCGCGCCCTCCGGTTCCTTCGCGTCCTGAGGGCCCCGCGCCGAGGCGGCCGCCTCCGTCGGGCCGTCTGCAGCTTTCTCGAGCGCAGCAGACTGCGCCGGTTCGCCTGCTTCGAGGCCGTCCGACTCCTGCGCCGCTCGTGCCGATTCGGCAGCCGGCGCCTCGGGCTCCCCTGACTGAGCCGTGGAGCCCATGTCCTCGGTCGGTGCGGTTGCCTCGGTCGCCGCGGCGGAGGTGGCCCCTTGGTCTGCTGCCGATGTCGAATCGGGTGCGCTGGGGGTCTGGTCCTCGGGGTGCTGGCTCATGGGCCCCGCGGAGCCTAGTGGCCTGGCGCAGAAGTTCCATGGGATTTTGGCGTGAGCTCGAAGGCCCGGTGACGACCCCACGGCGCGACTCTTACGAGGACTTTTTGTGGGTCGTTGCCAGTGAGGTGGCGCCTCGGCTCGAGGTCCAGTGGCGGCCGAAATCGGCCGTCGGGGCTCTTGGGATCGCGGCTCCCCCAATTCCCGGGCCCGAAAATGCACGATAGCTCGTTCCAAATGGCCGTTGGTGGTCGCCTCTGTCCCGGTTGTGGCGGCCGATACGAAAAATCCATGCTGTTCTGCCCACGGGACGGCTCGCCCCTCGTCGACCCCGAGCCAGAAGGCGGCGACCCTTGGCTGGGTCGGACCCTGGCGGAGCAGGTGGAGATTTCCGAGCTGATCGGGGTGGGTGCCATGGGCCGCGTCTATCGCGGACACCAGAAGGGCGTCGAACGAGCCGTGGCAGTCAAGGTGCTGCACGACGACCTCTTCCGAAACCCTGTGATGCTTCAACGCTTCCACCGCGAGGCACGCGTTGCGAGCCGCATTTGCCATCCGAACGTCGTGCAGGTGTACCTGACGGGCGAGCGGAAGAGCACACCCGAGGAAGCGGGGAGCGCCTACCTGGTGATGGAGTACCTGGACGGCGTCTCGCTCCGGTCGGCACTCGATCAGTCGGGAGGGACACTGTCGCTCCCGCGCACCCTGCACATCGCCGCGCAGATGTGCGACGCCGTGGGGGAGGCCCACGAGCAGGGCGTCGTCCACCGCGATCTCAAGCCTGAAAACGTGATGTTGATCCGCCGAGGCGAAGATACGGACTTCGTCAAAGTGCTCGACTTCGGCGTCGCGAAGCTTGATGGCGGTGAGAGCTCTCTGGCTACTCAGGCTGGAACGGTGTTCGGGACTGCGCGCTACATTTCTCCGGAAGGCGCGTGCGGCGAGAAGGTAACTCCCCGAAGCGACGTCTACTCAATGGCGACCATCCTCTACCAGTGCCTGGCGGGGCGGACTCCATTCGACGGGGACAACACCGTAGCCATCATGGTGAAACAGCGGGCCGAACAGCCGCCTGCCTTGGCGAGCTTTCCTCACCTTTCGATTCCCCCAGCGATCGCTCAGGCCATCGAAAGCAACCTCGCCAAAGAGCCCTCCCACCGAGCAGCAACGGCACGAGCGTTCGGACACGACCTTCTCGAAGCTGCCCGCCAGTCGGGGCTCGATCTCCAAAAGCATCCGACTCGCCCGACTCGCGACGGCACTTGGCGAAATAGCGCGATGGTGCCACCCCCACCGCCCCCTGCGCCGCCATCGCCGGTCGAGGGAGCTTGGGAGTCCGGTGCGGCCCTGGCC
This sequence comes from Polyangiaceae bacterium, assembly GCA_050289625.1. Lineage (GTDB taxonomy): Bacteria > Myxococcota_A > Polyangia > Polyangiales > Polyangiaceae > NIC37A-2. The sequence continues at coordinate 722 of JBNKGC010000190.1, read as the reverse complement.
CCTGCCCCCTCGAATGCCCCGCCCAGTCCCCACGGCCTGGCGACGTCATCCGCCCCCGCGCTTTCAGGCGCCCCCCCGACTCCACCTGGCACCCGGACTCCACCGGAGGCTGCCGTTTCTCCGGGGTCGGCCGTTTCGCGGAGTGGCGAAGGCACCATCATCGACCCCGAACTCGCCGGTGTCGCCGCAGGCCATGCCCCGCCGCGACCCGCGACCCTCACCGAGATTGGCGCCGCCATCGAGCCCACGTTCGATCCGGAACCCCTCTCCCATCGCGCGCCGCGACGCATGAGCCGCGGCGCACGGTGGGCAATCACCTTGGCAGCCGTGGCTACGGTCGGTGCCCTGCTCGCCCTTCTGACCGCGCGCTTCCGACACGACACCCCCAAGACGTTGAGCGACTACATCGAGGAAGGAAACGCGGCCCTTGCCGTCGGCAACTGGGACGGACCAGACGGTGGCGGTTTCGTCGGAATCACGAACGAAGCTCGAGAAAAGTATCCGGGAGAACCCGCGCTCGAAGAACTGCGGGTTCGAGGGGCACGAACCCTGGGGCGCCGTGCGCGATCGCTGGAGGGAGTCGATCCAGACGAAGCCACGCGCCTCGCTCGGATGGCGCTCGATCTCGCGCCTCAAGACGCTCGAGTCGTCGCTCTCGTCGCGCCGCTCGTGCCCGGGGCGTCGGCCAACGCCGTCGTGCAAGCTTCCTCAGGCGCCACAAC
>JBNKGC010000189.1:0-11413 GCA_050289625.1 Polyangiaceae bacterium | reverse complement strand
GACCCGCCGGAGACCCGGCGGACAGTGGGGTGAGGAGCGGCGATTCACTCGCCGCGACGAGGGGGGCGGGTCCGCCCCCCTACTAACTAACGACCGCGAAACACCGGCTTGCGCTTGTCCCGAAAGGCGGCGAGCGCCTCGAGCCGGTCTTCGGAAACGAGGCAGCGCTCGTACTCGTCCATTTCCCGCGCCAAGGCGTCCTCGACTGAGAGGTCGCTGCCCGCTTCGATCGCCGCAAGCGCTGCGCGCAAGGCGATGGGGGCACCATCGAGGAGGCCATCCGCCCACTCGAGCGCTGCCTGGACCAGGTCTTCGCCAGTCGGTCCCTTCGGAGGACCACTCAGCGACGGATCAGGCGCGTGAGGGGGGACGACGTGGTGCACGAGGCCGATGGCGAGGGCCTGGCGTGCGCTCAGCTTGCGTGCGCAAAGAATCAGTTCTTTCGCTTTCGCCTCACCTACGATGCGAGGAAGCCTCTGCGTGCCTCCAGCGCCCGGAATGACGCCAAGACTGGTCTCCACGAGTCCGAGAACGGCTCCATCGGTCGCGACCCGGAAATCACAAGCAAGCGCGAGCTCGAGTCCGCCCCCGAGGGCGACTCCGTTCACGACGGCCAGAGTGGGAAGCTCCGGACTCGAGAGCCAGGCGAGTTCGGTGCGATAGAGTCCGAGCTGTCGGCGCACGTCGTCGTCCGACATCACGGCTCGTTCCTTCAGATCGGCCCCCGCGCAGAAGGCGCGATCTCCGGCGCCAGTCAGGACTGCGAGTCGCAGGCTGCCATCCCGAATCAGCTCTCGGCCGATCTCACCCAGTCGCACGAGGAGGTCGCGTGATAGCGCGTTCCTTCGGTCAGGCCGGTTCAAGGTAACCACCGCGACCGAGCCTCGGCGCTCACACAGCACGGGTTCCGTTTCGCTTCCCTCAGGGCCCATCTTCGTCCCTCCTCCCCCTCTCTGAAGTGCTACCGCTTTCGCGTCTTCGCGGCCGTCGCCTTTTTGGTCGGCGTTTTCTCGACGGTGGCTTTCTTCGTGGAAGCCTTCTTGGTCGGCGTTTTCTCGACGGTGGCTTTCTTCGAAGGCTTCTTCGCGGAGGCTTTCTCCGGCGTCTTCCGCTCGGTGGCACGCTTCGCGGTCACGTCAGCGGTCTTCCTCTTCGACTTCGGTGGGACCTTGCCGCCGATCTCGGACGCTTTCGTTTCCGAATCCACCTCTTCGTGCTGTTCCAACTTGGAAAGCCGGGTGCGTAGCTTGCCGAGCTCGTCCCTGAGGTGTTCGGTCTCTTGACGGAGCTTCTTCAGATCGCCTTTGCTCTCGCCTCCGAGGTTGGAGAGCGCTTCCTTCGTCGCCCGGATGACTCGCCCGTCGAGCTCTCGCTCGAGAAGCTCGCGCAAGGCGGGTTGTGCCTTGGTGTCACCGAGTGACTCCAGCGCCCCGACCACGCTGACTCGCAGATGCGGATCGGGGTCGTCGAGCAGACCTTCGAGGTGTTGCCGTACTTTCTTTCCCTCTGCGAGCTTCGGGAGGGCAGCGAGGGCTGCGCGCCGTGCGCGCAGGGGATGCCCGTACTTCGTGCGCTCAATCAAGAGATTCACGGCGCGTTCGTCGCCAAGCCGGGAAAGGCCGTCCAAGGCGCCGGAGCGGATCACCTCGGCCCACGAGTCGATCTCCAAAAGCGCCACCAGGGGATCGTAGGCCCGTTTGTCTCGAGTCTTCCCGAGGGACCGCGCGGCTGCGGCAGCGACCAGGTAGCTCGGGTCTTGGGCGAGCTTTTCGAGCAATCGAACCGCGTCCTTCGTCTTGAAGTGACTCAAGGCTTGAGCAACCGCCCGGCGCACCTTGGGATGCTGCAACTTGCAGGCTTTCGAGAGCGCTGCGAACGCGTCGTCCCCTGCGATTTTTCCGAGAGCTCGCGCCGCTTCGGCTCGCACCATCCAAGCCTCGTCGTGTTCGGCAAGACAGTGAGCCAGAGCATCGATCACCGGGGGATCGTGCCGTTTTCCGAGCGCCTGGGCTGCCAGCGCCCGCAGACGTGCTTTGGGAGCGTCTCGGAGCTGCCCGCGCAGCATGTCACTCGGAGCGTGCAGGGTGACTGGCGCCGTCACCCGGAAGTCGGGATCGAACGCGACCCAGTCGGGTCGTTTCGCCAGTTCGACCGCGATGGCTTCGTGCTTCTCGCGAACGGTGCGCTTGTATCGGGTGCGCTTGCCCGAAACGGACACCTCGATCTCGAAGGGAAACTGAAACGTCGCCACGTCGTCGCCCTTCTGCTTTTGCTGGAGATCCACGGTCAGAAGGCCGTCGTCGTAGCTGACCGAAACGTCCAACACCGGGTGGCCCGGCCGGAACACCCACTGGTCGAAGAAGCGTTCGAGGGATCGACCGCTCGCTTTCTCGAGGGCGCGCACCAAGTCGTTGGTTTCGACGATGCCGTGTCGGTTGCTCTCCAAATAGTTCCGTACGGCCTTCCAGAACACCTCGTCCCCGAGTTCCATGCGGAGCATGTGCAGAACGAGCCCACCCTTTTCGTAGAGGTGGCGGTCGAAGAGATCGATCGGCTCCTCGTAATCGCGACACACGATGGGTCGCTTGTAATCCGAGTTTGCTTCCCCGAGGTAGGTGTCCAAGTCGCCGGCGACGCTCCACTCGTATTCGTCGCGTCCGAGGCGGTGCTCGCGGTCGAGATGCTCGAAGAAGGTGGCAAAGCCCTCGTTGAGCCAGGCATGCGACCAATCGCGGCAGGTGACCAAATCGCCGAACCACTGGTGGGCCAACTCGTGCGCGACCAAGTCGTCCGATTCGATGTCCAGCGCGGCCCGTTCGTCGAGCAGGATGTGCTCGTACATCGTCGTGGCGGTCGTGTTCTCCATGCCACCGAAGATGAAGTCGCTGACGACCACCTGCGCGTAGTGGGCAAAGGGGTAATCCACGCCGACGAGCTTCGAGAAAAACTCGATCATTCGAGGAGTCCCGACGAACGCGCGCTTCCCCTGATCCTCGAGTCCGGGAGGAACTAAGTAGGTGAGGGGCACGGTCCGCCCGGAGGGCAGGCGCGCCTCGTCCTTGAGCGTGGTGAACTCCCCGACGACCAGCGTGATCAAGTACGCTGGATGAGGCTCGTTCATCGAGTAATGGAAGACCCAAGGATGCTTTGCCCCCTTGGGAGTTCGACTGTCCGTGAGCTCACCGTTGGAGAGCGCCGTCATGCCGTGGGGCACCGTGACGCGCATCTCCGTGGTCATCTTCACATGCGGTTTGTCCTGGCAGGGGATCCAGTGCCGAGCGTCTTCGTCTTGGCATTGACTCCAGACCTGGCGAGGGCGGTCTTTCACCTTGTCGTCGGGCGCGAGGAAATAGAGGCCGAGTCTCGGCACGGCTCGGTAGTCGACCTCGACCGTTGCGCGCTGCGCCTCCTTCGGGACCGCGATGACGATTGCGTCGCCGTCGTAGGTGAAGTCGACGCTCTCCAGTGCCTTGCCTTCCTCGTCGGTCGCGAGGCGTACCGCTCTGAGATCGAAGGCGACCGCATCGAGGCGGAGCTCGTCGTCGAGCGGGGACCGCCGTTCGAAAGTCAAGCGCGCGGTGCCTTCGACGGACTTCTTCTCGAAGTCGAGCTCGAGATCTAGCGCGAGGTGAGTGGTGACGAACGGACGGGAGAGTTCGTATTTGCGTTCGGTTCCGGCTAGGGCGAACGTGCCACCCGCGCACGCGCATCGACCATGAACCCGGTGTGAGAGCTGCATATCGCCAGTTCGAGATACCCTGGCCTGCTTGGAGGGAGCAAGACTGCGCAGGAACAAACCGAGGCAAGCGAGGCCGCCGGCCGAGGAGTGACGAGGCGTCGAGCACCGCCGCCGACCATGTGGGAGGCGCCGGAGCGCAGACGGCAGTTGGGGGTGAGGAGCCCGAATTCACTTCGGGCGACGAGGGGGGCTGGGAAAGCCCCCCTGCTAGAGTCGACCCTGTTGCCGGTTCGGGTGCGCCCGTGGCACTAGTCCGGAGTGCCCGTGACAGTGATGGGTGAAGTGGAGCGAGTCACCTTCGAGAACGAGGAGACTGGATTTCGCGTCGTCCGCCTGACCCGCGTCGAAGGGGCCGAGGGCCGGCGGAAGCTCACCGTCGTGGGTAGTTTTCAAGCGGTGGGGCCAGGCACCAAAGTTCGTGTCACGGGGCGCCTCGAGACCAACGCGCGCCACGGTGAGCAACTCCGCGCCGAAAGCCTGGTGGCGCTCGAGCCCGACACCTTGGTGGGCCTGGAGAAGTACCTGGCGTCCGGGGTGATCAAGGGGGTGGGACCCGCCTTCGCCAAACGCATCGTCGCGCGATTCGGAATGAACACTCTGAAGGTGCTGGATGCGGATCCCGGGCGCCTGAGAGAGGTTCCGGGCATCGGTCGTGGTCGGGTCGAGGAGATTCGAAAAGCCTGGGTGGAGCAGCGGGAGCTGAGCAACGTGATGCTCTTGCTGCAGTCCCACGGCGCCTCGGCGGGGCTCGCCGCCCGCATCGTCAAACGCTACGGCGAGCGCGCCGCGGCGGTCGTGCAGCGCACGCCCTACCGCCTCGCCATGGACGTGCAGGGGGTAGGCTTCAAGACTGCCGATCGGATTGCGCGGGCGCAGGGGATTTCGGGTGACCACCCCGAGCGAGTGCAGGCGGGGGTCTTCCATGAGCTCACGACGTTCTCCGAGAGTGGGCACGTGTTCGCGCCGAGAGACGTCCTTGGCGCTCGTGCGGCCGAGATGCTTGGTGTCGACATCGCGCACGTGGAGTCGGGCATCGATGCCCTGTGGGCGTCGGAGCGAATCGTCGTGGAGGATGGAGAGGTCTTCCTTGCGCGCCTCCACCGGGCGGAAGTGACCTGCGCGGATTGCCTCGTCAGACTCAGGGACGCGCCCAGCCAGCCGCTTGCGGCGTTCGAAGCCGCACTTTCCGACTTCGAAGCCGCGCGGGGGCTCACCCTGGCTCCGGCACAGCGGCGAGCCATCGAAGCGGCGGCACACCGCAAGCTGGTCGTGATCACCGGTGGGCCAGGCGTCGGGAAGACGACGATCGTCCAGGCGATTTTGAGTGTCGCACAGCGGGCGCGACTGCGCGTGCGTCTCGCCGCGCCGACGGGGCGAGCGGCAAAGCGTCTGGCCGAATCGACGGGGCACGAGGCGACGACCATCCATCGCCTGCTCGAGGTGGACGCCCGCACGGGCCACTTTCAGAAAAACGACGAAGCGCCTCTCGAGACGGACATGCTCGTCATCGACGAGGCATCGATGATCGACGTGAACCTCGGCGCGGCGCTCCTATCTGCCATCCCGACCGCAGCGCGCTTGGTCATCGTGGGCGATGCCGACCAGCTTCCGTCGGTTGGACCGGGGGCTCTCCTTCGAGACCTGATCGATAGCGGTGAAGTGCCGGTCGAGCGCCTCGACGTCATCTTTCGCCAGGCGGGTGAAAGCGGCATCGTCGAAAACTCCCACCGCATCTTGCGGGGCGAGCCACCCGAAGGGGCGAAGACTGCGAGCGGAGACTTCTTCGTCATCCACTGTCGCGAACCGGAGCGAGCTGCACAGCTGGTTCGCCAGGCCGTTGCCGAGCGCATTCCCAAGCGATTCGGGCTCGATCCGAAGAAAGACGTCCAGGTGCTCTCACCGATGCATCGCGGTGGTGCGGGGACCATCGCGCTGAACGCGCTCTTGCAGGCGGTCCTCAACCCGACTGGCGAGGGGATCGAAGTCGGCTCCGTCACCTTTCGGGTGGGCGACAAAGTCCTGCAGCTCCGGAACGACTACGATCGCGACGTCTTCAACGGCGATGTGGGGGAGGTGACTGCGATTCAGCCCACGGAGCGAAGTCTGACGGTTCGTTTCGACGATCGCGAGGTGGCCTACGAGTCGAGCGATCTCGAGTCGTTGGCGCTTGCGTACGCAACGAGCATCCACAAGAGCCAGGGCAGCGAGTACCCGGCAGTCGTCTTGCCCCTACTCACGCAGCACTTCGTGATGCTCTCGCGGAACCTCCTGTACACGGGAGTCACGCGGGCCAAGAAGATCTGCGTACTGATCGCAGACCCGCGCGCTCTTTCGCTGGCGCTCGGCGAGACTCGCAAGGAGGAGCGCCTGACTCGCCTCGCCGACCGCCTGCGCGCGCGTTCTTGACGCGCGGCGGTGGGCGCCGGCAGTCCAAATCAGCGCACCGAGAAGCTCTTGCTCACGGTCACGGGACTCCCGGAGAAGGCCGGGATCGTGGCGCGGCGGAACACGGAGGCGACGCAGCCGCCCACCGACGTGCCGCGAAGCGGACCCGAAGTGACGGTGGCGCCCGTCGCCCGACCGCTCGGGTTGAAGGTGAGCTGTACCTTCCCGCTCCCCGTGGGACCACCTGGCTTCTTGCAGGAGCCCGCGTTCGCTGCGGCCGAGGACAATGCAGCAACTGCGGCGGACTTGTTGAACGGCGGCTTGGACGCGGGCTTCGGGTCCGGCGCTGAGCTCCCACCGGACGGTTTGGGCGCGTCGGTGCCAGGCGCGGCGTCGGCTTCCGACGTTTCCTCTTCCTTCTTCTCTTCTTCGGCTTTCTCGGCGGCCTTTTCTTCGGCTTCCTTCTTGTCGGCGAGCGCTTCCTTCGCCTTTTCCTCGGCTGCCTTTCTCTCCGCCTCGGCCTTGGCGAGCTTCTCTTCGAGAGCCTTCTTTTCCTCTTCGGCCTTCTTTTCAGCCTCGGCGTCTTCCGCCTGGGCGGCCTTCGTCGAAGCCGCCTGGTCTTCGTCGACTCCGCCGCCCATGAACGCGAAGGCGGCGCCACCGAGTCCGAGCAGGACGACGGCGGCCGCCGCAATCGCGATCTTTCTCTTGCCGCCGTTGCTGGCAGAGCGCGCGATCGCATTCGCGGTCACGGGTTGCACGACGGGCTTGGGGGGGGCCTTCGCCGGTGCGGTGAGCAGTTCAGCTGTGCCAGCGCCGCCGAGTCCACCGCCACCCATTCCGCCGAATCCACCCACGCCGCCGATACCAAACGGATCGTCCGCGCTCCTCGAGGGAGGACTCTGTTGCGTCTGAGGTTCCACACCAGCCTTCAAGGCATCCAGGGAGAACAGCACCGAGCTGTCGTTGCGCGCCCCGGTCGGCTTTCCTTGATCTGCGTCGGGGAGAGCGGGGGCGGGGCCCGCGCTCTGGTCGGTGTTGGCCCCTGCCGAGTCGATACCCCCGAACAGGTCGTCCATGTTCGCGCCTGTCGACGAGATCCTTGCGGCGGGTCGTGCTGCCGCGCTCGTGGTCACGCCGTCGCCGAGTGCGCTGGACTGCAGCTTGGCGGCGAGCTCGGGGATTTCGAGGACTGGCTTCCAGTCGCCCATTCCATCCTTCCAGACGTAAGCGTCGGAGGTCACGGTGCCATCCTTCCAACCCGCGACGATTTCCTTCGTGGTCATGTCGCGCGAATCGTCGTCGCTGAAGTTGACGGACCAACTTCCGGGCGGAGTACCGCTCGGCTTTTCGGTCTCGAGTGCAGCGGCTGCGGGTTCGGCGGGTGCGGCGACTACTGCTTCGGACTCGCTGGGCGCGTCTTCGGCTTCTTCGGCTTTCTTCGCGTCGACCAGGATCGAGGTCTTGCAATTCTTGCAGCGGACCTTGACTCGCTTACCTCGTACCTTCTCGTCGGCGATCGAATACTTCGAGCCGCACGATTCGCACGTGATCTTCATCGTTCCTCTGGGATTCCTGAAATGATGGGGATGGCTGCCGCTCGTCGTCCCCGTTTGGCGGGGAAGCGCGTGATCGGAGGAGACCTTAGCAAGAACGGCACACCAGGGCCCGAGTGTCGAGTGCTTCGTGAAGGGTTCGCACAGTCCGGGTTTGTGCGGTCGTGTGCGCTGCTGTGTGGCTCGTCGGGGTCCACATGAGCTCCTACCTCTCTTGTCCGGTAGGTCGAGGCTAACCCGTCGGGACTACGTCGTAGGCGCGGGGGTGGGACTGCCTCTCCAAGGCGAGGGTGCGTTCAATTCATGGGCATGAGGTGTGCGCCGTCGGTGCCACAGAACTCCGCCTCGACCGGATATTGCTTGCCGCACACGGGGCACACCTTCCGCGTGACGCGTGTCGCCGCGCTCGAGGGCTCGTTTCGTTCCTCGCTCTCGTGCGGAACGCTCGCGGGAGCGGTGGCTCGCGGCGTGCGTCGCCGCGCGATGAAGACCATGATGCCTCCCAGAAGCAGAACACCGGCCGCGGCGAGGGCCAAAACGGCCCAGCGCCGGGGTGACTCCTCTTGGACCACACGGGCCGTCGCATCCAGGGTGGCTCCCGCGATGGTCGTCGTGGCGCTGTCACGGGACTCTCCTGAAGGTGCGTAGTCTCCCGAGGCCAAGAGCCGCTCGTACTCCTCCCGGGTGACGATGCGGGCCCCCACCTCGACGGACTGGCCGGCCAGGGTAGCGCGAAGGGTGAGTCGACCGCCTTTGGCCTCGTCGCGAATGCGAACTTTTCCGGGGGCGAGCAGTTCTCCGAGCTCGCTGCCCGAGGTGACGGTCCAGGCCGGAGCCCGCCCGAGCGCGCAACCGTGGGCGTCCCGAACGACGGAGCGAAAGGTGAATGTCTCCGTGGGCAGGAGCAGCTTGGCTTTGGGGCTGACCTCCAGGTGTCTAGGTGGCCCCGGTTCGGCGCAGCGAGCTTTCGCGGAAGGAGCAGGCTGGTCCGCGTTCACAGCCGGGGACTCGGACCGCGTCGCCGTTTCGGGCTCGCCCGCAGGAATCACTGGGGACGGCCTCACCACTTTGGCGAGCACTCGGGTCCGACGCACGCTGGCGGTACAGTTCTGCCCCGACAGGACGAACTGATACTGGCCCGCTTCGTCGAAGTAGATCTTGTCCCCGCGCAAGGCCCAAGTCGTCGTCACGTTGGCTTGGCGCGGATCGCTCTTGCTCGTCGAGCAAGTCGTCGTGATCGTGCTGCCTCCGCCGCTGTGTGAGCGGGGCGTGAGCCCGGGCAACGGCTCCCAGCACTGGGTACTTCGGTAATCGCGACCGAGCCCATGGATCGAGAGCTCGCCACCGGAACTGTCCACCGTGACCGAACCGCCGGCGTCACCTCCGCCGGAAGGTCGAGGTCCGCACGCCTTGCCCCATTCTCCGATGCGCCAGGAAACGCGAAGCGGTCCCGCCGTCCACGGTTCGGAAGCGCTCCGGGCAGGTGCGGAAACCGACATGCACACACCGAGAGCGGCGAGGAAAAGGGCTTTGGTTGGGTCCACGGTGACCGGGCAGTCAGGTCCCTCGAGTGAGGCTTTCGCCGAGCGCCTCCCCCTGGGGGGTCAGACGCGTCTAACAGGGATCTCGCACAATTCGTATGCCCCGATCGGATTTCGCGACCGTAGGCCACCGAGATGGCCTGACCGGAGCGCTTCCTGAAGGTCGTGTGATTGACAGAAAAATTCCGGGGGTGGTAGCTTCAGGCCGCGAAATTCCCTTGATTTCCAAGGGAACAGGGAGTCGTTCGGGGCGCGAGCCTCGCGTCAGAGGTGCTGCGGTGGGTGAGCGGAATTCGGCGGGGCGGGATCGAGCCTCGATGGGAATGGTGTCCTTCTGCACAGGGGCGAAAGCGCGTCGACCTCGGAGGCGCGCAGCGATGCTCGCCCTCGCGGCGCTCGCTCTCGTGAGTTCGTCCGGGGCGCAAGAGGTCGTCGACGAACGCGTTTCGCCGTCGAACGGCGACGGCATGGACACGCATTTGTTTCGACCGGCCGTCGACTCGAAGGGCTTCTTCTACGTCAATGGAACGGACGTCGTCAGTGCCAATGACGTCAGTTTCGGCCTGATTCTCGACTGGGGTCACACCCTGATGCGCACGCGGGACGACAGCGTGCCCGTCGACGACATGGGCGTGGAGTGCGAGAACGAAAACTGCGCCGCCGCCGGAGCGGGCACGGGGACCGGCGCGCTCATCAACGACTCCTTCCAAGCGACGCTCGGCGCCAGCTACGGAATCGCCAACATGGCGGTGGTGGGTGTCGGCCTTCCCATCATCCTGATGACGGGCGACGTCGCTTACAACATCGGACCCGAGGGCGCCCTGTACAATTCGGGTCAGCTCGACTCAGGAAAGCTGAGCAGCATCGTCCCGCACGCAAAGTTGCGTCTCACCAGTGTCCACGAAACCGTGGGGGTCGCCATCGTGGCCCAGGCGGGGTTTCCCATTGCGGACTCTCCTAAAGACCTCGGAGGAGATCCCGGATTTTGGTATTGGCCTCGCCTTGCCGTGGAAAACCAGTTCGGTCTCACGCGGCGCTTCAAGATCGCGCTCAACGCGGGCTATCGGGGGAACACCGGCGGAACGCCCACTCGGTTCGGCCTCGACCCGACGGGGCAGCCGCAGCTCGAGGAAGGCGAGTTCGAGTACGGTGACCTGATCACGTACGGCCTCGGTCTTTCGTGGCGCGCCTCACCCATGCTCGACCTGGTGGCGGAGACCTACGGCAGCTACCTTCTGGCCGACAACACTGACGAAAATCAGAAGCTGAGCGCCGAGGTCGTCGGTGGCATCAAGCTGTTCATCGAACAGAACAGTTACTTCATGCTCGGTGGCGGCAGTCGCGCTTTCTCCACCGGCTTCGAGGCGGCGGACGCGCGTGCGATCCTCGGCTTCGTGTTCGAACCCTCCATCGGTGATCGCGATGGGGATGGCATCAAGGACGACAAGGATGCCTGCCCGGACGATCCCGAGGACTACGATGGGTTCGAGGATAGCGACGGCTGTCCCGAGCCGGACAACGACAACGATGGCATTCTCGACGTCGACGATCGCTGTCCCGACATTCCGGAGGACTTCGACGGGGACGAGGACAAGGACGGTTGCCCCGAGGGGGACCGAGCCAAGGATCGCGATGGGGATGGCATCCCCGATGCCGAAGACAAGTGCCCGGATGATCCGGAAGACAAAGACGGCTTCCAGGATTCGGATGGCTGCCCCGATCTCGACAACGACAAGGACGGGATCCCCGACAAGGAGGACGCCTGCCCGGACGATCCCGAGGACAAAGATGGCTTCGAGGATGAGGATGGTTGTCCCGAGCTGGACAACGACCACGACCAAATCCCGGATGTCGACGACCAGTGTCCTCAGGAACCCGAGACTTACAACGGGCACGAGGACGAGGACGGCTGCCCCGACAAGGGCAAGCTGCTGATCGAGGGCAGCGACATCGTGATCCTCGAGAAGATCAACTTCGCCACGGGGTCCTCGAAGATCTTGCCCGAGTCCATGCCCATCGTGGATGCGGTGGCCGCGGCACTGAAGGGGCACCCGGAGTTCGTGGTGGTGGAAATCGCCGGACACGCCGACGAGCGGTCGAGCGACGAGTACAACCTCAGGCTCACCAAGGAGCGCGCAGCAGCGGTTCGCAAGGCCCTCGAAGACAAGGGCATCTCAGGCAACCGTCTGGTT
>JBNKGC010000188.1:0-11418 GCA_050289625.1 Polyangiaceae bacterium | reverse complement strand
CATCTCGCCTCCGTTCGAGACGTCACTTTGTGGAGCAGGCTACGTCACTGGAAGAACGTGGGTCGCTGAACGGTTACTGAGCACCACGCGATCACCATCGAGCCGCAAGACCCCGCGGAACAACGGGAAAAAGAAGAGGGCCTCGCCGGTGATCCCGATGAGGACCTCTGTAAACCTTCTGCCCAAGGTGGTTCGCCTTGGGCAGGAATGGCTCAAAAACAATCTGCCTTACGTTATCGCCGATGGGCTGCCGCTGGTGCCGAAGGATGACGGCCGACGCCGACGTTGAACGCCGCCGCTACCAATTGACCTTCGAGTGCGGGCGGCTCTCGGCAACGTCGGGAAGCCCTCGGAGGAAGATGACATCGTGGCGATGGTTGACGTAGGCCTCGAAGACGAACTCGGTCCAATAGTCCCGTGCAGGCCCCCACTTCATGTGCTTTTCGTAGGCGGCGATTCGTTTTTCCGGCGGCTCCTCGGGTAAGGTCCGGTCGAAGTACGCCAGCCACTCCCTCTCGCCCGGTTCGACGAGTACGTACGGAGTCGTGAAGACGATGTGCTCCTCGATCTCTGCGATAGGGGGCGGCAGTATCCTTGCGTACCAGAGCTCACCGGCTCGGCCCTCGTAGCCCGAGGGGCAGATCGCCTTGCAGACGCGGTTGGTCACCATCTCGCGCAGGCGGATGCCATTGCCGTCGGGCCCCTCGTGGACGTACACAGCCATGCGCGAGTCCTGCATGAGGCCGATCACGCGTATGAGCTCCTCGTGCATGCCGAAGGCTTTGCCTACGGCCATGGTGCTCGTCCCGAGCGTCTCCTGTCCCAACCCCACACACGCATCGAAGAACGCCCAGCACGTGAAGAACGACGTGGTCAGCGGACTCATTGGCGGACCGCTGGGGCAGTATTCGTCCTCGGCCTTGCCGATCAACCGCGTGAAGCGGTCCATCTCGGGCAGCGACGTGAGCTGCTCCGCCATCACGGAAGTCTGGTTCTGGGCGTAGATGTAGAACGCGTGGGCGGGGTGATAGTCCGCTAGCGTCTCACGACTCGCGACCGTCTTCTGGAGCTCTTCGGCGTTCTTCTTGCCCTCCATCACGGCGCTGAGGTCAACGACCTTGGCACCGACGTAGCTGCGCATCTTCTTGATGAGCTTGTCGGCGATCGGTCGCCTGGTCGCGACTCTTGTCGCCGTTTTCGGCCTGCTCTTCTTCTTGGCCATGGGGGCACTACCTGCAGTCAGTCTTCCTCGTCTACCCACGCTTCGCGCGCGCGAACGTCGGGGAGCAGAAAGCGGATCCCCTGATTGTCCGACGGGTTCATCCAAAGCATCCGCTCGAACACGTGCTCGGCTTCTTCCCAGCGCTCGAGCCGCCACAGACACAGGCCGTAGCCCAGCATGCAGCGTAGGAAGGGCCGGTTGTCGATGAGGCCCCAGGGCAGCACACCGTCGAAGTCGTCTCCCAGGGGCAGCTCACCGATGCGGACTCCGACCTCGTAGTGGTAGAGCGCCCAGTGGGGGCTGTAACGAAAGAGCATGTTGCCGAGGTGCGCGTGGGCATCGAGGCAGCGCAGGTCCGCCTCGAGCATCTCGGCGAGGATCTCCTGCGCGCCGGCCGTGTCGCCCATCTCCTTCAGCTCGTTCGCCTCGAGGATCGAATCCGAGTCGAAATCCTGTGGATCGTTGCCGGGCAGCACCTGCTCCATCTCGAACATCGGCCGGGGTCCGCGCGCGATGATCGGCTTGGCCCAGTCGTCGATGGGCTCGCCTTCCTCGCCCCAGTACTCGCGGGCGGGATCCCAGTCGCCAAATTCGTTCAACTTGAGGGACGTGAGCCCGAGTGCGGCGGCGTCGATCCGGCTCGAAGCAATCTTCCCGGACAGGTAGGGATGCCCATTGTGCCGCCAGTGCTTGTTCGGCTCGACCGTGGCGATCTGGCCAGGGACCACCCGGTGGAGGGAACCGGCGCGCAGAGTGATGATCCGCCCGCTATCCGGAAGTCGGCACCGGGCGGCGCGCTCCTTGACGGCGAGCACGATGAGGTCGACGGGCTTCGAGAGATCGATGTCATCGTCGTTCGCCTTGTGCTTGCGCGCCTTAGCCTTCGCGCCCCGTTCGCGCTTGGGTGCCGCTGGTTCCACGCCAAGCCACCGGCAGTACGCGGCGACATGGAGGTGCCCAGTGGCCTCCGGCGGCAGCTCGACATCAGCAAGGCTGACGCAATATTCCGTACCGTCCTCCCGACGGCAGCGAGCTACGATGCCGCGACGCTCGTTGCCCTCGTAGTCCACGGCGAGAAGCGACAAGGGCTCGCCGACCACATGGACGTCCAGCGGGAAGTCGAGCGCGTCGCCGAGGCCCTCGGCAAGTGCGGTCAGCTGCTCCTCGTCGCCATAGGCATCGACGAGCATTTCCTCGAGCAGGGCGTCGACCTCTGCCGACGGTCGTTTCTTGCGCGCAGTCATCTGGGCCCTACTCGCTGTCGTCGGATCGCGCGACCGCTGGGTCGATGACCTCGCCGTCGAGGTGGTCGGGGATCAGGTGCGTGAAGTCGTTGTCGGTCGTCAGCAGGGTCGCGCCAGCCGCCTTGGCACAAGGCAGCGATCCACAGGTCGTTCTTGCCCATGTTGCGCGCGCCGTCGGGATGGCTCTGCGAAACCAGGTCGAGCTCGACGTACGCGTCGATGACGGACGGGTGGTTGATGTCGACGACAACCAGGTTATCGAGAGCGTTCGAAAGCGAGCGTAGCTTCGCCGCGCCCCAGTCGTTGCGCTTCGCGAGGACGCGAACCTCGCCCAGGCTCACGACCGAAACGAAGGGCCTCTGCGCTGACGCCTGCAGCCCGAAGCGTTGGTCGATGTGCTTGCCCAGCGCGTTGCCTCGCACGAGCGGCAAGATCACGCTCGTGTCGAGCAGGTAGATGCGCTGGCTCACCGGATCGCCTCGAGCGCGTCGAGTAGCTCCTCGTCCGATTCGTCGCCCGGCCAGGTACCGAAGAACGCCGAAACGCCAGATGTCTCGTCTTGCGGGAGGAGGGAGGCTGCTGGCCTTGTTGCCGTCGCCTTCGGCGCGCTCTCGAACACGGCGTCGCTGTCGCGTGCGGGGCCAAGGTGCTCGACGTCGATGACCAGCAGCTTTCCAGAAGGCCGGAACTGCGCCATGCCCGACACGACCACCCGCGAGCCGAACAGCGCCTTGAGCTGCTCGTTGTCGTGAGCGTCGAGTCGCGCAGCCACGGCCGTGCCGTCGCTGAGCGTCAGCACGACGTCGGACTTGGTCGCGGAGATCGTGTCGAGGGTGCCCGACACACGCACAGCCTTCGGTCCGGGCGTCTCGTCGCGGAGCAACTCAATCTTCGCGACGTCATCGCGTCGCACCACCAGGGGAGCAGAGAGGCCGGCGATGCCCTCGAGCTGCACGCCGTCGAATCCGTCTCGCGCTGCCCGCGCGAAGCGAACGCAGGTGTCTAGCAGTGCCCGGTCTGCGAGCACGCCTTCCTTCTCACCCTGTACGACGCTCGCGAGCACGCTGGCGAAGATGTCTACCGCCGAGTGGCTCGCGTCCAGTAGCCGTTGCGGCTCCGCGAACAGCGAAACCTGATGCCCGCCGCCGAAGCGATCCGGAGCCGCATCCGCCAACGCCGGAGCCTCGAGGGCGACCACGGCGGAGCCCGGAGTCAGACCGGTTACCTCGACGTTGCAGGCCGCATCGAGCCACGCGGGGCGCGGTCCCTTGCGGGTGCTCTCGCCTTCGATGAAGAAGCGGGTCGCTTGCCGAGCGCCTTCGAGCAGCGCACCGACCGTCTCGAGAAGCACGTCCGCCGGAACGCGGAGCTCGCCGCGCGTCCCTCCCAGCAGTGTCATCGTGTGCTTCTTCATGGCGGCCTCCGTTCTTCGCGGGAGCGAGAGAGCAGGCCGGCTGTAAACCTAAGAGCCAGGCGCCGTTAACCGCGGTCTTGAGAGCACCGCCCGGTCTCGGCTCTCTGTTTGGCCTGCTGTCGACCTCTCGCGATTCTGCGCTGGCTGTTGCTCTGAGCGTTCTCCTGGGTTCCTGCTCCGTCTCGCGTAACCTTCGGTAATGAAAAGAGGCCTTGCCAGGCTCGCCAGCAAGGCCTCTTGTTTACCTGGCGCCCACGGTGGTTCGCCTTGGGCAAGAATGGCTCCAGCGGTAGGGCTCGAACCTACGACCCGGCGGTTAACAGCCGCCTGCTCTGCCAACTGAGCTACGCTGGAATGGGGGCCAGGACATTAGCTTCAAAGCCCCAAGCGTCAAGGGGCGAACGCCCGAAAAAGCGGAAGCATTTCGCAGGCGACGGGTCACACAGGCGGGCCAGCAAACCGCGCCGAAAGGCTGCGGAAATGAGCCTCCGGCGCGCACGTGGTACCCCTGGGCTCATGCCTTTGCCCCACTGGATCGAAACGCTTGCGGAGGCCTCGTGGACCGCCATCGCGTGGTCGGGGGCCTTGCTCTTGGGCGCGGCGCTCATCGGCTGGATCGCGGCGCGCGTCGCCCTGGCGATCTTCCGCCGCTGGACCCAGCGCACCGACACCCCCCTCGACGACTACGCCGCCGACCTGATGTCAGCGCCGATCGTTTGGGGCGCCATCCTCATCGCCGAAGTGGCGTGCCGGGGCTTCCTGCGGCTCGACGAGCAGACCGGCGCCTCGGTGGCGCACACGCTCCAGGTCTTCGGCATCATCGTGGTGGGCTGGACGCTGGCGCGCATCAGTCGCGTGGTCGAGCGCGCGCTCGAGCTCCGCTTCGACATCACCCAGGCGGACAACCTCGCTGCGCGCGCCGCGCACACTCAGGTGAGCGCCTTCGGCAACATCGCGCGCTTCGCGATCTGGCTCTTCGCCACCGCCTTTGTCCTGATGACCTTCGAAGCCGTGCGGCGCATCGGGGTGAGCCTTTTGGCCTCCGCCGGTCTCGCCGGTGTGGTGCTCGGCTTCGCCGCGCAGCGCAGCATCGCCACGGTCGTGGCCGGCGTGCAGATCGCCCTCACCCAACCCATCCGGGTGGACGACGTCGTCATCGTCGAGGGCGAATGGGGACGCATCGAAGAAATCCGCCTCACCTACGTGGTCGTGCGCATCTGGGATCTGCGGCGCCTCGTGGTGCCCATCACCTACTTCATCGAAAAGCCGTTCCAAA
This sequence comes from Polyangiaceae bacterium, assembly GCA_050289625.1. Lineage (GTDB taxonomy): Bacteria > Myxococcota_A > Polyangia > Polyangiales > Polyangiaceae > NIC37A-2. The sequence continues at coordinate 6,262 of JBNKGC010000188.1, read as the reverse complement.
ACTGGACCCGCACCTCCGCCGAGCTGCTTGGCGCCGTGCCCATCCACGTCGACTATTCGCTGCCCGTCGATGAAGTGCGCGCCGAACTGAAGCGACTGCTCGAAGCGTCCCCCCTCTGGGACGGCAAAGTGATCAGCCTGCAGGTCGTCGAGGCCCACGAGCACACCATGGTGATCCGGCCGCTCTTCAGCGCCGCCGACTCGGGCAAGGCGTGGGATCTGCGCTGCGAGATCCGCGAAAAGCTCATCGCCTTCATCCGCGAACGCTACCCCGAATGCCTGCCGCGCCTCCGAGGCGAGCTGTCCAACGACCAAGCGGAAGAATCCGCCCCGCGCGTCGCCACGCGGGAGTCCTAATAGACCGGTGGAGACTCCTTCAGCCTCCCGTTGGAGCCAAACCGGCCGCGAAAGGCCCCATTTCCGTTGACGCCACCCGGCCGGGGGTGCCAAGCCAACTCGGCCATGGCCCCCAGTGAGCTTTCGTCGAGCCCCTCGAGCGATGCCTCCCCGAAGGCGGAGAGCGCATCCGCGAAGAGTGAAGTCGCTCGAAGTGCGGGCCGCGGCGGCCTCGCCGTCGCGGCAGGCAAGATCTACTTCCTCATGGTCGGCCTAGTGCAGCAGATCGCCCTGAAGCACGTGCTGGGCCTCGAGGGGTATGGTGCTCTTTCCAGCGCGCAGTCGGCGGCCAGCATCACCTACAACCCCGTCGTTCAAACCTCGATCCAAGGCGTGAGCCGTGTGGTCGCGTCGAGCCCCGAGGAGGAACGGCCTCAGGCTTTGCGGCGAGCGCTTGGCGTTCACGCCGTCGTCGCGCTGATCATCGGCGGCGCTTTCTTCGCCCTCGCACGCGAAATCGCCGTGGGTATGGGCGCGCCCCACATCACCTGGCCGCTCCGGCTCCTGAGCATCGTCGTCGTCCTCTACGGGCTTTATGCCCCGCTCGTCGGTGCGCTGAACGGCCTCCGGCGCTTCTACGGACAGGCCGGGCTCGACGTGATCGCCGCGACCCTGCGCACCATCGGCCTGATTGGCGGCGCCTACCTCCTGAGCCACCGCGCTCTCTCGCTTCCCGGAGTCGGTCTCCTCGACGGAGTGGACGGCGCCGTGCTCGGCTTCGTGGGAGGAGCCATCATCATCCTCGTCGCTGCGGTGGGCATGGTCGGTGTTGGCAAGCCGGGGGGCACCCGCCCGACCGTTCGCGAGCACCTCGGTTTCATCGTTCCGCTTCTCCTCGGTCAGGGGCTCTTGAACCTGCTGTTCCAAGCGGACGCACTCTTGCTCCGACGTTTTGCGTCGGACGCTGCCGTGGTAGCGGGGCTTGCGGCGAGCGACGCGGACCCCATCGTGGGCGCCTACCGCGCTGCGCAGCTGTTTTGCTTTCTCCCCTATCAGCTGCTCATGAGCGTCACCTTCATCCTCTTTCCGATGCTCGCCCAGGCGCGCTCGAGCGGGGACCGGGGAGCCGTCAAAACCTTCGTGAAAAACGGCGTACGGCTTTCCGTCGTCGTGGCAGGTGTGGCCGTGGCCATTTCAGCGGGGCTGTCTCACGAGCTCATTCACTTGGTCTTCGGCGCCGACGCCGCGGTCCTGGGCGCGACGGCCATGCGCGTTCTCGCGGTCGGTCTCGGCTTTCTCGCCATCTTCGGCATCCTCACCTCGGTGTTGAACAGCCTGGGTGGTGAGCGCGCGAGCCTGGTCATCACGGGCCTCGCCTTTCTCCTCGTCGCCGCCCTGTGTTTCGTGACCGTCCGCGGCGCCCCCTACGGAGAATCTCTCCTCGTCCGCACCGCTTGGGCTACTTCCGCCGGCTTGCTCCTCGCCACCGCCGCAGCTGCATTCCTCGTCTTTCGAATCGCCGGGGGCGTCGTCGCTCCGCTGACCGTGCTTCGCGTGGCTCTAGCCGTCGCAACGGCTGCGGCCGTGGGCGCGCTTTTGCCAAGCGCCGGACGCTTGATGGCCCTGCCTTACTCGCTGGTGGTCGCGAGCATCTACGTGACCGTCCTGGTGCTCTCGCGCGAGCTCGGTTCCGAAGATCTGGCGCACCTCAAGGCGGTGATCCGGCGCTAAACGGCCCAGCTGTACGGCTCAGCCGAACCGTTCGAACCATCGACCCCGCTCCTACCGGATAGGCTCGCCTGGGCCGCGCGGTCACTCGGGCGGCGTCGCGGGCGGCTCGGAAAGCGCTTCTTCCCGCGTCTGCTTCTCGGCGACTTCACCCTCGACGACCCGTCCCTTGCTCGCCCCGGCGATGGCCTCCCGCACGAAGAGATCCTCCAGGGTCTCGTGGTGCGGCGTCACCGCGTCGATTTGCACCCCGACGCTGACGGCCTCGGCAAGGAGCGGTTGCACTTTGGCGCTGCCTTCCACCTCGACTCGAAGCCTGCTGCCCATGCGCTCAACACCATGCCCCGCCTTGGCGCAGCGCTCAGCCCACTCGTCCCCCGCGTCGAGGAATAGGATGGTGGTTCGCTTCACCTCCTGACGGAGGAGGTCATCGAGCTTGCCTCGCACGACGATGCGTCCCTTGCGCAGGATCGTCACACGATCGCAGAGCGTTTCGACGTCACTCAGGATGTGCGTGCAGAAGAAGATGGTGCGTCCCGCGCTGCGCTCTTCGAAAATGAGGTCTTTGACCTCCTTGCGCCCCACCGGATCCAGGCCGCTCATCGGCTCATCGAGGATGAGCAGCTGTGGATCGGCCACGAGCGCCGCGGCCAAGCCCGTGCGTTGGAGCATGCCCTTGGAGAGACGGCGCGCCGGGCGATCGGCGGCGTAAAGGATACCCACGCGATCGAGCACGTGACGGGTGCGGTCGCGGAGGGCCTTGCCCCGGAGACCCGACAGTCGACCGCACATTTCAACGAACTCGGTCGGCGTGAGGTACGGGTAGACGTAGGGGTTCTCGGGCAGAAACCCGATTTCCTTCATCGCCCTCGGGCTAGGAATCGGCTGCCCAAACAGACTCGCCTCGCCGCTGCTCGGGCGAATCAGGCCTGTGAGCATCTTGATGGTCGTGGTCTTGCCCGCCCCGTTCGGTCCCAAGAAGCCGAAGATGTCCCCCTGTTTGACATTGAAGGAGATCCCATTCACCGCCCGGACCCGCTTCATCGTGAGCCCCAGGCGGTACTCCTTCTTCAGGTCTTTGACGACGATGAGATCCGTGGCCACGAGACCGGAAAGATAGTCGCCCTCGCCGCAGGGACGCCACCCCCAGCTTCGGGAAGCACGAGGAACCTCCGCGGAGCCCCCTCACACTTCATGAAGCAAACGCGGAAGGACGACACTCGCCCCACCATTTTCCGAGGCCAGCCACCCGATACCCGAGAAAATTCCCTCCCTCCGGGCTCGGTTTTTGTCGCGGAACGATGGTAAAACGCGCGGGATGGTGCGGGAGGGTACGCCGACGTCACGCTGCAACCACGCGCGGGCATCGTCCTCCATCACCACGGTGACGACATGAAGAGAGCTCGTTTCGCTTCGCTCGCGATTCTTGGTTGGCTTGTTGGTCCTACGGTGGCTCAGGCGCAGGTTCCTCCGCCCCCACTGCCACCCCCCCTGCAGCCAACGCCCACGGAGCCCGCCCCCGGGCAGCCCACCCCATCGCCCTACCCAGGAGCGCGGCCGGATACACCGGCGCCGGGACAACCGGCTCCGGTTCAGCCGGCACCAGGCCAGCCCGCACCGAACCAACCGGGACAACCCGCACCCGGTCAGTACCCGGGCTACCCCGCAGAGCCTGCACCCGCAGCCACCGCACCGGCCAATCCCTACGCAGCGAGCGCGGGCGGCTCGATGAGCTTCGACGCATCGGTCACGGATCCGACGGGTCTCGCCGAGTCCACCGACGAAGACGGCGAAGACTTCGAAACGTGGTGGCGTGCCCGCTCGATGCACAGTCACAACACGCTGCGCGCCTCCACGGGCCTCCTGCGCGTACGCGAAGCCGGCTCCGGACCCGAAGGTAGCTTCCGGTTTGCGCTGGTCGGCGGCTTCTATTCGGGGAGCGGCTTCCTCTGCTCCGACACCGCACCCTGCTTCGAGCGCGTGACCGGCGTCGAGACGGGGGAAGACGACGTCGATCGGATCGAAACCGACGTCACCCTCTCGGTGACGCCCTGGCCTTTCTTGGAAGCCTTCGCCGGCTTCTACAACACCGCCACCTCCGATGATCAGGGGACGCCGCAGCTGCTCCAGGTGCTCGGGGACATGAACCTGGGCGTGAAGGTCTTCACGCCACCCGAGCCCGACCAAATCCTGCTCTTCGGCGGCGAGGCAGAGCTCCTGCTTCTGAACGGTACCGGCGGAGTGGGCCTCGATGGCGGAAGCACAGGCTTCGCGCTGCGCGCCCTCGGCACTCTCGATCTCGGAAACCGCAAGCGCGAGTCCGAGCGCGTTCCGTTGCGCGTCCACTTGAACGCCGGCTACGTCTTCGACAACTCGGCCAAGGTGGTCGAAGACATCGAGTCCACCCCGCCTCCCACCGGCCGCGGCGAACCGATCGAGCGCATCGAACGCTACGGTCTCGGCATCTCTCGGGTTGACTCGTTCGAAATCGGGCTCGGCGCCGAATACATCCACGAAGTCTTCCGTCCCTTCGCCGAGTGGACCTTCGACATTCCGGTCAATCGCCAAGGCTACGTCTGCAACATCGACGGCGCTGCGAGCCGAGGCGACCTCTGCCTGGGCGAGTCGGGTGGTTTTTCCACGACGCCCTCGCGTCTCAGCTTCGGCACGCGGATCTACCCGTGGGCGGGGCTCGCACTTCAGGCGGGAGTGGACATCGGCACGGGAGGAACTTCCGAATTCCTCGAAGAGACGACGCCCGAATCGCCGTATCACATCTGGCTCGGCGTCGCGTACGCCGTCGACACGGTTCCGCCGAAGCCGGTGATCGAGAAGGTGAAGTTCGAAGAGCCGGTCGCCGCCGAACCCCACAGGTACATCGTCGGCCAGGTAGTGGATCGGAAGGCCGGCACTGCCATTCCGGATGCGCTCCTGCGCTACGAGGGTCGAGACCTCACCGGCATGATCGCCGGCGAAGACGGCACCTTCCGCTCCGCCGACCTCGAGCCGGGAACCTACACGCTCCACGTGTACGCCGACGGCTACAAGGACGCCCAGTGCATGGTCTCGATTCCGACCGTCGCCGGAGCCCCTGCGGAGATCCAGAATCCCTGGGAATCGGGCGGTGTCGGCCCAACGCCGCAGGGACAGCCGCAGGGACAACAGCCCTACGGAGCCCCCGCGATGGGGGCTGCGGCTGGAGCGCCCCCCATGCCGGGTCAACCGGGGCAACCCGGCCAACCGGGCATGTACGGCGCCCCCGGAGCGCCACCCGAGCCGACTGCCGCTCCAGGTGCGGACATCGAAGTGAACGTCCGGTGTGAGCTCGAAGAGCTGCCTCGCGTCGCGCAGATCACGGGTGTTCTCGTTGACGCGGAAACGAACGGTCCGGTCGCCGGCGCCTCGGTCAAGATCACCGACCCGCTCAATCGCGAGCTCGAGCTGGACGCGGACGCCCGAGGAGCCTTCCAGTTCGGAAACGTGCCCTTCGGCACCTCGCACGTCGCGGCGACTGCGCCGGGCTACATGACGAGCGTCACGAAGTTCGAAATCGACGACCGCAAGGATCTCGAGGCTCGCATCTCGTTGAACAAGCGCCCGGAGACTCCGAACGTCGTGGTCACCACCCGGGAGCTGAAGCTCAAGCGCCAGGTGCACTTTACCCACGATTCCGCCGAGCTCCTCCCCGACTCGATGGCAATCATCGAAGAGATCGCCGAAGTGCTGAAAGAGCACCCGGAGATCACGCGCGTCGAGATCCAGGGGCATACGGACAACACCGGGCCCGCGAGCTACAACCGACGCCTGAGCCAACAGCGGGCCGAGACCGTCGTGGAGAATCTCACGAGTCTCGGCGTCGATCCCACGCGCCTCGAAGCGCGCGGCTACGGCCCAGACAAACCTCTCGTTCCCAACGTGTCCGAGGCGAACCGCGCTCGGAACCGACGCGTGCAGCTCATCGTCCTCGAACGGGAATGAGCACGTCCGCAAACCTACTGCGCGCCGCACGGCGTCGGTCGTCGGTGCTCACGTACGTTCGTACGCTCCGCGCCTCCTTCCTAGCCGTCCGGCGCTCGCTACGGTTTTCGGACGTGCTGCGTTGAGTTTTAGGGGGGCGGACCCGCGGACCCGCCCCCCTCGTCGGCCGAAGTGAATTCGCCCTCCTCACCCCACGGTCCCGCTGCGCTCCGGCGCCTCCC
>JBNKGC010000187.1:0-11434 GCA_050289625.1 Polyangiaceae bacterium | reverse complement strand
CACGCGGCACCCCAGTTGCAGTTCAAGGAGTCTTGGTTGCACGCCATTGCCGTGTCGTTGGCTTCACAACCCGCGTCGCCCGAGCACGCCCGAACGACGCTGCAGCCTGCCACCTCGCAGGCCTGCTGAGTTTGCTCTGCACAGGCGGTTGCCGTGCCCGAGCACGTACCATTCGTGCTGCCGGCCAAGCCACCCATGCCACCCATGCCACCCATGCCACCGGACGACGACATCCCTCCGCTAGCGGTCGAACCTCCGGAGTTGGAGCCACCGGATGCCGAGCTTCCGCCCGATGCAGCGCCTCCAGAACCCGTCTCGCTGCCTCCAGAGCCCGTGCTGTCGCCTCCGGTTCCATCGCCGCCGCCGGCTTCGTCATCTGCTCCGCAGGCGACGGCCAAAGCGGCGACCCCTGCAAGGCTCACGAGCAACCATCGTTTGATCATCATCTCGTTCCTTCGTCCGTGAACGTCCCAAGCCAAGGTGCACACACGCTCCTCCACTTCTTGCCAATGTGCGATGCAAGACGGAGAGATGCGGTGATGCGTTTCACCTGATTCGTGGTGGCGACGGTCGCGGGTTATCAAACAGACCATCGTTGTTGCGTGCGTCTTGCCCGGACGCGCTCCAACGGAGACGTCGCTCGCGTGCGCGCTTCCATGGTGATCCTGTCGGGTTTTCCTTCGGGGGCACAGAGGCCTCGTGAGCTGCCTTGCCGGCCCCTACCGAGTCTCGTGTTTCGCTTCGAGCTTAGCGAGTGAGCCAGTGCCGCTCGTTCGAGGGCGATTTTCGGTGGGACAAAGTGTAAGTAGATCCTTTCGTAAAAGTATGCTTACACTGGGGCGTGGAGGAGGTGATGCGAGCTCTGGCTGAATCCCACCGTAGGGAAATCCTGGCTCTTGTCCGTGATCAGGAGCTGTCTGCCGGGGCCATTGCCGAACGTTTTCGGGTGACGCGCCCGGCGATCTCGCAACACCTCGCGGTGCTCAAGCAGGCCGGCCTGATCAGCGAGCGGCGCGAGGGAACGCGGCGCCTCTATCGAGCTCGGCTCGACGTGCTCGATGGTGTTCGCGTCTATCTGGAGGATCTGTGGGACGAGCGCCTCGCCGGTCTGAAACGCGAAGCCGAAGAAGTGGAAAGGCGCGAGCTCGACGAACGCGTTGCGGTCGAACGTGAGATCGTCATTTCGGCGAAGAGGCAAACGGTTTGGGAGCTCCTCGTCAATCCACGCAAGGCGACGTGCTGGATGGGGCAGAGAGCACGCTTCGACTTGCGTGTCGGTGGAAGCTATTGCGTGGAGGTTCTCCCTGAGCTCGTCGCGGCGGGTGAATTTCTCGAGATCGATCCACCCCGGCGACTGGTTCACACCTGGGGGTGGCAGTTTGAAAGTGAGGGCCCCGTACCCCCTGGGTCGACGATTGTGGTGTACGAGCTCTTCGATCGCGGAGACCAGACGTTGCTCCGGCTTCGTCACCGAGGCTTGCCCAGTCTCGATACGGCGGGTTCCCACTCTCGAGGCTGGGCGCACTACTTGCCCCGCCTGGCCCAGGTGGCGTCCGGATGCTCGCCGGGGGCCGACCCTTGGATCACTGATCCCACGCTCATGCAGCGTGAGCTGCGGCCCGCTTCGGGCCGGCCACCTCGACGAAAATCGCGAAAAGGAATGAAACGATGACGACGAAACAGACTCTCGAAAACTACTTTCACACCCTCGCGGAGAAGGGGGCTTGGCAGACTTTCCTTTCGGAAGGAATATCCTTCGTCAGCCACACGATCCCCGCGAAAGAAGTGACGGGGAAGGAGGCTTACGTCGAATCGACTCGGGGCTTCTATTCGATGATTCAGAGCTTCGAGGTGAAGCGGTTGATCGTCGATGGGGAGCGCGCTTGCGCACTGACGAGCTACCAGCTGAAACCGCCGCACGGCGCTCCGTTCACCTGCGACGTCGCGGAGCTGTTCTCGGTCAAAGATCAGAAGATCGATTCGTTCGAAATCTACTTCGACAGTGCACCCTTCGCCGTTCCGGCGCGGCCCTGAGCAGCAGAAGCTCGCGGAGAGAGCGCAACGGTCTTCGAAAGCACGGAGAGGGGATCCATCGGCACTCCGTTGATGCTGCCGCGATCATGGATCGCGCAGCAGAGCGCGCACCACACCTTCGAGCCCCCGCACCACCCGCGCCAGTCGGTCGTAGTCGAGGTGCTCGGGGGTGTCCGTCGCTTCGTGGTAGTGCGGATCGCGATAGATGGCCGTATCGGGCACCATCAGCGCTGGATAGTCCGCTCTGTGTGACGCCCTTTCGTTTCACCACTCATTCTCGAGGCGAGCGACGTCGCTTTCCTCGACAGGGATGGGACGAACCGGCGAGGGTAGGGTCGACGTATGCGGCGTTCGACGTAGTCAAATCGTGTGTGCAAGCGCTTCCCGAGCCACGTGGTGCGCCGCAGCAATGAGCGAAGTAGGGGCGGGGCGCCTCGTGAGGTCGAAGTGGGGGCGGGGTGCGACTCATTTGCGGCGGAGCCCTGGCGAGGGAAGGGCGCGCGTGTAGCCTGGGATGGTGGACGCAGAGACCCGCGATGACAGCGAGCTGACAAGAGCACTCGTCGACGGAACGGATGCTTGGAAGTTTCCCTTGCAGTTTCGGTGGGAGGAGGTGACCCGCCTGCGCGACGAGGCCCGTCGCCGGATGAAGCAGTATGGTCCTGACGTGGCCGAGGCCGTTGCGACGACGGTTTCGGAGCTCGGCGAGAACGTCGTCAAGTACGGGGTGCCAGTGCGCGGAATGGAGTGCGGGCGCATCTCGGTGGAGCGCGCCGAGGGACGAATCCTCGTGGAGTCGAGCAATGGCTGTACGGAGCCTGCGCGAACGCGTCGAGTTCTCGAGGAGATCTCGCAGATCAGTCGGGCTCCTGACTGTCGAGAGTTGTATGTGGAGCGGTTGCGGACCGCTCTGGAAGCTCCAGCCGATGAGCCGTCTCGCCTCGGCTTCGTCCGCATCGCCTACGAAGCCGGGTTCGCTCTCAGCGCGCGGACATCGGGCAACATCCTCACGGTGCGCGCTGAAAGGGAGATCGGATGAAAAAGTTGGAAGCCGATGGACTGACGATCGAAGTCAAAGACTCTCCGTTCGGGATGTGTGTCGTCTGGTTGGGAAAGAGTGACACTCGGGACCCCGGACGCTCCATCACACCGTTCTTGGATCAACTCGTCGACGGTAGACTTGCGGCGAAGCAGGTGGAGCTCGACTTCACCCAGTTCGACTACATGAATTCCTCCACGATCCGACCGATCCTGACCTTCATCCAAAAAGCCAGCGGCGCCTCCAAGAACGTGCTCGTCCGATACGACGGAAAGAAGAACTGGCAGCGCCTTTCGTTCAAGGCGATTGGAGCGCTCAGTGCTAGCTGGCGCAACGTCGCCGTCATTTGCTGATGAGAGTGCGAACGGTCGGCGCGACGACGTGCATCATCGCGGCTTCGCTTTTGTTCGTCGGTTGCCAGGAGCGTCGCGAGAAGGTCCTGCCCCAAGTGGCAAAGGCCCTCAAGCAGAAGCGTGATGAGCCACTGGCACCTTTGCCGAGGAGTGTCGTCACGAACCAGCGGGTTGCCCGGCTGGGACAGCGGCTGTTCTTCGACCCGAAGCTCAGCAAAGACGGGAAAATCTCCTGCGCCTCGTGCCACTCTCTGCAGGAGGGTGGTGACGATGGATTGGTTCGGTCGCGGGGTATCGATGGAAAAGAAGGCCGCGTGAACGCTCCGACCGTACTCAACGCTGCGCTCAACATTGCGCAGTTTTGGGACGGGCGAGCAGCCACGCTGGAGCAGCAGGTGGACGGACCCGTGACCGATTCGCGCGAGATGGGAGCCACCTGGGAAGGGCTCCTTCAGCGCCTGAAAGACGACGCGGACTACGCTCGTGAGTTCACGGTCTTCCCCGACGGTATCACCAAGGCCAACGTGCAAAAGGCCATTGCCGAATTCGAGCGCGGACTGATCACGAGCGGAAATCGCTTCGACCGTTGGCTTTCGGGCGACGACTCTGCGCTCACGTCCGAGGAACTCGATGGCTACCGGACCTTCAAGGCTGTCGGGTGCCCAGCGTGCCACCAGGGGCGAAATGTGGGGGGCAACATGTACCAACGATTCGGCGTGATGGGCGACTACTTCGCCGATCGCGGGAACGTGACCGAGGCCGACTTCGGCCGCTTCAACGTCACCAAGAGAACCGAAGACAAGTTTTTCTTTCGGGTGCCTTCTTTGCGCAACGTGGAGCATACGGCTCCCTATTTTCACGATGGTTCCGCGGAGACCCTGCGAGATGCCGTGACGGTCATGGCCCGCTACCAGCTCGGGCGAACCCTCGACGAGGCAGAACTCTCGGACATCGTGGCTTTCCTGCGGACTCTTTCCGACGACCTTTCGAATCTCCCACGAGAAATCCCATGACTCGCCGCACTTGGACCCTCGGAGTACTCGCCGCGACAGCTGTCGCTCTCGCGGTATCGGCCTTTCTCTACGACCGCTCGCAATCGGCCGATTTCGAAGACAGCGTTCTTCTGATTGCGGACATTCGACAAGCGCAGCATGAAGACGCGGCCCTCAAGCGAGACGTGCTCGCGGTGCGCTATGGTTTGTCGCGTCAGTACGACGATCTCGCCGCGCGCGGTCGAGACATCCAGCGCATGGCCGGCGAAATACGCGCCCGAGCCACTCGTCTGAGCGGGGGTACGGCGCAGGAACTGAACGAGGCGCTCGATGGACTCGACGCGAGTGTGCGAGATCGGCAAAGCGAGGTCGAACGCTTCAAAGCCGAGAACGCCGTCTTGCACAATTCGTTGCTCTATCTTCCCCTCGCTGCCGATCGCTTGGCGGTTCGGCTCAGGCAGTCGACGTCTCCCGACCGACGAGAAATTTCCGAGAGCCTCCAGGGCTTGGTGAGCCACGTGCTCAGCTACAACCTCGTTCGCGGCGCTGAGAGCCTGGCGCGGGCCGAGCGGGGAATCGTGAGCCTTCGCGAGGCGCTGGGGTCTGCTCCGGCCGAGTTGCGCCCCGAGTTGACGTCGGTGCTCGCGCACGCGAGTACCGCAACCAGTCGCCAGCAGGTGGTCGACCCCCTGGTCCGCGGTCTGCTCCAGGATGACATTCAACGAGCCTTGAACCGGATCGATGAGGCGTATGGCGCCCATTTCCGAAGCCGTGAAGTCGTCGCATCACGCTACCAGCAGCTCCTCTACGGGTGGTCGGTTCTTCTCGTTCTCGTGGTGGCGGCCGCGGGCTGGGCCCTGTTCCGATCCTGGGGACGCCTCGAGCACTTGGTGGAGAAGAGGACGCGGGATCTGAATCTCGCGCTCGATCAGCTCTGGGGTGAGATGAACCTCGCCAAGAAGATCCAGGTGGCGCTCGTGCCGAATCAGCCCGAGCTGAGACACGCCGACGTGAGCGCCGTCATGCGGCCCGCCGACGACGTCGGTGGGGATTACTACGATGTGGTTCGCGCGAAAGACGGCTCGGACTGGATCCTGATCGGCGACGTTTCGGGTCATGGAGTGCCGGCGGGACTCGTGATGATGATGTGTCAGACGGCCGTTCACACGGTCCTCGACAACCAGCCCGACGTCTCCCCGGCGAGTCTGGTAACTCAGGTGAATCGCGCGCTCACCCAGAACATCAAGCGCCTCGGGGAGGACAAGTACATGACCTTCACCGCGATCCGCCACGACTCCGAGGGCATTTCCTTCGCCGGCCTCCATCAGGATCTCATGGTCTATCGCCAGGCGACGAAGACGGTGGAGATGGTGGAGACGGACGGAATGTGGCTCGGGATGCGCGAGGAAATCTACGAGCTGTGTCCCGAGGGACGTCTGGCGCTCGACGCCGGCGACGTGCTCCTCCTGTACACGGACGGGGTTACCGAGGCGACGCTCGAAGACGGGAGCTTGCTCGATCAGAAGGGGCTCGGAGAACGGTTCGGTGCACTCGCCGAGAGAAAACCGGCTGCCATCGTCCGAGGGTTGGTCAAGGAGCTGGATCGCCTCGAGGTTCGAGACGATGTGGCGCTGGTCGCGATCCGTCACACCGCGGGCAAGAACGTTCGTGCCGCTTGAGGTGCCCGACGCTCCGTAGACGCGGAGTTTTCAGCCCTTCACAGGAGCGGGCTCAACAAATGGGCGGCTGACTCTCCCAGCTTTTGAAGCGTGGGCTCTCGAGAGAGGGTCTCGGAGGTGACCTCGCGGGAATCGCGCACCAACCCCTCGTGCCACTCGGCGAGCTGGGCGTTCAAAGCAGGGGCCGCCGCGAAGCAGCTGACCTCGAAGCTGAGGCGGAAACTGCGGCTGTCGACGTTGGAAGTCCCGATGCTCACCACGGTTCGGTCGGTGAGGAGAGCTTTGGCGTGGAGCATCGGACCCTGGTACTCGAAGATGCGCACCCCTGCCTCGACCAACGTGCGGTAGTAGGACCGGGCAGCCCACTTGACGATCCGAACGTCCGAGGCCGAGGGCAGCACGATGCGGCAATCGACGCCGCGTCCAGCGGCGGTGCGAAGGGCAGCAAGGATGGCTGGTCCCGGCAAGAAGTACGGCGTCGCCATCCACGCGCGCTCTTCCGCCCGCGTGAGCGCGACGAAGTACGCGTCGTGGATCCAGGCCTCCGTGTCGGGTCCGCTGGCGATGATGGCCGCGTCGACGCCATCCGGAGTGGGGGGAGTCGGGGGATGTTCGGGATCGTCGAGTAGTTCGTTCGTGGCGAAATACCAGTCGTCGAGAAAGACATGATCCAGAGCCGCGACGGCGGGTCCCTCGAGGCGGACCATCGCGTCGCGCCACTTGCGCGCGTACTCGTCGCCGACGTTCATTCCACCGGTGAAAGCGACCGCTCCGTCGACGATCAGGATCTTGCGGTGGTTGACGAAGTTGAGCCGTTGCTTGCGAAATGAGGCGAAGCGCGATTGGAGGAACACCCCGATCTTCGCACCCGCGTCCCGCAAGGGCTGGCTGAACTTGCCCGCGAACTTGCGACTTCCGAACCCGTCTACCAAAACGCGTACCTGAACGCCCGCGTGAGCCCGCTCGACGAGGAGATCGCGAAAACGTCGTCCGGTTTCGTCTTCTTGCCAGATGTAATAGAGCGCGTGGATGGAATGTTTTGCTTGGCGCAGAGCCTCTTCCATCTTCGGGAAGGCGTTTTTCCCGTCGAGCAAAAGCTCGATGTGGTTGCTCCCGGTCGGGAAAGTGTACTCCCCGACGGCGCGATCGGTGATCAGGGGATCGAAGGCGGTATGGCGTCGAAGCTCGGGGCCGCTGCGAGTCCGGGCAAAGGCCTCCTTTTTCCTCACGCGTTGTCGCTTCTTCCGCTCGAAGCGTGTTCGCCCGAACGCCCACCAACAGATGCCTCCCACGGCGGGCAGGGCAAAGAGGGTGAGTAACCACGCGAGCGCCGCAGTCGGACGACCGCGGCGGCGCAACAGGACGGAGGGCACCGAGGCGAGCGCCAAAAACTCGAGACCGAGGAACACCCACAACAGGGCGTCGTTCGTGATCTCGCTCGCTGTGCGAATCAGTTCACCCACCAGAAAGCTCCTGCTCGGAGATTGGCCCGGGCAGGGGGACTCCGTCCACAGGGCTTGGTCCGCGTGGACTTTCAGGCGGTGAGTGGCTCTACGGCGGTTTCCCGTGCAAGCGAGGAGTCCGGGAGCGCGGGGCCGGACGAAAGAGCGACCATCGCTTGCGGCGAGCGAGCTCGAGCGGATGGCCGCATGGGGGCGGCCCGAAGGGCGCCTACGAAGCAAGTCGGGCGAAGAAGCGTGCAATCAGGGAGCCGAGGAGTCCGGGAGCGGCCGGAGCCAGGCGCAGGGGGAGGGGATGGGGGGACGCGCCTGACCAGGAAAAAACGCGAGCTGCTCCCGAGACTCCTCGGCTCTCTGATTGGAAGTGCTGGTATGTGAGTAAAAAGTGAGTGTGCTGTCGAAGCGATGGTCAAGAAAGTCAGTCCAAGCGCAAGATCGGAGTGTCGAACGATTGCGGTGTGTGACAAGCGCAGCTGAAGTTGAGAAGGATAAGGAACGTCGAAGCGGCGGAAAGGAAGCGAAGCGAAGCCAAGCCAAGCAAGCCAGACGGCATCGGAAACCGGTCAGAAGCAAAGCTCGGGAAGTTCGGAGGCTGAGCGGGAGCCGAGGAGTCCGGGTGGCATCCGGAGTCAGGCGCGGGGAGGGAGGGGAGGGGGATGGCGGGGTGCGCCTGACCAGTTTGGGGGTCGCGGTCACCACCCGCGACTCCTCGGCTCTCGCTCATGTTCTTCGTGTCGTTCCGTGCTCGAGGCGAAGCCGTTGGCTTCGTATGTGCAAAGCTCACTCGAGCGCGAATGAACGAAATTCTCCAAACCTCCCTGTGTGAAGCGCGGTGCTCGCCACCGCCGTACGCTCGACTGTTTTGCAGTCCGCGTGCCAGTCTCGGCTGAGGGGTGTTTGTGGTTTAAAATCAAAGGCTTGTCCGTCTTTCGCGTCGCGCGGTTGGCGCTTTGGACGGCCGGACATTCGTCGCCGGGACGGACGCTTGCCCGAGCAAACCCGGACAGACTCGTCCGTACGAACGGAGGCCACGGAGCGGGCGCAGTCCTTCGCCTTCGCACCCGGGCACTACGAGTCAGTCAGTCCTGGACAGGGGACGCCGGGCCCGGGACCATGCCGCTCGATGCGTGAGCTGGAGCGGAGTCTGGGGCTGATCGCCGTCGTCGCGGTCAGCATCAGCGCGATGCTAGGCAGCGGCATCTTCGTGTTGCCCGGTTTGGCGGCAGCCGAAGCGGGTCCCGGGATCTGGGTCGCGTACGGGGTGGCCGCCCTGTGTGTCGTGCCCGCAGCCACGAGCAAGGCCGAGCTAGCGACCGCGATGCCCACTTCAGGGGGCACCTATGTGTACCTGGACCGTATCTTCGGACCCCTCGTGGGGACCGTGGCGGGTCTTGCTCTCTGGCTCTCTATGTTGCTCAAGAGTTCGTTCGCGCTCTTGGGTTTCGGCACGTACTTGATCGTGCTCGCGGAGCTGCCGCTCCGACCCACTGCGCTAGCCCTTCTCGCGGTGATCGTCGGCCTGAACTTGATCGGGATCCGCGCCGTCAGTCGGGCTCAGGTGGTCATCGTGGGCATGGCCCTCGTGTGCCTGACCACGCTGGTCATCGCGGGAGGCTTCACCTTCGACGCAGAGCTCATGCGGCAGCCTCTGCCCCATGGTGCGCGCGGGTTGATCGCCGCCGCGGGACTCGTCTTCGTGTCTTACAACGGGGTCACGAAGATCGCGGCCATCGCCGAAGAAGTGAAGAACCCGGAGAAGAACGTACCCTGGGGCATTTTTCTCTCCCTCACTCTCGTGGCCAGCGTCTACGCTTGCGTCGCTTTCGTTCTCGCTGGCAACGTGGACCGCGCCACTCTGTCGGGGGATCTGAGGCCGATCTACACGCTCGCGGAGCGCATTGGGGGTAGCTGGGCGGGCAGCGTTGCTGCGGTGGTCGGTGTGATCACGATGGTTTCGATGGCCAACGCCGGCCTGCTCGCAGCCTCGCGTTTCCCTTTCGCGATGAGCCGGGACCAACTGCTGCCGCCCTCCCTCGAGCGAATCAGTTCCCGATTCAGCACGCCCGTGGTCGCGATTTTGGTCACCGGTACGGGCATGGCCGTGGCCATCGTCTTCCTCGATGTGGAGCGGCTGGCCAAGTTGGCCAGCGCGCTCGTCATCGCCTTGTACATCGCGAACAACGTCGCGGTGATCGTCTTTCGGGAGAGCGGTGTTGGTTGGTATCGCCCGAAGTTCCGCTCCCCGCTCTACCCATGGCTCCAAGGATTCGGCATCATTTCGGGCCTCGGTCTCCTGCTCCTGCTCGGTCCCGTCGTGGTGCTGGCTGCACTGCTCGCGATCGTACCCGGAGCCGGCCTATTCGTTTTCTACGGCCGACGGCGGACGCGGCGACGCGGGGTGGTTCTCCAGCGCGGGCGCCGTTCCGACATCCTGACCGGTTCGGGACTCGATGAGCCCGCGGCCGAACCCCTGCCGGTCGACATCCAGGAAACAATAAAGGGTCAGGCTCACGCCGTGGTGGCGATGTTCGGCGACGAACGTGGACCGGAGACCCTAGTCGAGATTGGGACGGCTCTTTCGGGAGGCGGAAAGCTCCCCGTCGTGCACCTGACCGAGGTGCCCGAGCAGATGACGCTCGGCGCGTTGGACGAGGCTCCGCAGGTTCAATCGCTGCGCCGCCGTCTTTCGGTCATGGCTCGTGAGGAGGGAACGGATCTCGACTTTCACGCGGTCGCGTCGCGCGATTTAGCGCGCACCGTCTACAACGTCACGGCGCACGTCCATTGCGACTTCCTCGCGATGCGCTGGCGCCGCCGCGCGTCCTGGGCGCTGATGCCCTATAACCCGTTGGGCTGGCTCATCGATCATCTGGAGTGCAACCTCGCCCTCTTTCGAGACGCTGGTGTTCGCTACATCCGCGAGATTCTCGTGTACGCAGCGCCGGGACCCCACGACGCCCTGGTCGTCGGAACGGCTGACGATTTGGCGCGCCAGTGGGGTGCACGCATCACCTTGGTGCGCCCGACGAAGCCGGCGGACGGGAGTGCCATCCGGGCGAGCGAACGCGATTACCTCAAGGAGCTCGAGCGCCTCTGTGAGGCCCCGACGAGGATCGAGTTGCTCGATGGCCCCGACCTGGTGACGACGCTGACCGCCGCGACGACCTCATACGACCTCTTGGTCATGGGGGCGCCCAAGGCGACGCTGTTCGAGCGCCTGGTGGGAAATCCCACCGATCGGATCACGCGCAAGGCAGCGTGCTCGGTCCTTACTCTAAAGACGCCCCGCGCGCGCACCCACGAGGCCTTCGCAAGAAAGCGCCGCGACGAACCGAGCCGGTTGTTCGACTTCGTCTCGGGGGGAGCGCTCGAAGCCCAGCTCGAGGTCACCCGGAAAGAGGCGCTCTTCGAGTACTTCGGCCAGGTGTTCGCACAGCGGTTGGACGCCTCTCCGCGAGCCATCGTCGACGCGCTCTGGGATCGAGAGCGCACCCAGAACACGAGCGTCGGCCACGGGGTGGCCTTGCCGCACGCCACGCTACCCACCGCCAAGCGCACCGTCGTCGGCGTGTTCACCAGCAGCGAAGCGGTGGACTACCACGGGCCGGATGGGAAGAAGGTCGATGTCTTCTTCGTCACGATTTCCCCGCCGAGCGAGCGGCAAACCCATCTCCAGCTCCTGTCCACCATTGCGCGCCTGTCCCTGTCGACGGACCTGCTCGATGACATGCGTCTCGCCCTCACGCGGGAGGAGCTTCTCGAGTCGATCCGTCGCAACGACACCGGATCGCAAGCGCGCATCGAACTGTCCGCGCCGAGCTAGCGAGCTAGTCTCCGGCGCCTCCATGGCATCCAGCCGTCGCGGGCCCCTGACGGG
>JBNKGC010000186.1:0-11690 GCA_050289625.1 Polyangiaceae bacterium | reverse complement strand
GACGAAACGCCACCGGATCCCGTGGTGCGCATGGCCGCACTGCTACACGACGTGGGTCTGCCGAGCGGACGGAGCACCCACTCTGAAGCAGGCTCCCGCGCCGCGCGAGCCATCTGCGGACGGCTGCGCCTGTCGAACGCCGAGCGCGACCGCATCGTCGCGCTCGTCCGAATGCACTGCCTGCCGGATATCGATCCGACCTCCGGAGCAGCGGTCCGCCGCTGGCTGCGGGATGTCACCCCCGCCCTGCTGGACGACGTCCTGACCCTGATCCGAGCCAACATTCGGGCAGGTCACACAAGCCCCAACGACGAGGAAAAGGACCTCGCCGCCCTCGAGCAGGCCGCACGCGCCGAACTCGGGCGCGGCCCGGCCCTCGCGGTGCGCGATCTCGCCATCAGCGGCAAGAACCTGATGGATGTCGGGGTGCCCAAGGGCCCGCAGATCGGGCGCCTCCTCGAGCGGCTTCTCGAGCACGTCCTGGACCATCCCGAGGACAACACGCGCGAAGCGTTGCTCCGAGTCGTCGAGGAAACGGAGAAGCCGCAAGGGTGACCCACCATCGCGCGGACCGGTCCTCCGCCCTCGCGGACGAGGCTCCACCCTCGAAACGGACCCCTAGTTCGTACCGAAGCGACCGTCGCCGCGGGATCGCGTCACCGCGATGGATGCAGCCGCGGAACTCCGCAGGTAGCGCTCCAGCATCGTTCTCGCCGTCACGGTCTGCAGAGCAAGTCGGGTGTTCGGCCCTGGCTCGAACGCGTGGTCGTAGTCGCTCGGGCCGCGGGAGCTTCCTCTCGCCACCAAGCCAGTGGTAAGCAGCGAAACGCATGCTTGGCACTTGGCGAAAGGGTACGGCGACGGCACGGCGCAGAGTGCCCTCCAGGATTCGACCGGGCCTCTTCGCTCTGCTCGTCGGCTCCGGAACTGCCGGGAGCCTTTTGGGCACCGCGTGCGGGAAGGACGCCCCCGCCACTCCGGTTCCCGGTGAATCGGAAGCGGGAGGGGCGGGCGATTCCGGCGCCGGCGGGGCGATCGATGTGGGTTCGGGGAGCTCAACGGCCGGCGGCAGTATCGGAGGAGCGAACGTCGGCGGCTCGAGCGGAAACGACGCGCTCGGAGGCGGGGGAAGCTGCGACGGCAGCTGCTCGGAAGACGCTACCGGCTGGAGCAAGCCCATGCTCCTCGAGGAGCACGACGGCAAGGCATTCGCAAATCCCCGGGTCGGAACCGACGCGAGTGGAAATGTGCTGGTCGCCTGGGACCGCGATTCGCCGAGCAGAGGCAGCGTCTGGGTCAACGTTTACGAGGCGAACGCAGGCGCCTGGCGGGGCGCGATGGACCTCATGGGTGGGGACATCGGCGAGCCCACGGGCGACCCCGTCGTCGCCTTCGGACCAGGTCAGACGGCGCACGTGCTCTATCGGTACCAACTCGCGGGTTCGGGGCAAACGCGCGCCTTGCGAGTGAACACGCTCAGCTTCGCGCCATACGATTGGAGCCTGAAGCAGCTCGATGCGAACCTCGCCACGGAAAACAGCCATCCTGGCTTCGCTCTCGCGATCGACCAAAACTCTCACGGTCGCGTCGGGGCCGCCTACCGCTCCGTCGGCCGTGAGCGCCATGTTTCGGTCCTCCGCTACGACCCGGTTGGACACAATTGGCTTGCTCGGGAAACCATTGGCCCGATCACCGGGGACTACTCCTCAACCCCAAAGGTGACGGTCTCCGAGTCCGGCAGCACGACGCTTCTGTGGCATCACTACGTGCCGGGCGACTACACGGTGTACGCTCAGACCCACACCCTAAGCAGCGGTTGGGGTGAACTCCACACGCTGGATCAGGGAGACAAGGCCAACGTGGTCGGAGTGGACTACGGCACGACCGGCGAAGGCCTCGGCGCATGGGTTCGGCGCACGAATGCCGCCGATCCGCAATCTTTCATGGTCAGCTCGGTGGACGCGGAAACCGGAACTTGGAGCTCACCAGCCGTTTTGAACGACCCGGGTGATTCGGTCGTCACTGGGGCTGTTCAGCTCGACGACGAGGGGAACGCCTTCTGCGTCTGGGTTGCCGCGGACTTGAACGAAGACCATCTCGATGCACGTCGCTACGACCGGGTCGCTCGGCAGTGGTCACCGGTGAAGGAAATCGCACGGGGTGGCCGGATGCGCCTGCCTCAGCTTGGAACCGATGCGCAAGGCAATGCGGTCGCCTTGTGGCGTCAGGTCGACGACGACACGGACCGTGTGTACTCGGTCCGGTACGATGGGTCTCACCGCTGGTCCGAACCGATTGCATTGGACACCGAGCCCGGGGAAATCGGTGGCCTCGACGCTGTCGTGGCGCCAAACGGAACGGCGTACGCCGTGTGGCACCAGGAGGCGAACGGGATGGGGAGCATCTGGTTCAGCCAGGAGGATCCTCAGAAGTGAAGCCCGGCAAAGTCCCACCGAGCGCAAGGCGGACGAGAAACCGCCCGTGGCGGACTCTCTCCATGGGAGTCTGTGTGCTGGTGCCTTGGAGCATCGCGACTGCCTGCAGCGAAACGGACTGCGACTTGACCCAGTCGTGCGGCGTGCCCTCGGGCGCGCACCTTGGCGGGACGGGTTCCTTGGGAGACAGCGGGGACGCAACAAGCGAGGGCATCGCGGGTGCGAGCGGGCACGGGGCCACGGTCACGGCTCGCGGTGGCGCGGGGGAGGACGACCCCGGGCCCGCGGGAACCTCTGGCTTATCCGGGTCCACGGGCTGCGCCCAGGACCCCTGTGGTTGTGACGGCTGGTGCCCTGATGACGGGTGGACCACACCAATCCTTCTGGAAAACAACGACGCGAAGGGATTCGAGAACCCGAAAATCGGCGTGGGACCGAAGGGGGACCTGGTGGTCGCCTGGCAGCGTGATCGCACCGAGGCGGGAGGGGTCTGGCTCAACACGTACGACCCCGAGCAATCGATATGGCGCGGCGCATTCGACGCCCTCGGCGGGGACAAATACGACTCAACCGGTGAACCTCAGGTCGTGTTCGGTCCGGGCCAGGACGCCCTCGTCTACTACCGCTACCAACCGAGTTCGAACAACGGCAGCCGCGACATGCGAGTGCACCGTTTCACCCCCGAGCCCTACGGCTGGAGCGCACTACCGATCACCGCCACCGGGCAGGGCGGTTGGAACCACCGCATCGCCCAAAACGCAAACGGCCGCGCCGCTGCCCTCTATCGCTTCATCGACGAGGTCAGCTACTCGCTGGTGTCTCACTACGACCCGACCGCGAAGACCTGGTCGCCATGGGAGATGCTCACGCCGAGCTCGTCCGTCTACACCACACGGGCCCTCATCGCCATCGGTGACTCCGGCCGCATCACCTATCTCTGGCAGTACTACCAACCGGGCGATCAGAGCATCTATGCGAAGACTCACGATCCGAACGATGGCTGGGGTTCCGTACAGCTCCTCGACTCCGGCGACTACGCCGTGCTCGCGGGGATGTCCTATGCCAGCGACGGCTCCGCCCTCGGCGCCTGGCTACGCCGCTCGACACCGAACGCTCCGCGGACAGTCGAGGTCAGCTGGCTGAGCCCCAGCAGCGGCACCTGGGGATCTCGAATCACCATCAGCGACGCCGCCGTGGACGTCGCTGCCAGCAGTGTGACCCTCGACCGTTCGGGCAACGCGATAGCCGTCTGGACGGACGTGATGGATGACGAGCTCTGGATCCAGGCCCGGCGCTACGACGTCGGAACCAAGAAGTGGTCCGACCCGGTCACTCTGCGCCGCGAAGGTGCTGCCGGTCCCCCCCAGCTTATGACGGACGACGCCGGCAACGCGGTGGCCGCCTGGGAATCTCGGATCGGAGACATCGGGCACCTGTATGCGACCAGTTACGACGTCTCGACCGATCGCTGGACCAAGCCGACGCGCATCGACGAGGGGGCGGGAGGCACCGGTGATCTGCACCTGTCCGTGGGCCAGGACGGCGCCGCCTATGCCGTGTGGGAGCAAGACTCAGCCGGCAAGAAGAGCATCTGGTTCAGCATGCGGCCGCCCAAGTGAAGCCGAGCCAGAGACCGCCGAGCGCCATGGCAATGCGGGCCACGGTCTGCTTGCGGGTCATCAAGACAGGCATGTTTCTGCGCTTTGCACAGGCTCTTGGGCCGGGTTTGCACAGGCTCTTGGGCCGGGACGGCGAGCGGGCCGTCGAGGGTCCGCGACTCGACCCGGTGCGAGACAGCGCGCGCCAAGAGACCGTCCAGCAACTGACCAGAATCGGCCGCGGTCGGGTTTCCTTGACGGCGCCCCCAATGGGGTCCAAGGTACTGGACCTTGTCGCAATCGTTGGGCGGCTTTTCCGCTGCGACAGGTCCCTTCGAACGGTTCGTTCTACGCGCCACTCGCTGAGAAACCTATGACGAGTTGGCTCGCGTCAGCACCGTCGACCATCTGGCTCGGCTCCCAGTCGACGCCAGTCGGGCTTCGTTCGCCGGGAACAACGATCGAGAAGAGAGAAACACATGAGTCAGAAATTGTTCGTTGGTGGCCTGAGTTGGGACACCGATAGCGACAGCCTCCGCCGCGCGTTCGAGCCATTCGGCGCGATTGATGAAGCAACCGTCGTGACTGATCGCGACACCGGGCGTTCCCGTGGCTTCGGCTTCGTCGCTTTCAGCGACCCCTCCAGCATGCGGACCGCCATCAGCGAGATGGATGGTCGCGAACTCGACGGCCGCAACATCCGAGTCAACGAAGCCAACGAGCGACCTGCTCGCGGCGGCGGCGGTCGTGGCGGCGGCGGTCGCGGCGGCGGCGGTCGCGACCGCTGGTGACGTGAACGCATGGCCCCCAGGGGCTCGCAGAAAGGCCAGGACGAGTACTCGTCCTGGCCTTTCTCTCATGGGTCAGAGCATGGGCCTGGCAGGCTCGGCTGGTTGCGTTGATCGATGCGGGGCCATAGCGGCTTCGAGCCCGAATCGTCACCATTGCTGCAGACGAAAGCACCGGGGCCGAGCCCGAGACAAAGCCACGAAATGGAGGAAGAACGGCGCATGAAAAGGCCTGCTTCTGCGCCGGGCATAGGCTCTCCGGCCGGGACGGCGAGGGGGGGGGCCGGCGAGAACCAGCTGCTAGCTGCTCTGACCGGCGGTCGATGCCCGCGACTCTACCCGGAGCGCGACCATTCATGGTAAGGAGCGCGGCTCATGCTTGGTACGGGACGCGCGAACGCACAGCGCCAAGCGGCATTTCGGATGCGACCGATTCGATTCGCTCTGATCGTCGTCGCAGGAACTTCCGGGGGCCTTTCGAGTTCCGCATGCGGGAAAGACGCCCCCGTCAGTCCGGTTCCCAGTGAGTCGGACGCGGGGGGTGCGGGCGAGTCCGGCGCCGGCGGGGAGATCGGCCTGAGTCCCCGGAGTTTGATGGCTGGCGGCAGTTTCGGTGGAGCAAAGGCCGCGGGTTCGGGTGGAACCGACCAGCTCGGAGGCGGAGGGAGCTGCGGAGGGACCTGCGCCGAAGACACGACCGGCTGGAGCAAGCCCATGCTCCTCGAGGAGCACGACGGCAAGGCATTCAAAAACCCAAAGGTCGGGACCGACGCACGGGGAAATGTGCTGGTCGCATGGGAACGCGATTCGCCAAGCAGAGGCAGCATCTGGGTGAACGTCTACGAGGCAAGCCGCGGCGCGTGGCGGGGCGAGATGGACCTCCTGGGCGGGGACGTTGACGAGCACACCGGCGACCCGTCGTCGCTTTCGGACCGGGTCAGAGGGCGCACGTGCTCTATCGGTACCAACTCGCGAACTCGGGACAAACGCGCGCCTTGCGAGTGAACACGCTCGGCTTCGAGCCATACGATTGGAGCCTCCGGCAGCTCGATGCGAACCTTGCCACGGAAAATAGCCATCCTGGCTTCGCTCTCGCGATCGACCAAAACTCTCACGGGCGCGTCGGGGCCGCCTACCTTTCCGTCGGCGGAGTGCGCCATGTTTCGGTCTTACGTTACGACCCACTTGGACGCACTTGGCTCGCTCGGGAAACCATTGGGCCGATCACCGAGGACTACTCCTCACGTTTAAAGGTGACGGTCTCTGAGTCGGGCAGCACGACGCTTCTTTGGAAGCACTACGTGCCCGGCGACTCTACGCTGTACGCGCAGACCCACACCCTGAGCAACGGTTGGGGTAAGCTCCACACGCTGGATCAGGGAGAGAGGGCCATCGCGGTCGGAGTGGACTACGGCATGACCGGAGACGGACTGGGTGCCTGGATTCGGCGGACGAATGCCACCGATCCGCATTCGTTCATGGTCAGCTCGGTCAACCCGGAAACCGGAACTTGGAGCGCACCCGCCGTTTTGAACGACCCGGGTGATTCGGTCGTCGCTGGGGCTGTTCACGTCGACGACGCAGGGAATGCCTTCTGCGTCTGGGCTACCGCGGACTTGAACGAAGACCATCTCGTTGCACGTCGCTACGACCGGGTCGCTCAAGAGTGGTCACCGACGAAGGAAATCGCACGCGGCGGCCGCATTGTCTGGCCTCAGCTTGGAACCAATGCGCAAGGCAATGCGGTCGCCTTGTGGCGTCAGGTCGACGTCGACACGGACCGTGTGTACTCGGTCCGGTACGCTCGGTCTCAGAACCGCTGGTCCGAACCGATTGCACTGGAGACCGAGCCCGGGGAAATCGGCAGCCTTCACGCTGTCGTGGCGCCGAACGGAACGGCGTACGCCGTGTGGCACCAGGAGGCGAACGGCCTGGGGAGCATCTGGTTCAGTCGGGAGGAGCGTCCGGAGTGAAGCCTGGCGACGTCCCACCGAGCGGACGGCGGAAGAGAAACCGCTCGTGGTGGACCCTCTCGATGGGAATCTGTGCGCTGGCGCCTTGGAGCATCGCGACCGCGTGCAGTGAAACAGACTGCGAGTTGACCCAGTCGTGCGGCGTGCCCTCGGGCAAGCAGCTGGGAGGGACGGGGTCCTTGGGAGACAGCGGGGGCGCAATGAGCGGCGGCGTCGCAGGTGCGAGCGGACGCGGTGCCACGGATACGGATCGCGGGGGCACGGGGGGGGACGACCCCGGGCCCTGGGCGATCGCGGGCGCCTCTGGCTCATCCGGGGCCACGGGCTGCGCCCAAGACGCTTGCGGTTGCGACGGGCTGTGCCCCGATGAGGGCTGGAGCAAGCCAATCCTTTTGGAGAACAACGACGCGAAAGGCTTCGACTATCCGAAAATCGGTGTTGGCCCCCGGGGCGATCTCGTCGTGGCGTGGCAGAGAGATCGCAGCGAAGCCGGCGGCCTTTGGCTCAACACCTACGACCCCGACCTTTCAACCTGGCGGGGAGCGTTCGATGCCCTCGGTGGAGACGTCGACGACCTCACGGGCGATCCACAGGTCGTCTTCGCCCCGGGCGAGCAGGCCCTCGTCTACTACCGGTACGTACGGAACTCGGGACCACGCGAAATGCGCGTCCACCGCTTCACACCGGAGCCCTACGGTTGGAGCTCGACGTCGATTAGCACGGCGGGAGACGCAGGCTATACCCTGAGAATCGCCCAGAACCGCAGCGGCCGAGCCGCTGCCCACTATCGCTTCGTCGACGAAGTCAGGTACTCGTTGGTCTCCCACTACGACCCGGCGTCGAAGGCTTGGTCGCCCTGGGAGATGCTGACAGCCAGTTCCGCGACATATACCACGCAGCCCCTAACCGCCATCGGCGAGTCGGGGCACATCACCTATCTCTGGCGGTACTACCAATCGGGCGACGAGCACATCTATGCGAAAACGCTCGACCCAGTCGAAGGCTGGCGCACCACCCAGCTCCTCGACTCCGGAGAGTACGCTTTGCCAGCTGGGATGTCGTATAGCTCCGACGGCTCAGCCCTTGGCGCATGGAACCTGCGGGACGCCGCGAACGCTCCGCGAACGCTTGAGATCAGTTGGCTGAGCACCACCACAGGCCTCTGGGGTCCCCGAATCACGCTGAGCGAACCCGGAGAGGATGTCGCTGCAGGCTCCGTTACCCTCGACCGTTCGGGAAACGCCTTTGCTCTTTGGACCAGCTCGATGGGGGACGAAGCGTGGGTCAAAGTCCGGCGTTTCGATGCGGCGTCGAAACAGTGGTCCGACGCGCTCACCTTGCGTCGTGAAGGCTACTCCACGGGCCTGAACCTCGGAACGGACGACGCAGGAAACGCGGTCGCTGCGTGGGAATCCCGCGTCGACGACATTGGGCACGCTTACGTGGCGCGCTACGACGCCGCGAGTGATCATTGGACCGGAGCTACGCGCATCGACACGAGTTCGGCCGACATTAGCTATCTGCACCTGGCCGTGGGCAACGACGGTGGTGCGTACACCGTCTGGAAGCAGGATTCGGCGGGCAAGCCAAGCATCTGGTTCAGCATGCGGCCCACCCAGTGACACCCGCACCCCTCGCGCTCGATTGGCGGAGAGAAATGCAAACGGCGTCACCGGAGGATGACGCCGTCTTGGAAAAACCGGGGTGCCAGGCTCAGCTGCTCGGAGCCGGCTTCGGCGCCCCGAAGATGCTGGCCGGGCGCTTCTTCTCGCCCTCTTCCTTGCGCTGCGACCAGGTAGGGATGATCACCCGCTGGCGCGGTGGCAGATCGCGTCCGTCGACGCACGCTTCGATCTCTTCGGAGTCGAGCGTCTCGCGCTCGAGCAGCGCCGTCGCCAAGCGATCGAGCTTGTCACGGTTCTCGCGCACCACCCGACGCGCCACCTCGTACTGCTCGTCGACGATGCGACGGACCTCGTGGTCGATCTCACGCGAGGTGTCTTCCGAGTAGTCTTCGCGGCGCTGCGACATTTCGCGTCCCAAGAAGACGCTGTCTTCGTTTTCGCCGTAGGCAATCGGCCCGAGCTTTTCACTCATGCCGAGCTCACACACCATTGCCCGCGCGAACCGAGTCGCGCGCTTGATGTCGTCGGAGGCGCCCGTCGTGATCTCGCTGAACACCTCCTCCTCCGCCACGCGACCACCGAGCGCCATGGCAATGCGAGCCAAAGTCTGCTTGCGGGTCATCAGGTGACGATCCTCGCTGGGCAGGAACATCGTGACGCCGAGCGCGGCTCCGCGCGGGATGATCGACACCTTGTGCACGGCGTCGTTGCCCTCGACGAGCTTGCCTACAATCGTGTGACCGGCTTCGTGCCAGGCGCTCGTGCGCCGCTCGCTCTCGCCCATCACCATGGACCGCCGCTCGGCACCCATGAGGACCTTGTCCTTGGCGAGTTCGAAGTCGATCATCGTGACCGACTCCTTGTCCTGGCGGGCGGCCAGGAGCGCCGCTTCGTTCACCAGGTTCTCGAGATCGGCACCGACGAAGCCTGGGGTGCCCGCAGCGAGAATGCCCAGGTCGACGTCGTCGCCGAGCGGCACCTTCTTCGTGTGCACCCCGAGGATCCCCTCGCGGCCACGGATGTCCGGACGCGGAACGGTGATGCGTCGGTCGAAGCGACCGGGCCGCAGAATCGCCGGGTCGAGCACGTCGGGACGGTTGGTCGCTGCGATGATGATGACGCCCTCGTTCGACTCGAAGCCGTCCATCTCGACAAGCAGTTGGTTCAACGTCTGCTCTCGCTCGTCGTGACCACCGCCGAGCCCAGCGCCGCGGTGACGACCGACGGCATCGATCTCGTCGATGAAGATGATGCAGGGGGCGTGCTTCTTTCCCTGCTCGAAGAGGTCGCGCACGCGGCTGGCGCCGACGCCCACGAACATCTCGACGAAGTCCGAACCGGAGATGCTGAAGAACGGAACGCCCGCCTCACCCGCAATGGCGCGTGCGAGCAGCGTCTTGCCCGTTCCGGGCGGCCCCATCATCAGAACGCCCTTCGGGATGCGTCCGCCGAGGCGCTGAAACTTCTTCGGGTCTTTGAGGAAGGCGATGATCTCTTCGACCTCGTCCTTGGCCTCGTCCACGCCGGCCACGTCCGCGAACGTGATCTTGTTGGCGGATTCATTGAGAAGGCGGGCCCGGCTCTTGCCGAAGCTCATCGCCTTGCCACCACCGGCCTGAAGCTGGCGCATGAACAGGTAGAACATGACCAGCAGAAACAGCATGGGCAGCATGATGGTGAGCGCGCTCATCCAGAAGGCACCGCCCTCGTCCTTCTGGAACTTCACCTTCGCGCCCGCGTCGATCAGTGCTGCCGGATCGGCATCGGGGGGACCGATGGTGATGCCCTTTTCGGGCACCTTGATGCCGGGACCCACGATCTCGAACGTGTACTCGCGATCTTTGATCTCAACGTTCTCGATGTGCTTCTGATCCTTCGGTGCCTTCACCAGCGTCACGAAGTCGCTGTAGGCCATCGGCGGCTTCTGGGTTCCCGAGGTTCCCAAGAGCTGCCACACGGCCAGCAGTGCGACGATGACGACGACCCAGAGCAGTAGGGTCTTTTGCGGTTGCTTCACTGTGTGACCTCGCGACGAAGCGTGATGAAAGAGGCGCCGGGAGCGGCTCTGGTTTCCAATATGCCATCGGCCCAAAGGGCCGTCGATTCACCCCCCGAGAGATTCGGCGGGATCTTGAGCCTGACCAGGATCATAGGGGGGCTCGGCCCAGGGGCCACTCTTGGCCGTGCCAGCGCACCGAAAAAAGGTCCAGGGCACATGCCACAGCTCGGGCCAGACTGCCAGCAGCCTTCATGTGGCTCAATCGAAGTCACTGGACCCGACTGAACGGACACGGGGGGGCCCGCCTGCTGGATCGAGCACGAGCTCGCGCCCGCCTTCCAGCGGAAGCCTGAGGAAACGGCGCGAATCGCCCGGAGGATGTGCAAGGGCTTTCCTGAGCTGCGCTGCCTGTTCTCGGTTGAGCGGAACTACCGCACCGGACGCATCGAGCGCCTCGGCGGCTGGATCGTGCAGTGAGAGTTGATCAGCCAAAGCCGCGAGGTGCTCGACCACTCGAGGGGAGAGCTCCTCGAGGAGCGGGAGCACCTCGCGCCGCACCCGTGTCCGCAAGAACCGCGGATCGGCGTTCGACGGATCCTCGGCGAACGGAACTCCGTGGCGTTCGACGTGAGCGATGACATCGGAGCGCCGCGCGTGAATCAAAGGGCGGAGGCGATTTTCGCTCCTGGCGGGCAAGACGGCCAGACCTCTGGGGCCAGCACCTCGGAGCAGGCGCAGGAGCACCGTCTCCGCACGATCGTCGGCGTGATGGGCCGTGACGAGAAACGTGGCCCCGAACTGCTGGCGCGCGCGCTCGAGAGCGCTGTACCGAAGCTCCCGCGCCCGCGCCTGGAGATTCGCGCCCGGATCGACTTGCACCCGCTCGCACCGAAAAGGAACACCCCGAGCGCCCGCGAACTCGGCTGCCAGCTCGAGCTCTGCGTCTGCCTCGACGCGCAAGCCGTGGTGGACGCCACATGCGAACAGCGAGAACCCGATGCGCTCCGCGAGAACGGACAAAACGTGCAGCAGCGCCATCGAATCCACTCCACCAGACACGCCCAGAAGCAGCGACGCACCAGGTTCGATGTCGCACTCGTTCCGCAGGCAGCGCTCTGCCAGACGAAACAGTGTGGGCGGATGAGAACGTCCCCGAGCCACGGTCAATAAGCTTCGAAAAGCTTGCAGAAGACGACCGTCTCCCGTCCGTCGAGGACGGGGCTTTGGTGCTCGGCCACGGGATACCCCTCACTGCATCGCGCTCTAGCTTTC
>JBNKGC010000185.1:0-11693 GCA_050289625.1 Polyangiaceae bacterium | reverse complement strand
CATCGGAGTTACAGGGCGTCTACCGCCACCTCATCCCATCGAGCTCCGCAGCCTTGGCCGAAGCCATCGAAACGTCGTGCACGATGTGCGTGTTCGGCAAGACTGGCGCCCAGCCTTCACGGTCGCCCCGTCTAACGAGCTGGCCAGCTGTCGGGCACCTGGAACAGTCGGCTTCCGTTGTCGCCGGGTAGGTCCACCAACACGTACGCGTCGGCGGGAGCGCGCAAGGGAGCGTAGAAGACGAGCTCGTGCACGCTGCCGTCGGGCAATACCCGCTGTGCGTCGCAAAGGATGCCCTCCCCGTCGGATGTGAACTCAGCCCACTGTACGTGAACGCCTCCCATGCCGGGGCGTTCGTCGAATGACAGGAACTCGCCGACAGCATCTCGACGCAGCAAGTTCCGCGTGTAGGGCCCCTCAGGAGACCGGCGCCAGCAACGCTGCCGTGGGTTGGTAACTTGCATAAGTTAGCCCCAGGGCATTGCGCCATGATCGCGGCGTTGGCGGACATCCAGCAGGCTAGGGGACAGTTGTATGCTCCTGGGCCATGTGCGCTCCGATCGTCTCGGGCACCGAAATACTTGTTTTGTTTCGGCGGCCTATGCCGTAGCAACTGGTCCTCGCCGAGCGGCACGGCCAACCTCGCGACAGATCGACTTCACACCCCTCTTCACATTCCGGGGATGCGCGCTAGATTGTGCCAATGAGTTCGATGGTGGACCCGCTCGTTTCGCCGCCTCCCTCGGAGATCCCCTTGAAGGACGCTCCGCTGGTGCGCGTTATCGCGCAAGTCCGCTTCCCCAGGGAACTGGCGGTCGAGACCGCCGAGCGTGTCGCTCCCTTCCAGACAGCGCTGCGGGCAGCCTATCCGGTGCTCCGCAAGGAGCACACACAGACGTTCAAGTTCTCCGCTGCTGGCGCGGAGGCCGTGCAGCCGCAGACCGCATGGCGGTTCAACGATACCGACGGGGACTGGCGGGTGTCGCTAACCACGGACTTCTTGGCTCTGGAGACGACCAAGTACACCAGTCGTGCTGACTTTTGCGCACGTCTGAAGGTGGCGTTGGAAGCCCTCGACGAGCACTTCGGTCCGAAGCAGGTGGATCGCCTGGGTGTTCGGTACATCGACCGCATCGCTGACGCCGCCGTGGAAGATATATCCAAGTTGGTTGTCCCGGAGGTGTGCGGGATCGTCGGTACGGAGGCTTTTGCACATGCGGTTCAGGCAATATCGGATACCCGGTTCGAGCTGCCAGACGCACGTGTCACTGCTCGTTGGGGCCAGTTGCCCGAGGGGGCAACGCACGACCCGTTGGCTCTCGAGACCATCGACGAGAGAAGCTGGATCCTCGACCTCGACATGTCGACGAGAACCTCGACGCCGTTCTCTGTAGATGGGCTGGTGACGACGGCGAGGACGTTCGCCGAACGCATCTACACTATCTTCCGCTGGGCCGTGACTGATGAGTTCTTGCGACGATACGGAGGGGAACTGTGAGCACTCTTGTATTGGACCCACCGCTGACTGAGACTACTTCCGCTCTGGGTCCGCTGCTGCGGCACGCTCGCGCTTCGCTCGCCGCCGTGATGCCCATCGGGTTTGGTACGTCGAGCGAAGCGCCGGCGGGCAGCGGGAGTTACTGGCAAAGCGATTGTGGAGGACAGACGACCGCCGGAGGGTCCTTCACGCTCGGGGATTCGGTTCGGGTCGCTGCCGCACAGGTTGATGCACACGTTGACGCCACGGAGTCGCAGTCCGTCGAACCGGTAGGGCCCGCTATTGCGGAGCTACGCTTGACGACCGGGTTCACGTGGGAGCAGCTAGCTCTCTTGTTTGGGGTGAGCCGCCGCGCGCTGCACTTCTGGGCCAGCGGCTCGCCAATGAACCGCGTGAACGAAGAACGTCTCCACCGTATCCTCGGCGTGATTCGCCACATCGACCGGGGGGCAGCCGCCACCAATCGTGCGGCACTGCTCGCCCCCAGCGAGGCGGGCCCCACGCCGTTTGAGTTGCTTGCAGACAAGCAGTACGAGCAAGCGCTTCTGCTGCTGGGCCCCGGCCCAGGTCGTCCAGCGCGCCCGAAGGTTTCACCCGAAGCGCTAGCTGCACGGGCGCCGCAGCGCCCGGAGGAGTTGGTCGAAGCGTTGCAAGACAACGTTCACGTCAACGGTGGCGTCGCTCGTGCGGCGAAGCGCGTCAAGGTGCGAGGTGGCGGCTGACACCAAGCGCAGGGCGCTGATCGACCGAGTCGATCGGACTCTCGCGACTTGGCGGCAGGGAGACTGCGTTGTCGGTGAGGAGTGGTTTGCGTTGCGGATCGATCCAGGGGGACCGCTCTCGCCTGAAGCCCAAAAAGCTGCGGGCGAAGAGGTGGAGCTCATCGAGACCAGTGTGCGCGGTCTAGTCGTGGTCACACAGACGTGCGACGTGGTTCGCTCATGCACGGAGCGCCCATTCGTCGAGGTTTGCCCACTCGTCGAGATCGACGCGGACACTCTGGCGCAGGTCGAACGTGCTCGACGTCCGCGATTTGCTTTGGTTCCCGGGACCCGCGACCAGCGCCTCGTTGCGGACTTGGACCGCACGATGACGTTGGAGAAGATGATCGTCGCTCAGTGGACACGAACGGCGGGGCTCGACACCGACGCGGAGGCGCGCAGCTTTGCCCAAGCGCTGGCTCGAAAGCGAGCAAGACCGGCTCTACCGGATGACTTCAACCAGCTGACGCGCAAGTTCACGGGGCGCATGACGGGAAAGCACGAGAAGAACTCAGATGAGGGCCGTGCGCTTCGCGCGCTGCGCGAGATCCGTGTCCAAGCCTCGCCAAGTTGGGACGCAACGGCGGTCGAGCTTTTCTTCTGGTTCATCCGAGACGGCTCAGATCCGACGTTCGAGGGGAAAGAATGGAGAACATTCCTGGAGACATGGCTCGGCCTCGTTCCGGCGGGCGGTCGATTCACCGACGTGAGTGGGCTGGTCGCTACTCTGGAAGAACTGAATGCGGCCGAGTACGTTGCGAGCGACCTGCTCGACCTCGATCATTTGTCGGTCAGCGAGTAGGCATCGCGATCTCTCCGTCATCGAAGCACCCATGAGTGACGGCAGCCGCCTCGTACAGGGCTCTGGTCCAACTGCCAAGTCCTCCGGGACGACGGGCTCTTCTACCAAGGCTATCTGGAACAACTGACGACGCTGCTGCTCCTCAAGATAGCGGAAGAACGAGCGCGGTTGACGGGTCAGGAGCAACCCAGCCCGAACCTCCAGCTGAACCGCTCACAGAAGAAGCATTTGCGCTTTGATGCCATCCGCGGTGTCGAACTGGTGGACGGAGCGACCCGTCTCTGCGCCATGAACCTATTTCCGCATGGATAGCGCCCGACGCCACACTCGCGGAAGTATCCCAGTCCACGGACGACTCGCTGTGCAGCGAGCCGAGCCGCACTCACGCTGCAGCGTTGGTTGGCGATGGCAGACAACTTGCGCGCGGGCGGGAGCACCGTCCGTTCGCCCACAGCCGACCTCGCAGTTCGCCGTTGCGCGCTCGTGAACCTGCACGGACCCACCCGTGCTGTGCTCTCATCACTACGGCCTCTCTGGCTACCTGTGGCGACGCGAGGCAGGTGGTGGCCAGTTGCCGCCAGTTGGCCGCTTGGCGCACGTGAGGGTGTCGAGATCGCTGCTGAGGTGCCGTTCCGGGAGAGAGCTCAGAAGCGCACGCCGCCCAACGCCCTGTCACAGGCTTCGGCGTCGGTAAACCGCCTGCAGAAAGCTGCCAACTCACGGCCTCGTTTGACGACGCTAGCTTAGTTGGGCTGCCGGCGATCCAGTGAGGTGTTCCGATACAAATTGACAGCCGCAGCGCCTCTGATTCGTCGCACGGACCTTCCATATTGACTCGGCGCACGCAGTTTGAGCTAATCAATCTATCGGTCTCAACGTAGAACCCGGCAGGCAGGGAGCGGTACATGACAAAGGGACAGATGTGCAGAACGGGCCTGTGGCTGCTTCTGAGTTGTGACGTCGCACTGGTCGCGGCGTGCTCAGAACGAAGCCTCGCCCCAGCAGGTGCTACGCGCTCGACGGAAGGGCGCACGCAAAACGCGCTCAATACTGAACCTCGCCTCGATAACTTCGCGCTGCTGGCGAGCAATAGCATGCTCTTGCACTCCAAGGTGCACGTCAGCGGCGGTGACGTAGCCGTCGTTGCCAGTGGAGGGAGCGGACCTTTCTTGTTCGCGGGCTACGAACTCGCAGTGGGTCAGAAGTCTATGCTGACCGAGGCTGTCAATCTCATCGCGGACTCACTCTTGATTGGTTCGAAGGCTCGCCTTGGCGATATTCAGGTAAACGAGGTGTCAAATGAAGGAGGGTCCGTCGGCAACGTCAGCGCATTCATCGTCCCGCCCTCGGTGCCAACTGCCTCGGCCGCGATGCCCGGCTCAGAGGACTTGGAGATACCCAACGGCGCTGTGGTCACTCTCCCCGTGGGCGCAACGTTTCGGAAGGTCAGCGTGGGCTGGAACGCGAGGGTTCACTTCGAAGGCGGCGTCTATCCGATGGTGGAGCTTCGCGTCGCGGAGTCTGCGAAGCTGTATGCCGACTCGGCCGTGGAACTTCGCGTCGCTGGGCGCTTGGAGTTCGGAGCAGACGTTCACGTCACGCCTAGTGAAGAGCAGCAGGGCGCCCGCGACTTTCGCATCGAAGTTTCGGGTATCAACGGTGAGACGGGCGGACTGAGCGAGTTTCCACCAGCTGCCGTCATCGGCGCTGGAAGCCACGTGAAAGGTTTGGTTCTCGTGCCGAATGGGTTGTTGCAGATTCACGAGACATCCCACGTCGTCGGTGCCCTCGCCGCACGCGATCTCGAACTCGGAGGCAAGTGCCACGTCCAGTTCGAAGAAGGCTTCGAACTTCCACAGGGCTGCAATTCGAGCTGCGACGACTCGAACCCCTGCACGGTAGACGAGTGCGTGCTTGGAGTTTGCGCGAACGCCCCTGTTGGCGCGGACACGCCTTGTCCTGATGACAATCTTTGCAACGGCGACGAGCTTTGCAACGCAGCGGGGTCCTGCGAGCCTGGCTCGCCGGTTGTCTGCGGTGCGCAAGGTGAATGCAGCGAGAGTAGCAGTTGCGATCCGACCACGGGGCTTTGTGAGAGCGCCCCGAAGCCCGACGGCACGCCTTGTGAAGACAGTGACCTCTGCTCGGGACTGGATAGCTGCCAGGCGGGAGTGTGCACGCCGGGAGAAGAACCTGTCGTCTGTACCGCGCTCGATGACTGCCATGATGCTGGAGTCTGCGACCCCAGCACCGGCGTCTGTTCCGAACCTCTGAAGCCGGACGGCGAGAGCTGCGATGACGCCGACGCGTGTACTTCAAGGGCGACTTGCGTAGCAGGGGAATGTGAGGGCACTGCCCGCATCGAGTGTCCGCCACCAGGGCCCTGCCAGCTCGCCGGGGTCTGCGACCCGACCACCGGGGATTGTGCATATGAGCCTGCTCCGGACGGCACGACGTGCACCGATGGCGATCTCTGCACCGATGGCGATAGCTGTCAGTCCGGCATTTGTGTTCCTGGGGTACCGGTTGATTGCAGCGGCTCTGGCTGCGTAGGCCCGGGCATCTGCGATCCGCTGACGGGAGCGTGCATCAACAACGAGCCGCTGCCCGACGGCGAAACGTGCTCCGACGGTGATCTGTGCACGCGGGTCGACGTCTGTCAGGACGGCGCGTGTGTTGGCGCGAACCCGGTCGTGTGCGTGGCTCAGGACGAATGCAGCGAAGCCGGAGTTTGCGATTCAGCCACCGGCGAGTGTTCGAACCCAGCCATCCCCGGCGCCACTTGTGCGCCGCTGCCCCCGGATCCCGCCACCATTGCGCCTCCGCTCGAGCCCGGCGTGGCCATGAACTTGGCGGACGCCACAGAGTTTCTCTACTCGGGAACTGACGCCATTCAGCAAGGCATGTTGCCAGGCATCATCGAGCGGCACCGAGCTTCCGTTCTGAAGGGCAGGGTGCTCACCCGCGAGGGCGAGCCGCTGCGCGGGGTCGTCGTCAGTGTCAAGGACCACGACGAATACGGCACCACCCGCACCCGAGACGACGGTGAGTTCGACTTGGTCGTCAACGGCGGCGCCCTCGTCACCCTGAACTACGACAAGCCCGGCTACTTGCCCGCACAGCGTCAGGTGCAAACACCGTGGCTCGAGTACGCCCACGTTGACGATGCAGCACTGGTGCCGCTCGACCCCAACGCGACCGAAGTCGACCTATCCAGCGATCAGCTGCAGGTCGCCCAAGGCAGCCTAATGGTCGACGACGACGGTGTCCGGCGCATGACGTTGCTGTTCAAGCCGGGCACCACCGCAACCATGCAGCTGCCCGACTGCGGCACTGCGCCGCTGGACGCGCTGACCGTGCGCGCCACCGAATACACGGTGGGCCCCAACGGGCCGATGGCGATGCCAGCGGAACTCCCGCCGACCAGCGCATATACGTATGCGGTGGAGTTCAGTGTGGACGAGGCCATCGCGGCAGGAGCGACCAAGGTCGAATTCAATCAACCAGTAGTCGGGTACCTGGAAAACTTCCTCGGCTTTCCTGTGGGGATCCCCGTACCGTTCGGGCTCTACGACCGACAGTCGGGCGTTTGGGTGCCGGCTGACAGCGGGATCATCATCCAGATCATGGCAACTGCCGCGGGAGTTGCTGAGGTCGATACCGATGGGGACGGAGTATCTGATGATCCCGCAACCTTGGCGGCCATTGGACTCGACGACGCTGAGCTCGAGTTCTTGGCGCAGACGTACAGCGCTGGCAGCAGCTTGTGGCGGCTCGATGTGCCTCACTTCACGCCCGGGGATCCGAACTACCCACCATCGGTATTCGGCCCTCCCCCAGGAGGCACACCTCCCAATCAGCCCCCATACACGCCACCCCCACCAGCGAGAGATGAACCCGACTGTGTTGATGGTTGCATCATCGAAGCTCAGAATCAGATTCTGCGCGAGTCGATATCGATCACTGGTACACCCTTCTCCTTGGAATACCAAAGCGACCGCGTGCCGGGCGCGGACGTTCGACGCATGGAGATCCCCATAAGCGGTGCCAGCGTTCCAGGCCCGCTCAACGGAATCGAGCTGACCGTGACCGTAGCCGGTGAGACAACTCGCCTTACGTTCCCGCCTGAGCCAAACCAAACATACACCTTTGAGTGGGATGGCAACGATCCGTATGGCCGCCCAACGCTTGGCCGTATGGGTGCCAGTGTCCGCCTCGGGTACCAGTACAACACGGCGCTCTACTCACCCGGGACACGCTTCGGCTGGCCCGGTGATGTAAGCCTGACGCCGACGGGCGTGACGCTGAGGGATGGGTTGGCGCTCTCGCAAAGCTACCGTGTGGAAGGCCTCAAGAGCTGGGACTCCCGTCAGTTGGGATTCGGGGGCTGGAGTTTAAACGCTCACCATGTGTATGACCCGCAAGCAAAGGTCCTTCAGCTTGGGGATGGTAGACGGAGGACGGCAGACACCTTGTCGTCTGTCATGACCACCAAGGCGGGCGACGGGCCTCGCGGGTTTGGCGGCGACGGTGGACCGGCAAAGGATGCCTCGCTAAACCTTCTGCCGTGCGATGGGTGCGAAGGGTTTGCCGGCGTGGCCGCCGCGCCAGACGGTGGATTCTACATTGCTGACATTGGCAACTGCCGCGTTCGCCACGTCACCGCAGACGGAACGATTGAAACAGTCGCCGGCACCGGCACCTGCGACGATGGGTCGATGGAGGTCGATCCCGAGCCCGGCTGCGTTCCTGAGTCCGCGGGTATTGTCGGCGGGCTGTCGCCGCAGGGTATTGGCACGCAGCCGGACGCCATCGCCACGGACGTCAATTTGACTCCGGT
Organism: Polyangiaceae bacterium; assembly: GCA_050289625.1. Taxonomy (GTDB): domain Bacteria; phylum Myxococcota_A; class Polyangia; order Polyangiales; family Polyangiaceae; genus NIC37A-2. Next base: position 3,792 of record JBNKGC010000185.1, on the reverse strand, counting down.
CGAGGTTACGACGGCCCCAGACGGCTCACTGTATGTCGTTAGCGGTACGAGCTTCAGTGGAGGAGAAGGGTACGGGACGCCCTCAGTGGACCTATCAGTGACGAAAGTTTACCGAGTCGATCCGACGGCGGGCACGATTAGGCGGATTGCGGGCAACGGTGGTGGAGACGCGGTCGGTGAAGATATTCCGGCTCGAGACGCGGCGATATCTGCCCGCGACATAGCAGTAGCCCCGGATGGGTCGGTGTATGTCGCCGACACCTGGAACAACCGCGTCAGGCGCGTCGCGCCTGACGGGCGAATCCGCACCATCGCTGGCGACGGATCATGGGGCTTCGATGGTGACGGTGGGCCAGCGGTGAATGCTCGCCTGAGCTACCCAGCGGGCGTTGCGGTGGGTCCTGACGGTGACGTTTTCGTGGCGGACCAGTACAACTCGCGCATTCGACGAATCGATGAGATGGGTATCATCGAAACTGTGGCCGGGGGCGGAAGCGATGATGCCGATGGCGCTAATGCACTGGACACCTACATCGACTCGCCGATCGACGTGAGCGTCAGTCCTGACGGCCAGCTTTACTACGCCGAACCCTGGGCGCTGGGCGAAAACTGGCAGGAGTGCGAGGACTACTACTACTGCATCTGGTACACAGGGCGCGTGCGGCGGGTGACATCGTCCGGCGTAGTCGAAACCGTCGCCGGAGGTGGAGGTAACCCGCTGGGCAGCCAGGAGTACCGCGCCGCCGCAGGTGTTGCCATCAGCCCCACGGACGTCGAAGTCGCTCCGGACGGAACTGTTATCGTCGAGGATTCGATCTCGAACGGCATCAAGCGAGTGTCTTCCGCGTTGCCGAACGTTGGATTGAGTGATCTCCTCATCCCATCTGAGGACGGCTCGGAGATATTCGTCTTTGACCGGACCGGGCGCCACCAACAGACGCTGCACGGCCTCACTGGCGCCGCGTTGCTCACATTCAGCTACGACGAGCAGGGGCGGCTGGTGTCGGTTGTGGATGGGGACGCCAACTCGACGACCATTCAGCGAGATGGCTCAGGCAACCCGATCGCGATTACGAGCCCTTACGACCAGGTGACGGAGCTGTCGGTGAACGAAGAGGGTTTTCTGAGTCTGGTTGTCAATCCAGAAGGAGAGGCGACCCGCATGACGTATGCTGCCGGCGGTTTGATGGCTTCCCACGAGGATGCGCGAGGAGGGGTCACCTCGTTTGCCTATGACGCGGATGGCAAGCTCGTAGAGGACACCAACGCGCTGGGAGATGCCCAAACCCTTTCGCGCATCGACGATGGGCCGGATTACTCCGTCACCCAAACCACCCCAATGGGCCGCCAAACGGTATTCGGAGTGAGCGAAGTGGAAGACACCACTGTGTCGACGCGAACATCTCCCGATGGTAGTCAACTCTTGGAACAGACGCTCAGCGACGACACTCGAGTGACGACCGCACCCGATGGCTCGGAGCAAACGTTGCGACAGAACCCAGATCCGCGGTTCGGCAGCCTCGCACCGGTATTCGAGAGTACAACGGTGTTGCCGTCGGGGCTCACGTCGGAAGTCGTTTCGTCGCGGCAGGTGGTGAGGACGGACCCGGGTGACCCGCTGAGCCTCGTGAGCATGTCCGAGGACCTGAGCACGAACGGTGGCCTGTTCTCGACCGTGTACGACGCGGCGACGAGCACGTTCACGAGAACCTCGCCAGCAGGCAGGCAGGTGTTCGAGATGATCGACGATCAAGGTCGGGTCGTGCAACGTGATGTTCCAGGTTTGGCGACCACCTTTTACGCTTATGACAGCCGAGGCCGCCTCTCCAGCATAACGCTCGGAACGCCCGAACAGATCGCCGGCGACGGTGAACCTCGGGTTACCACGTTCGAGTACAACGAGACGGGTCAGCTCGAGCTGATCGCCGATGCCCTCGGCCGGGTCACTCAGTTCCTCAACTACGACGGCGCTGGGCGCGCCCAGACCCAGATCCTTCCCGGCGGTCGAGTCGTGAATTTCACGTTCGATGGGAACTCCAACGCCACGTCCGTGACGCCACCCGGGCGCCCCCCGCATGAAATGAACTACACGCCGCTCGACTTGATGTCCTCCTACGAGCCGCCGGAGCCGATCGCCGGAGAAGGCGGCGATTGGTCGACAGCGTATGAGTACAACGCCGACCAAGACTTGGAGCTGGTGGAGCGGGCGGATGACGCTTCACTATCGTACGGCTACGATGACTTCGGTCGCTTGGCTTCGGTCAGCTACCCAGCACCGACTGATCCGACGAGTTTGGAAGCGTTGGTGCTGACCTACGACTCTGCCAGCAGGATTTCCGCCCTCGGTTCCGGAGTAGGCGTGGACCTCACCTACGGCTACGACGGGCCGCTTGTGGTCTCGGAGACTTGGTCTGGGGAGATCGCTGGGAGCCTCGAACGAACCTACGACGATGATTTTCGAGTCATCGGCGAAAGCGTGAACGGTGCTTCTCTCGTAGCGTTCGCGTACGACGAAGACGGCGCACTAACCCAGGCCGGTGAGCTGATCTTGACCCGGGACCCAACCAACGGGCTGCTGGCCTCGGCCGACGTTGGGAGTGTCCAAGAGAATTACGCGTACAACGCGTTTGGCGAGTTGAGCACGCATGCGGGCTCCGCCCCAGGCGACGCGGCTTTGATCTCAGTGTTGTACGAGCGAGACGCGCTCGGTCGCATCACACAGAAGACAGAGACCTTCGCCGGCGTCACCACGACTCACGAGTACGTCTACGATGCCGCCGGTCGCTTGCAGAGTGCAACCCGCGATGGCGCCACCACGACCTACGAATACGACGACAACGGCAACCGCATCGCAGTGACACCACCCGGCGGGTCAACGGAGGCAGCCCTCTACGATGACCAGGACCGCCTGCTCGGCTATGCTGGAGCAACCTATGCCTACACGCCGAGCGGCGAACTCGCCAGCAAGACTGACGGGGCCGGGACGACACAATATGTGTATGATGCGCTCGGCAACCTGCGCGAGGTGAACCTGCCCGATGCGACGCTCATTGAGTACCTGGTGGATGGCCGCAATCGGCGGGTGGGTAAGAAGGTGAACGGTGTTGTCGTGCAAGGCTTCTTGTACGGTAGTCAACTCGCACCCATTGCCGAGCTGGACGGTGATGGTAACGTGGTGTCACGCTTCGTGTACGCAACTCGAATCAACGTTCCCGATTACATCGTCCGGGACGGCACGACGTACCGAGTGGTGACAGATCAACTAGGCAGCCCCCGACTGCTCGTGGACGTCGACACTGGCAGCATTGCGCAGCGAATGGACTTCGACGCGTGGGGCGTCGTGCTTTCGGACTCCAACCCTGGCTTCACACCGTTTGGGTTTGCGGGAGGGATGTACGACGGCGACACGGGGTTGGTGAGGTATGGGGCAAGGGACTATTACGCCGACTTAGGTAGGTGGCTGAGCAAAGACCCGGTGGGGTTCTTTGCGGGACAAACGGGGCTGTATGCTGCCCTCGGCAACGCTCCCACCGACGCACGGGACCCCTACGGCCTTGCAGAATTCAGAAACGGTAGCGCCAACGACTTGACGGCTGAGCTGCAGCAAGCACTCCCGGCGATCGACCGAGTGTTCCGGTCAAACCTAGATGCCTATTCTAACGGCGCCGTGGTGATCTCTACCACCGGTGGTGCTCACAATCCGGGGACCCTGCATTCATCAGGAAACGCGCTCGATCTGCGTGTGTGGACCCACCCGGAGCGCCCTCCGCTCGATGATGGTCGCGTCACTCC
>JBNKGC010000184.1:0-11802 GCA_050289625.1 Polyangiaceae bacterium | reverse complement strand
GGACCGCGTTCAACACCATCATTGAACCCACCAAAGCAGGCGACGGTTCGAAGACGGACGCGCCGCAGATGGCTTGGCTCGCGCCGTATCTCGACTGACATGGTGCGAAGAGCTCGAGGGGCTGGACGACGATGGCGCGGGTGCCATCGCGCCAGACCTTCTTCATCGTGAATTCGACGCGGCCGTAGTCCTGCGTAGCTGGTGAGCCGGTCCTCTCCGAAGCTGAATGACAGTTCCCCCTTGATCCGAGCCGCAAACCCGCGCTTTCCTATCCTCACTGGAAGTTGCCTTTCGTTCGATGTCTTGGTGTTTGGTCACAACAAGACAAACACGAACAAAAGTGCGATTTCCAGTTTTTTCTTGGGCTCAGATCGACGACGACAAAGTCACATCAGGGCTAGCTCGCTGTAGCGTCGCAAGCGATGCTCGTGATGATCACATGCGTCGAGCAGATCGTCTTTTTCGGATCGTTCAAGTGCTGCGCCGTCGGCGAGTCACGACGGCGGCGCAGCTGTCCGAGCGACTCGAAGTCAGCGAGCGTACCGTCTATCGTGACGTGCGCGACCTCATCGCGAATGGCGTTCCAATCGAGGGAGAGGCGGGCGTCGGCTACCGAATGGGCAGCGGCTTCGAGATGCCAGCGCTCATGTTCACTCGCGAGGAAATCGACGCCCTGATGCTCGGCATGCGCATGGTGCAGCAATGGGGAGATCGTGACCTTCGCGGCTCGGCTCGCAGCATCATCGAGAAGGTCGACTCGGTGCTGCCGCTCGAGGAGCGAGAGCGCCTGGCATCGACGGCGCTGTTCGCCTTTTCATTTCGAGTGACCGACGCCGAGCGCAAGCTCCAGAGGGTCTGTCGTCGAGCGATTGACGAGCGGCGTACTCTTGGCTTCGAATACCGAGACCGAAAGGACGCCGCGACCCGTCGAACCGTGCGCCCCTTGGGCCTGTTCTTTTGGGGGCAGAGTTGGACTCTCGGGGCCTACTGCGAGCTTCGCGAAGAATTTCGCAACTTTCGCCTCGACCGGATGGCGCGCGTGCGCCTTGCACGCGACACCTTCGAACTCTGCCCGCCAGTGACCCTCGACGACTACATCCGCGTGATGAGCGCGACGTGAGGCGCCGCGCCCGAAAATCGTGGCACCTCACGAGCGGACCCTGTTCCTTGTTTCCCTGATCCATGACGCCCCGTGTGCGCCCCCGACGGGGCCCTCGTGTCGCACGGGATCCGAGCCGCAGGGTGGTCAGCTGTGCATTTTCGCTTCGACGCTGTGCACCCTCGTGTCCAGGGAGTCCTCGTGATCGGTCCGTGTTCCGATCGAAATGGTGGTGCTCACGCGGGGCGCGCCCTGGGTGTGCATCGCCTCGTGGCACTCCCGGACGGCCCGGAGGACGTCTTCGAGCTCGCCTTCGACGTTGGTGCCGCAGGCGTGAAGCTGCGTCTTGAGCCCGGATTGCTGAAGCACGCGCTCGACTTCCGCGACGTAGCTGGAAATTCCCGGCCCCACCCCCATGGGTGTGACGGTGAGTTCAGCGATGGTTCGCATGGTTCCCTCCTCCTCTTTTCCAAGGGTAGCGCAGGACCTACACCACTTGCATTGGGGGCTCGAGGGTGATCATCGGTATGCGCACGACTCCCCGTCGGCTCGCAACGTGCCGATTCCGTGCGCATACTTCAGGAGGACTGCGGGGTCCGTGAAACGGGACGACGCCGACCGATCTCTCGCCGCTCGACCCGCGAGGTTCAAGAGAGGTGAATCCCGCTTGGGCCCATGCGTTTGCTCCGCTTCATCAAGAAAAATCGCATTCGGAACGTGGCGTGGCTCTGGCGTGGCTCACCGGGGACGTGCACTATGCAGCCGCTCACTACTACGATCCGGCGCAGGCGCGCTTTCAGGACTTCGACGGCTTTTGGGAGTTCGTTGCTGGTCCTCTCCATGCATCGAGCTACGGTGCCAAGGAGCTCGACGACACCTTCGGTCCCCGCGTCGTGTTTTGTGCCGAGGGAGGCTCGCTTCTCGACAGGTATTCTGCCTAACGTGGGCCATTCTCATGCAGTCACCGTCGGCTTCGAGCCCAGCCCTTCCGCTTCCTCTCCCCCTTTCCGAAACCAGCCCGGACAGTGAGCCGCGACGCGCTGCGGAGCCGGCGTCGGATGTTGCCCGGTCGGAGTCGGATGTTGCCCGGTCGGAGTCGGATGTTGCCCGGTCGGAGTCGGATGTTGCCCGGTCGGAGTCGGATCGCGGTGTGAAACTGGCCGATTTCCTCGTGTTCGAAGACGAATCCCTCCGCGGGCGGTGGGAAAGCGGGAAGGTCCCCATCTCCGACGTCTACGAAGCGTACATCGAGGGGCGCGTCGACATCCCCGAGAGCAAGTGGAACGACTTCTTCAACACCCGTAACGAGACGATGACCTTCAGCCTCACCGGAAGTCACGTGAAGTGGGCCTTCACGAACTTCCTCCCTGAGGTGCTCATTCACTCCCGATCGCAGGACAGTCGGATCGTCGGTGAACACTACAACCGCGGAAACGACTTCTTCGGCTGGTGCCTGGGCGAAGCCATGGTCTACACGGCGGCCTGGTTCGAGCACCCGAGTGTGCCTTTGGAGCAAGCGCAGTACGCGAAGATCGACCGCTGCTGCGAAAAGCTCCAGCTTCAGGAAGGTGAAACCCTCCTGGACATCGGCTGCGGCTGGGGGACATTCGTCGCCCGAGCAGCGCAGCGGTTCGGGGTTCGAGCGACGGGCGTCACCCTGGCTCAGGAGCAGGTCGACTTCGGGACTGCTCGCATCGAGGACTACGGGGTGAAGGATCGCGCGCAGGTGAAAGTCTGCGACTACCGTCAGGTGCGAGGGAATTTCGACAAGATCGTCTCGCTGGAGATGGTGGAGCACGTCGGCATCAAGAACCTCGTCGGTTACTACGAGAAGGTTCACGAGCTTCTCGCCGACCGCGGCCTTTTCGTCCTCCAGTGGACGGGCATCCGCAAGTTGGAGAACCCCAGAAACCCCATCGCTTCAATCACCCGCCTGCAGCCCGAGGATCTCATCTGGGGATTGTTCATGAACCGGCACATCTTCCCCGGGGCCGACGCCAGCCTCACGCTGTCGGGAATGATTCGTGCCGCCGAGGATGGTGGGTTCGAGGTCATCGACGTCGAGAACATGAGCCCGCATTACGTCTTGACCCTCCGAGCGTGGCGGAAGCACTGGCTCTCGAATCGACAGGCAGTCGTTGCCGCTTACGGCGAACGGTGGTTTCGCCTGTGGTCTTTCTTCCTCCATTGGTCGGCGCTCATCGGCGAGCAAGGGTCCGCGTTCACCTACCAACTAGTCATGCACAAGAACTCGAACTCGTTCGACCGGATGGGTTTGCGTTTCGGTAGGACCGCGTCGCAATCGACCGACGTCAGGTTTCCGCGCTCCGAGTAACACCGCCCTGCGTCGCCGGACGAATCCTGTTCGCGAACAGGCTACCGTAGCGCGGTTGAGCCGGGCTCGACGTCAAGCGTGCCGTGGCCCGTCTGGAGGGGGCACTCTCGCGCACCCGCGACTCGAGTTAGCGGGCGGACGCATCAGCTGGACGGAGCCGTCATGACTGCCCGGACTGAAAGGTAGACCCCTCACCGGTAGAAGGAGTGCTCGGATGAACCCCTCGCGAAAGGCCAGACCCGCCGATGTGCGCTAGGATGGAAAGGTGACGAATTTCTGAAACCACGAAGATGGAGTGAGGAGTGGCGTCGCGGAGGTGAGAGCGGGATCTCCGATGAGCGCTCTCCCGAGGTTGGTCTCGGCCGTCCCCGATACATTATGGGCGAGCGCGCCCGTCAAGCTTGAGTTTTGGCGAGGCTTTCGCGAGCACCGGAGCGGAACGTACGTGGGTACTTGAGCACCGGAGCGCAGGGAAAACGAAGCCAAGACTCAAGATCGGCGGGCGTCCTGGTCCGTTAAGATACCGGCGGTGTGGTCTCGGCCGACGCGTGGCGTGATGGCTTAGAGCAGTCACCGCAGGTGGTTTGCGCTCGCAGAAGGGGTCCAGCCCATGGTGGAAAAAGGCGACCTGGGTTCGGCGCGCGATGCCCTCGTTCGGGAAGTCGAGGCGTTGCGAGCGGAGGTCGAGGCGTTGCGAGCAGAGTTGCGCGCGCTTCGAACTCGGTCGGAGCTTTTCGAGTCGGTGCTCGACCTCGTGTGCGTTGCAGATTTCGAAGGTCGATTCCTCGAGCTGAACCCCGCCTGGGAAAGGGTGCTCGGATACGCGATTGCCGAGCTCAGGCTGAAACCTTACCTCGACTTCGTTCACCCGGACGACGTCGAGCCCACGAGAGAAGCGGCGCGGCGCCTCACTGAAGGGAAGGACGTCACCCGTTTCGAGAACCGGTATCGGACAAAGGGGGGCCGATACCGGTGGTTGTCGTGGACGGCGATTGCAAAGCCAGAAGAACGGAAGGTCTACAGCATTGCGCGCGACGTGACGCGACAACATGAGATGGAGGTCGAGCTGCGGGAGAGTGAAGCAAAGTACAGAGCTTTGTTCAACGGCATGTTGGACGGGTACGCGTTCTACGACGTCGTCGTCGATGAAGGAGGAACTCCCATCGATTACGAGTTCCTCGACGTCAATCCTGCCTTCGAGGAGATCACTGGGCTCAAAGCAGGGCGCGTGGTGGGTGAGCGAGTCAAATCGGTGCTGCCTGACCTCGAAAGCCAGTGGATCGAAATCTTCGGACGTGTCGCAAAGACGGGAATACCCACTCGGTTCGAGGGATATTCGCGGGTGTTCGACAAGCACTTCGAGATACTCGTGTTCTTGCCGCTCCCCGGACAGGTCGCATGTACGTTTCGCGACGTTACCTCGCGGAAGCGCATCGAGCGGGAACGCGCTGCGCTCCAGGCTCAGGTGCTCCATAAGCAGAAGCTGGAGGGACTCGGCATCATGGCGGGAGGTATCGCCCACGACTTCAACAACCTCCTGGCAGCGATCATTTCCGGCGTGGAACTCGCGGCCGACGAGCTTCCGCCGGCGACGGACGGAGGCGCAGCGCTCGAGTCGGTACTGACGGCGGCCCGACGCGCCGCGGAACTTTGCCGCCAGATGCTCATGTATTCCGGGAAGGCCGACTTGTCGAAAGCCCCCGTGCAACTAAAAGCCTTGTTGGAGGAAACCCTGGCGCTGGCGACACCATCCATCAGCAGGAAGAACGAAGTCGACGTGCGCGTCGACGAAACGCCGCCGGCAGTCGAGGCGGACCGAACTCAGGTTCAGCAAGTCGTTTTGAACCTACTTCTCAACGCTACCGAAGCGATTGGAGACAGGGAGGGGCGAATCGAAATCACGACCCGTGAGCGCAGGCTGACCTCCGACGACATCGATGGTCTCCTCGGGAACGACGAGATGGCCCCGGACGAGTATGTCGAGCTCTCGATACGAGACACGGGAGGGGGGATGCCTCCTTCTGTCGTGAAGCGCATCTTCGATCCGTTCTTCTCGACGAAATTCACTGGTCGCGGCCTCGGACTGGCTGCCACGCTGGGTATCGTTCGTGCGCACGGCGGGGGGATTCGCGTGGACACGGAGGAAGGGGTGGGAACGACTTTTCGCGTGTACTTGCCCGTTTCGGGCAAACGCGCGGAAGCAGAGAAGTCGTCGGAGTTGGCAGGGCGGCCGAATGCCGCGGGTACCCTACTCGTGTGTGATGACGAAGCGCTGGTGCGAGACTTAACCGCGAGGCTCGCTCGGGGGCTCGGGTACGAAGTTCAAGAGGCAGTCGATGGCCAGGTTGCTGTCGAGTTGATCGAGCAGTCCCCCCAGAGTTTCGCCGCGTTGGTGATCGATCTGTCCATGCCCAGAATGAGCGGCATCGAGGCCGTTTCATTGCTGCGTGAGCACAACGTCGACGTTCCGGTGATCTTGATGAGCGGACACGAAGAAAGCCAGACGGTGTCTGCTGCACAGTCGCTCGGGCCGATCGCATTTTTGCGCAAGCCCTTTCGCCGAAACGAGTTGCAGGACCTCCTCTCGAAACTCACGACCGGCCGCCCTCGAGAATCTTCCGCGGGCAGCTGAAGCGCACCCACTCTCGGGGACGATTGAGGAGGGGACCGTCTGGAGTCCCGAGCTCGAGCGCGATGTCGAGCTCGAGCTTGGTCGTCGAACGACCAACTCTGGCGGAGGCGCGACGACGCCGAAGGCTCGGGCGGTCGGACGGGAGGGGGGGCGGCGCGAGGCCCGGGCGGGGTGGAAATCCACGGCGAATGTGCAAGGCGTTGCACATTCATCGCATCGCCGTGTCGCCTGCGGCAGCCACAGTGAAACGCGCACGCAATTTAGGGGGTACCAATTGCGTTTTGTCGCTTTCTCCGCTGGTCGAACCGTGGGCGGTCTGTTTAACGTCCCGTCGGGTTCTTGCTTGAGCTCGGAGGGATGATGAGGGCGTCGGCTCCTTAGGCACGGCCTCCCGAACGAAAGCGACTCATCAAATGGAGTTCGCTCCAAGTGAACTTGTGGAGGGATCAATGAAGAAGTTGAGCGGCATCGCCGCACTGGTAGTGATTCTTGGAACCACCTTGTCGGTGGCCTGTAGCGACGACGNCGGGAAGTCTGACAAGGACGCAACCGGAGGAACTGGCGGCACGGGCGCGAGCGGTGGATCCGGCGGCACCGGCGGCACCGGCGGCACCGGTGCGAGCAGTTCTGGTGGAAGCGGCGGCTCTGGAGCGAGCGGCAGCGGTGGCGCCACGGGCGGCACGGGTGGAGACACCACGGGCAGTGGCGGCATGGGCGGCGACTCCATGGGTGGCATGGGTGGCAGTGGCGGCATGGGCGGCGGCGGAGGCGCGCCGTCTGAGCCGATGGTCTGCGTGGCGAGTTGCGCAGTGGATGCCGATTGCGGCGATTTTTTCAGCCCGGGTTTCTGCAATGCAGGGGAGTGCGGACTGTGCGCGTCCGATGTGCATTGTGAGTATTCGAACACTGTATGCACGTCCGACACCGACTGTGGCGGCTTGGCGACGAAGTGCATCGAGGACGGCAACGGCGGAGGTATCTGCGCTCAACCCGGTCCGGTTTGCTTCGGCGCGACTTCGGTTATGGCGACGCCCATTGGCGGTGGGGCGGACATCGCCGTGTGTCAGATCAACGAGGCGTGTGATGCGGGACTCTGTCGCACCAGCTGTTCTTCCAACACGGAGTGCGAAGACTTTTCAGCAGTTGGCGGCGATACCTGCAATACGACGAGCGGCCTCTGCGACTCCTGCGCGTCGGGCGACTGCGCCGAGTGCGCAACCGACACCGACTGCGCCGGGAAGGGCGGCACGTGCGAAGACGGCATGTGCACCTGCGCCGATGACGGTGCCTGCACGGCGCTGCCGGCCGGCGGAACCGGGCTCTGTCAGTAAGCGGAGATTTCGCGCGAACGAGAAAAGCCCCGGGGGACCCCGGGGCTTTTCTTTTTTGCGGCCAATTCCTCAGATGCTCAGCTCGGCGGTGGCGGGCGCCGCCAAAACATCTGGCCGGAACGAGCGGTGACCTCCTACGCCTGCCGGCCCAGGGGCCGGGGTGAGGCTGGATTCCTGGCGTTTGCGGCCGTATGGAGTTGTGATGTGGGCTCGGCCTTCTGGCTGAGACTCCCGGGCGACATGGAAGAGACCCTCGCGACAGACGATAGCTCTGAAGCAGCCTCGGCGCGCTTGGTGGGGACCGTGCTCGACGGGAAGTACCGGGTCGAGAGAGTCCTCGGAGCCGGGGGGATGGGTTATGTCGTGGCCGCCTCCCACGTGGATCTCGGGACGAAGGTCGCGATCAAGTTCATGATCCCCGAGCTTGCGGAGGACAAGAGTGCCGTCTCCCGCTTCATGCGTGAGGCTCGCGCTTCGGTCCGCATCACCGGAGAACACGTCGCTCGCATCCTCGACGTTTCTCGGATGCTCGATGGCACTCCGTACATGGTGATGGAGTACCTGGAGGGCTGTGACCTCGCGGCCGTCCTCGAGAGTCACGGCCGCCTCGATCCTCCTGTTGCCGTGGACTACGTGCTCCAGGCTTGTGAGGCGATCGCGGAGGCACATCGCATCGGAATCGTTCATCGAGATCTGAAGCCATCGAACCTCTTCCTCACCCAGCGCGCCGACGGTAGCCCGGTCGTGAAGGTGCTCGATTTCGGGATTTCCAAGGTCCGAATCGAAGGGGTCGAGGAGACGAAGCTCACTGCCACGCAGACGCTCTTGGGCTCGCCGACGTACATGTCGCCAGAACAGGTACGCCGCGCCGATTCGGTCGACGCTCGCTCGGACATCTGGACGCTGGGCGTCATCTTGTTCGAGCTTCTCACCGACAGTCTCCCGTTCGTAGCGGAGAGCCACATGTCGGTCCTCGCGGCCGTCGTGAGCGATCCGATTCCGGACGTGAAGGAGATGATCCCGTGGGTCGATCCGGGCCTCGCCGAAGTGGTCCAACGATGCCTCGTGCGCGATCCGAACGAGCGCATCCAGGACCTGGGCCAGTTGGCGCGCGAGCTCGCCCCCTACGCTCCACCTGGAGCTCTTTCTTCGATCGACCGCATCACGAACGTGCTCGCGCGTAGCGACAGTGACGTCACGCCACAGGGGCTTTCTCGCCGCCCGGAGATCACGCCCGGCGCGGGCTCTCGTTCTCGGAAGACGACGGGGAACGAAGAAACCGTCGACGCGACGCCGAATCCGCGCTCCCAGCCCGGCGGTGTCGAGACGCTCGAAGCCGAAACCGCACGGAGTGCAACTCCCGCCGCCGCCCTAGTCACCGCGCACGGGGCCGAGGGTCGCGCTTCGAACAAGAGGTTGTTCGTTGGGTTCGCCGTCGCCGTGCTCGTCGTCGTCGGCGGCGCCAGCTACGCGCTCTCCGGGAGTTCCAAGGGCGAAGAGGCTGCCCAGCCCGAGGAGCCCGCCCCGGAATCGCTCGAGGCTGCCCAGCCCGCCATCGAAGCGGCCCAGCCCGCGCGAGCCGCGGTCGAGGACACGAACGAGTCACCGGCAGCTTCGACCAGTTCGAGCACTCAGCCGGCGCCGGATGGGCCCGAGGATGCGACGAAAGACGATTCGCCCGCGACGAACACAGCGACGACACCTGCCAAACGACCGCCAGTTCGCCCCGTAGCGCCCGGACCCGCTCCGCGCCCGAAGGCCACGACGAAGCCGGCGCCCTCCCGCGACCCCCTCGACGGGCGATTCTGATTTCCGCCGTCGTGCGTCCTCATGGCCCCGACTGCCCACCGCTCCCTGTCGCGAGGAAAATCATGATGCGCGCCGCTGGTTGGGTGACCACGATTGCAGCCGGCGCGGTGAGCACATTCGTTGCTTGTTCGGACTCCGAGAGCATCAAAAACGCCGACCGCGACCGAACCGACGAATCCAGCGAGAATGATGGCGTCGGTGGTGTCGCTGGCTCCGCCTTGAATCTGCACGGAGGTCGCGGAGGGGCCGGGGGAGTGGGCGGCGTGACCAGCATGGAGCTGGATCCGGGGCAGGGAGGCGCACCAGTCACGAATGGTGGAACCATTTGCGATCGCTTCATCGAGGACGGCAACCCGCGAACAGCCGACCTGGTTGCCCTCGAAAATGTCGTGTCCACCTATCCGGGCTACATCCGTCGCGACTGCCGGATCCGCGGTTTCACCGAGGACATCGATGTTTTCGGAGATATACGTAACCTTGCCTACGACCTGACGATGTACCTGTGGGGGTGCGAAGGCTATGGCTACGGCGACACGTACGATCCTCGCTTCGACTTCCCGCTCCTGCACCCCACCTGGCAAGCGAGCGAAGAAGACGTGGAAGCCTTCATCGACGCGTACATGACCAAAACGCGCAATTCCGGGCTCGGTTTTTCCGAGCTCGAGCTCCAGTACTTTCGCTCGAAGCTGGAGGCGCTTGCCCAGGGTGCCGCAGACCCTGGATTCCACGGATTCACTCGCTCCCGGTGCGACGAGGAGACCGCCGGACTTGGTGGGGCCGGAGGCGCTGGGGGAGCCGGCGGCTCCCTCAATGCGCTCTCGTTCGATCCTCCGTAGTTCGGGCGCAGGGCGGCGGCGACAGCCTGCTATCCTCGCCGCATCCCGCTAGGTCGACCCCCATGCCTGTCCGTTCGAGTCGCCTCCTGAGAGACGTTTCAGTCATCTTCGCGGGGACGTTTGTCCTCTTTTCGGCCTGTGGCGAGCCGGATTGCGAGCTGACTCAATCGTGCGCAGTGTCGAACGTCGATGGCGATCCCGGCGGAGCCGGGGGCAGCGGCGCCGGGAACGATCAGGATCTACCGGGTGCCGCCGGTGCGAGCACCGGTGGGCAAGCCCCTGCGTGCGAAAGCTACAAGGATTGCACGGTCTGGTCCGAGGAACAGCCCGTGGCCTGCATCGAAAAGCAATGCACCTTTCTCACTAGCGAGCATTGTCAAGCGGTGATCGGGCGGTGGCGCGACGACACTGCGGTGCGAATCGGAGCGTTCGGCTCGTTTGCCGGCAACGTCGAAAATTCTCTGACCTACCTCCATTATCGCCTGGCCATCGACTCGTTCCAAAACAGTCAGTGGCCACGCCGCGACGGCACGTCATACCCGATTGCGATGATCCTCTGCGACAGTGCCACCTCGACGGACGCGGAGGAGAACTTCGAGGGCATTCGCGCGGGCGCCGAGCACCTGATCGAAGATCTGAAGGTGCCTGGCGTGATTGCGTTTCTCCTTCCCACCGACCTCGGGGAGATCTTCGAGGAGTTCGTCAGCAAACCGAAGAAGCCGGTCCTCTTCCTGAATCCCGGTGGCGGTACGAAGTCCCTCGTCGCTTTGAACTGGGACCAGCGCCTCTGGCACACGCTGGGCCAACCGAGCGATTATGTGCCCGCTTTCGTCGCGGCCATGAAGGAAGTCGATTCCTTGGCGAAGGCGCGGTGGCCCGACGTGACGGAAACGCGGATCGCGCTCGTCTACGACGCTGACGGGGTTGACGAGGCGTTCCGGCTCAGGTTGACCGAGAACGAAGACTTCATCGCGTTCACCTCACCGAAGAAGGAGCTGGCTGAACCGACGTATCGCGCGTTCTCTCTTGCCGCAGGGACAGCGAGCACGGCTGCCGCCATTTTGGACTACGAGCCTCACGTCGTGATCTCACTCGTTGGCAACGAGGTCGCCCCGTTCATGGAGCAGCTCGAAGTTCCATGGATTCGGGACGAGGAAGCAGGAGTTCTCGACGGACCGATGATCACGAAGCTGCCCTACTTCGTGTTCTCGCCGACGGCGATCTACAACCTTGCCCTCCGGGAGCATTTTGACTTCATCGATTACAATGCTTCGTTGGTGTCCACCTTCACCATGGATCGGTACATCGCTGTCGGCGCCAAGAGCCCGACGGGAGCAGGGCGTTCCGCTTATCAAACGGACTGGAGCGAAGCTCATCCAGGGACGCAGGCGACGTTCGAGAATGTTTTCGATGCAGTTTATTTGATGGTCTACGCGCTTCAGGCCGCGGGCCCCCCGACGGATCTCTCGACGCTCGACCTTCAGAAGGGCTTCTTGCGGTTGCTCGGGCAGGAAGGCGATCCGGAGATTTTGGTCGGGCGCGCTCATCTCGCGGAAAGCCTGTTCCAGCTTGCGAACCCCAACGCGGAGAGGTTTCGTTTCGTCGGTGCCATGGGCCCGGCTCGCTACGATTCGCTGACCGGCGTCCAGCCTGCGGAACCGGTCATCAGTTGCGTTCGCGAACAGAGCCAGGTCTGGAAGTTTGCCGAACCGACCCATGGGATTGATGACGCCGGAGGGCTCGCTTCGCTCGCGGGAGCC
>JBNKGC010000183.1:0-11889 GCA_050289625.1 Polyangiaceae bacterium | reverse complement strand
GTCATTTGCCGATACACCTCGTGCTCGGCCCGAGCCGCAGCGCGGTGACCATGAACGACCTGCACGGAAATCGCCCGCTTCATTCCGGTGGCAGCATACCACGCCCCAGCGAGAATTCGTTTGCGACGGACCCCCTTCGGTGTCCTTTGCGCGACGCTCCGCGGGGGCTCTGGCCCCGCCCCAACGGCTGATCCCATCAAGCATCAGCGCAAAGAGGCGAAAGCGCTGAAACCGGGGAAGGGCTGGTGGCGTACCTCCCCGTGTGGTCCATTGCCTTGGGTAGTCACCAGGCCGCCGAAGTACTACGTGTGCGATCGGTGGACGAGTCAGCTGCGCCGCTGTCCCATGCTTCCGTCGAGGAGCTCATGGCCCTCTACGTCGACGGCAATGCCGACGCGTTCGACCACCTCTACCGCCGCGTGGCGCCCAAACTGTTGGGCTACCTCCTCCGCCTGACCCGCAATCGGGAGCGCGCCGAGGACCTGGTGCAGATCACCTTCGCCAAGGTCCACCGCGCCCGCGGCAGCTACCTGCGGGGCGCTCCGCTCCTGCCTTGGGTCCTCGCCATCGCCCGCCGTTCATTTTACGACGAGCGCCGTCACGCCAAGGCCCGCCACGAGGGGCTCAGTTTCGACGGCACACTGCCGGAACCCCGTCCGGAACCCGATGCGGTTCCGAGCGACGTCTCCGAAGCGCTCGAGCGAGCGCTGGACAAGCTCCCCGACACGTACCGCGAAGCGATCGTCATGACCAAGATCACCGGTCTCTCAGTCGCCGAGGCATCCCAGGTCCTTGGAGCGACCGAGGCGGCCGTCAAGCTCCGGGTTCACCGCGGCTACAACCTCTTGCGCAAGGAGCTCGACGACTTTCGTCGAGATTCGTGACCCCGATGACCCCCGACGATCCGCTGGCTCGACTTTCGGAACTCTCCGAAATGCCCCGATCGGAAATCGGCGATGCGATCCGGTCGGAGTGCATGCGTGACCTCCGACCGCAAAAAAGCCTTACCCGCAGCCAGCGTCTCGCGGCTTCGGCGCTTCTCGTCGCCGCGGGCACTACACTCTTGTCGGTCGTAGGCAAGCGCGCACCCGACACCTCGAGCGCCGCCCTCACGGGTGCAGCAGCTTGGAGCGTGGCCATGGCGGTCGTTCTTCTCGTCGGACTGGGGCATGTTCCGGGCAAGCGACCCGGGCGCCCCATCGCCCTCGCGTTGGCGCTCGGGCTCCCACTCCTCTTCCTGCTCGTCCTCGGTCTCGACTCGACTCGCATCTTGCCGATCGGGGAGTTCTTCGGAACCGGTCAACTCGCTCGGGCCCTTCCGTGCTTCGTGCATTCGTTCGCGTGCGGCGTGGGCGTGAGCGGCGGCATCCTCCTGCTCTGGAGCCGCACCGATCCGTTCCGTCCCGGAGTGACCGGAGCCCTCGTCGGGCTTCTCGGCGGGCTGGCGGGCGCAGTCGGGGTGGGGCTAGTTTGCCCGAGTCACGAGGCTTGGCACCTGTGGATGGGGCACGGGCTCACCGTGCTCGCCCTCGTCCTCCTCGGAAGCACCCTCGGTCGCCGGTGGCTTTCGCCGTGACGACCCGACGCCGCGACGGCTGGGCGAGGCGCCTCCTCCGCTACGCCGGATGGGGGCTGTTTCTCGTCGTGCTCGTACTGGCGGCTCAACCGCGGGAGTCAGGGCCGACGCCGGGCGCACCTGCAGCGGATTTCACACTTCCCCGTGTCGGGGAAGCCGGCACGTTCCGCCTCGCCGACGCCAGCGGCAAGCCTCTGTTGATCGAAGTGTTCGCCTCCTGGTGCAGCGCCTGCCGTCGCGCCAATCAAGCGCTGGGGCGGATTCGCGGGATGTCCGAGTTGGTCCCCACGGTAGCCGTGAGCGTGGACGCCGACCCGAATGCAGCGAAGCGTGCGCAGGAGAACTGGCCCGTCCGGGCTCCCGTTCTACATGACGAGGCAGGCGAGTTCTCGCGACTCTACGGAATCGAGGTTCTACCAACGTTCATCTTGCTCGACCACGCGGGCCGCGTCGCCGAAGTTCACGTGGGGGAGCCGAGCCAAGAGGACTTCGAGCGCTGGATCAGCCAACGTTGACACGATGGGAGGGCTGTCCCGGCCCCAACGCGGGGACCTCTCGCGAAGCGGTTTTGGGGTGGGGCCCCACGGCGCCGTCGCGGGCCCTCAACTTCGGGTGTCAGCGGCCGGAGCCCATGCACACGCCGCCTCAGGGTGCGCTCTTCGGTGGAGTGCGCGACCCAGGCGGCTTCGTCGGTAGCGACGGCGCTCGCGGCTGCTCGGCCTCTCCGGGACGCGAGATCGGCGGTGCTTTTTCACCGCTCGATGGCTCGGAGCCGGACGGGGTTTTTGGCTGCCCGGGTGCTGACGGCGCCCGAGGACTCGGCTGCCCCGGAGCCAGAGGTCCCTTGCCAGGAACCGGGGGCAGGAGGGAAGCGGGCGGATCTTTCAGCGGCGGCAAGTCCGCCTTCGGCTGAAGCTCCCGGGTGACCTTCCATTCGCGACCGTCGCGCTCGACCTCGAACACACGAACCTTCTCTCCTTCGGGTCCGCCGAGGGTTCGCACCTTCACGAAGGCGTCGATGGGATTCGCCCGGAGCAGCTCGCCCACCGTCAACGTGTCCTCCGCGGCCTTTCGCCGCGCCTCACATGCCGCTCCCTGGCAGGCGGCCTTGTCCTTTTCGAGAGCCGCGGCAACCTCTCCGGAGACGAGCTTGGCAGCCTGGGCGAAATCGGCCACGGCCCAGAGCTGCGCTGCCTCGATGGCTGCATCCTTCGGAGTCCGGGTGCGCGCCTCGAGGCTCGTCTTCCGTGGGCTCAGACCTTCACCCGCTTCGCGGTAGTTGCACGCGGCGCGCCCTGCGCCCCACATGAGCAGGGTGGACACCGTCACCACACCCAGCATGTAAACGGTCTGCATTTCCGGCGCGTTGATGCGCTTCTCCGAAAGCACCGGCTGACGAACGTCCCGCGCCGCAGCCCCGGCGCCCTCGTCCGCGTTGTCTTCGGTGTCGCTCGCTTTGTCGATCTCTGGCGGGTCGCCCGAGTCGTCGGAAGCGGTCTCGCGCTCCTCGCCTTCGGAAGCCTCTTCCGGCGCACCCGTCGCCTTGCGGCGCGCCTCCTCGTCGACGGTCTCGTCGCTCATGGGCCGGAGGATCCACGCCGAGGTGGCTCCGTGCAACCGCCAAACGTCCCGCACACGCTCGTTTTTCAAGACGACCGCGAGGGGCCGTCGCTATATGCTCACTTCTCGAATGTCGATGGCCGCGGAAATCAACGAGGCTCCCAGCCCCTCGTGGCGGGGCCTTTGGGTGCTGTCGAAGCTCTCCACTCGTGCCGGACGCCAGAGCCGGGGGTTTCGCACCACCCGGCTGGGAGGCTGGATGGTGGGCCTCGGCGCGACCGCCAGCATCGCGCTTCTGGCGGTCAACGGGGCGGCCGACACGACGGACGTACTCGCCCTGAGAGTTCTCGCCTATGCGTCGTGGCTCTACGGGGTCTTCGCCCTGTCCGCGCTCTGCAAGAGCGCCCCCACCGCCCTGGACGGCGCCCTCGGAGGGCTCGCTGCCGAGCGGGGCTACTCCCCCGCAGACGTGAGTCGCAGCTGGGTTATCGGAGCGGCCGCCGCGCTGGCTCGAGGGGTCTCCACGATGACTCTGATTCCGCTCGTCGTGAGCATCGCGCTGAGCGACACGACACGGCAGCTCACGACGCGCCTTCTGTTGCTCCCCGCCGTCGTGGTTTACGCCCTGGTGTTCGGGTACACCCTAGCTCTGGTCACTCACTGGGCCCGGCGGCTCACCCCCGCGTACCCGCGCGTGACGACTGCGATCATCGTGCTGGTCCCCTACGGAGCACACCTCTTGTTCCCCGATACCCCCAGCATCCCAAGCGCCTTCGGTTCGTTGATCGACGCCATGATCACCTGGGGAGGTTGGGGGCTTTGAGCGCATCGACCAACAAGATCCCGCTCACGGTTCGCCTGGACCGGCTCCGCGTCGGGGCCGCCACCCTCGGGGCGACGCTCGAGCCGGGTCGCCACGTGTTTTGGGGAACGCCGCGCGATGGGACGGCGGAGCTCATCGCGCACCTGGCGGGCGCCAGCCTCATGCGCCGTGGCACAGTCCAAGTGGGGGGTATCGATCCGCTGCGCAGTCCGAGCACTCGCTGCGCGATCGCTTCGTTGCTCCACGACGAGCCCCCTCTCGAAGGGCACACCGTCAGCGAGCACTTCGCACTCGCAGGGCGCGCGCGAGGGATCGATGCGAAAGCACCCAGCTTCGTAGCCCCGCTTCTCGAGCGACCTTCGGGCACCCTCGACGAGCGGGAGCGGCGCCTCGTGGCTTTGGGGCTTGCCCTCTCTCATCCGCAGCCTCGCTTGGTCGCCTTGCACGAGCCCTTCGCCCTCTGTCCCCCCGCGGGGGAAGCCGAGCTGTGGGAACGGCTGGACACCTGGGAAAAAGACGGCGCCGTCGTGGTCTGCGCAACTGCGGATCGCAAGGCCGCACAGCGGATCGGAGGACGCCTCTGGAGCCTCTCCGGAAAGACCTTCTCGCAGGACGAGGTCGTCGAACTCCTCGTGCGGGTCGACGCCGCGCGAAGCCTCGCTGCGCGCCTCGCCGAGCACCCCGCCGCGGACGCCGTCGCCTTCGACGCGACACGACCGCGGGACGTTCGAGTGCGCGGAGCAAATCTCGAGGCGCTGGCCGTTGCCGTGCAGGAAAGCGTCCTCGCGGAAAAGTGCGCTCTCTTCGAGCTCACCCCCCTCTACTTCGACGCGGAAGAGGCCGGCTTTCACGGCACGAATGGCGCCACCTCCGGAGGTCGCCGAGGATGAGCGTCTTGGTCTTGCCCGAAGGCGCTCGCAGGCGGCTCGTTTCGCGCGGGGCGCTGCTCTCCGGAGTCGTGGCCATCGCCGCGGTTCTGTTGGTCTCAGC
Source organism: Polyangiaceae bacterium (assembly GCA_050289625.1). GTDB lineage: Bacteria > Myxococcota_A > Polyangia > Polyangiales > Polyangiaceae > NIC37A-2. The sequence continues at coordinate 6,940 of JBNKGC010000183.1, read as the reverse complement.
CTACGAGCGCTACGCAGACCCCACGAGCGCCGTCGATCGGGCGCTTTCGTTTTGTTTCGGCGTCGTTCTCCCTCTCCTCTGCTACTCGGCGTGGCGTCGCGCAGCCGATGGCGGTCACCTCGCCCGCGTTCAGGCAGGTCTGAGCAGGTACGGCGAAAATCGACGACGCGCCGTTCTGATCACGTCGCTGGTACTCGGACCAGTGCTTGCCGTTGCCGCGGTCCTTCTCGCCGCCGTGGCCTTGGTCACGTCGCACGGAGTCGGGGACGGTCACCTCGGTCCGGACCTCCTGGCAACCCTCCCGGTCGCCGCGCTCGGAGCCACTGCCTACGCGGGCTGGCTCGCGCTCGGAGCCAGCTTCGGTGCGCGGGGCACCGGGATCGTCTGGCTGCTCCTCGTCGACTGGGTCGTCGGCTCGACGTCCTTACCGATTGCCGCAGCGGTACCGCGCGGCCATGTGCGACACCTGCTCGGCCTCGACGAGGGCCTCGGGTTTTCCCAGTGGATCTCGTCACCTGCGCTCCTCGGGCTCGGACTGCTCTGCCTCGCCCTCGCGCTGTGGCGCGTGCCCCGCTGAGCCCTGCCGAAGGGCGTGTACTTCCGATTCCTGGCACCCCGCTGACACTGCGGCTACCCTCTGCCGACGTGCGAGCCACTTGTTTCCACTACGAGTGTCGGGCGGCGCTGGCGCACCAGCTCCGACACGCGGAAGGGCACGAGCTACCTCTGGCTCGTCACGATGGGATCACCCCAGGAGACTGGGTGCTGGTGACGTTTTCGGTCGACAACGACTCGACGTCGATCGCTGGGCGGGTCGTGGAGCAGGTCCACGAAGGCCACCTCGCAGTCGAGTTCGTCCACCACGACTGGGAGCGCCTGCAGGCATTCGCCGAGGACGCCGCTCCCGAAAGCTCGGGGCCACCGAGCCGACAGAGCGAACCAGAATCGATCGCCCCGCCGCCCGACGCCCACGTGCTCGTCGTTCAGGACGATCCGGACATCGCGCGCTGTTTGACTCGAATGCTCGAGTCGAATGGGTACCGGGCGACTGCAGCGAGTTCCCCCGAGCAAGCGCTCGCCACGCTCGAAGAGCAGGACATCCACTTGGTCTTGTGGGACTGGGGCCTTGCGGGAATGTGCGGCGCGGAGTTCTGCGAAACGCTGCGTCGTCCCGGCAGGCAGCCAGCCGTAGTCTTCCTGGCGTGCCAGTGCTCGGCCGACGACCGGCGTCGCGCTCTCAACGCGGGGGCCGATGATTTCGTCAGCATGCCGTTTCGTTGGCGCGAGCTGCAAACTCGGCTGGTCAGCGTCCTGCGCCGCTCGGGCGTGCGGGATGCGGGGTAAGGGCTCTACCGTGCCAGCCGCGGAGTCCTCTTCGCACCTTGACCGCTCGGAGATCGGCCCGAAGGAGGCGTTCCGCTTGAACAGTGCTTGATCGACCGACAGCCAACCTTCAGAATTCTGTCCATGCTTTTTCGAGGATCCCCGACAGCGATCGCGCTGACTTCTTTCCTTGCGCTCTCTGCCGTCGTCGGCGCATGCGCCACTGCAACGGACGAGAGCGACGCCTTCGATGACGGCGCCAGCGGCACCGGTTCAGTGACGGGTACCGGTGGAACGACGACCACTGGCGGCACCACCGGTACCGGCGGCACCACGGCGACGGGCGGCACCACGGCAACCGGTGGCACTACGGCGACGGGCGGCACCACGGCAACCGGTGGCACGGGTGGCACCGCGACCGGTGGCACGGGTGGCACCGCGACCGGTGGTACCGGCGGCACCACCACGACCTTCGATGGAGATTGCGCGGGTAAGCCAACGCATGCCGAGTGGAAAGCCGGCGCTACGAAAGCCATGGGAGACCGCATGGTGTATCAATGCACGCTCCTCCAGTCCGCATGCGCCGGCCAGACCTCGGGCGAGTATTACTTGTTCGAGTGCAACCAATCTCACGTGGACAATTGCAGTCAGGATCCCACGGGCGGAACCTCCTGGACCCTGATCGGCGCTTGCTCCGAGCTCACCGGCGCGGCCGGCTCGGGCAACTCCGGCGGCATGGCCGGCGCCTCGAACTGAACGGGCTCGTTTCGCGCCCGCACTGCGGCCGCTCTTCCCTGGCGGGAAGGCGGCCGCAAGCGCTTCTAGCATCAAGAGACTTCAGCCCAGGCAAAGACCCGCGAAGGCCGAAGCCAGCCTGGCACCTCGGGATCCCCAATCGGCACCGCCCCATAGGATCCTCACCAAAGCATCACTGCTCGCGGAAGGCCTCGGCCGGGCGCAGCTTCGCTGCGTACATCGCGGGCCAAACGGTGGCCACCAAGCAGACGACGATGGCGAAAACGCCGACGAGCGCGAACTCCACCGGCTTCACCTGCACCGGCAGGTGCGAGATGAAGTACACCTTGGGGTCGAGGGGCACCGCGTAGACCAAAAGGCCCTTGCAGGTGGCGATCCCGAGCACGAGCCCGATCGCTGCCCCGAGAAACCCGACGATGCCGCCTTGGTAGAGGAAGACGCGAAGCACGGCGCCATCGGAAGCCCCCATCGCCTTGAGCACCGCGATCTCCTTCTTCTTGTCGAGGACCACCATGATGAGCGTCGCGATCACGGTGAAGGCGGCCACGACGATGATGAGCGCCAGCACCATGCTCATCAGAATCTGCTGAATGCGCAGGGCGGTGAAGAGGCCGTGGTTCAGCTCTTCCCAGTCCATCGTGTACAGAAGTCCACTGTGCAGCCGGTCTTCGATGTCTTGGGCGATTGCCTTGGCGTTCTCGATGTCGTCCACCTTCATCTCGATACCGGTGACGGTATCGCCGGTGTCGTAGAAGGCCTGCGCTTCGTAGAGGTCGGTGTAGACGAGTCGCGCGTCGTACTGCTCGAAACCCGCCTCGAAGATCGCGATCATGCGGAAAAGCTTCGCGACGGGCGCGCGAATCGTGTCCTGCGAGAAGCTGAAGCCAATCGTCGGCGACGTGACGCGCAGACAGTCACCCAGCTTGGCGTCCAGCGTTTCGGCGAGAGCTTTGCCGACCACGATCCCCGGCAGGGTGGTGTCCGCTGTGGTGCAGGGATCGGGATTGATTTCGTCGGGGAGAATGTCGTCGTCGGGGAGCTCGGAGTCGAAGCCCCCCTCCGGCACGATGCTCCCGGCCGGCGCGTCAGGAGCGACGCCCGGGGCGATGTTGGAAGCACCTGCTGCGCCTTCCGCTGGCAGGTCGCTGAGCTCTGGCTCGTCCCGCTCCTCCTCGTCCCGGACATTCTCCGACTCTTCGCGAATGATGCGCTCGAGCTCGTCGTGAAAGTCTTCGCCGGAGAGGGGGCCGGGCGGAGTCGTCGGCTTCGTCGTCTTGCGGAAGATCTCGCGGCGAGACTCGGGGGGCTTGGCACCCGGCAGGCGAAGTCCGTCGAGGGAACCTTCGATGATGTGCTTGGGAAGATCGAGGACGTCACCCACGCGGTCCGGATCGACTCCCTTGAGCAGCACGCCGGTAGCCGTCCGATCCTCGTGGGTGACCATCATTGGATTGATCGCGAACGGCGCGATGCCGATGACGCCCGGCTCGTCCTCCATTTGCTTCATCAACTCGCGGTATTCGCTGAAGTTGCTGGAACGCTTGAGGATCAAGACGTGAGCGTTGACCCCGAGGACCTTCTCACGAAACTGCGCGCGGAATCCTCCCGTCACGCTCATCACGGTGGCGAGAGCCGCCACACCGAGCGCCACACCGAGAATCGCGAACAAAGTGCCCACGGAAATGAACGCTCGCTTTTTCGAGCTCATGTAACGGAGGGCGAGGTCCAGGGGGAAACCCATCGCCCGGCGCTCTACCACTCGCACGCGGTGCCGAACACCCCGGCTCGACCCCGACCCACGGCAACCACGCCCGAACTTGGGTCACGGGCCGGCCCATGAGGTCTCGAGGACGCGTTCGTGAGGGGCCTACACCCCGAATTTCGGCCGGGGCTCGGCCGCTGAACCGCCGCTCCTGCTCACCCGCGAAGACTCGTTCGAAGGTTTGCCCGCCCTCCGGGGAGCGGTCACAATGCGGCGCCACATCACTCATCCAGCAGGAAGGGCTGGGCGAAAAGTTTGCAGACCCCGGGCGAGCTCGCCCCGGTCGTTCAGCCAGAATGGGTTCCCCTACCCCCGGTCCCGGCACCAACCGAGTCAGGTGCGGAACTTGCAGTAGAGGATGATCTCGAGCGCCTGAAAGTCGCCAGCAACCCGGACGGTTCGTCGCTGGTGGCGGTTTTTAGCCCGGACGGAAGGGCGCTAGCTCACCGACCTGCGCAAATCAGCACTTCTGCCCCGCCTCGCGACGCCCCTACAATCCCCATCCCCACGGTAGTCATCGTGACAGACGCCCCCGAAACAGCGCAACGCGACTCCGACGGTTCGACGGAGTCGACCGGGCGCCAGGTAACCGATCGTGGGGCCCCGCCGTCGGAGGGGCTGCGGCGCGTCACCTTGACGGCGTCAGGCGTCACGGTGACTGGCGTCGAAGACACGACTTCGGAACGCCGCCGGGCGGGGGGGCGAGACGACCCGTACATCGGCTGCACCGTCGACGGCCGCTACGAGGTCGACTCGGTGCTCGGCGAAGGTGGCATGGGTATCGTCTACCTCTGCCGACACACGATCATCGGTAAGCAGGCCGCCATGAAGGTGTTGCGCGCCGACCTGGCGCGCAACGAGGAGGTCACCGAGCGCTTTTTGAACGAAGCGAAGTCCGCCTCGGCGATCGGCAACCCGCACATCATCGACATCAGCGACTTCGGCCAGCTGCCGGACGGATCGACCTACTTCATCATGGAGTTCCTGGACGGCCATCCGCTGTCGGACATGGTCGAAAACGAAGAGCCCGTTCCGATCAAGCGCATCGTGGGCATCGCCAAGCAGCTCTGCGAGGGACTGTTTGCGGCGCACGAAGCAGGCATCGTTCACCGCGATCTCAAACCGGACAACATCTTTCTGGTCAAGCGCGGCGCGCAGAACGATTTCGTCAAGATCCTCGATTTCGGAATCGCCAAAGCGTCCAGCGCCGAAGGAAAGCTCACGCAGGCGGGGGCCGTGTTCGGAACGCCCCACTACATGTCGCCCGAGCAGGCAGCTGGGGCGCCCATCGATCACCGCGCGGACATCTACTCGTTCGGTGTGATCCTCTACGAGCTCGCGAGCGGCAAGGTCCCCTTCGATGCCGACAACTTCATGGGGATCCTGACGCAGCACATGTACAAGTCCCCGGTTCCCATCCGGGCTCTGGTGCCACAGCCGCAGGATGTCCCTCCCGGGCTCGAGGCAATCATTCTGAAGTGCCTCTCCAAGCGGCCCGAGCAGCGCTACCAATCGATGCAGGAACTGCTCGTGGACATGGGAAAACTCGAGAGCGGCAACGTTCCCGATGCGGTGCCCGAGATGATGAACCGCTCCGGCGGATTCAACGTGCCGCAGGACTACTTCAAGCGCGCGAAGATGCCGGTCCCGGTGCCGGCGACTCCCGCTGGTCTGCCCCGCTCGCGCTGGCCGCTCGTGGCCGGCCTCGCCGGAGTAGGTGCTGCCATTGGCCTGGTCGTCGCCATTTTCGCGAAGAGCTCATCGAGCGACGCCGCTCAGGCGGCGCCGAGCAGCCTTGCTGCGGCGGCACCCGAACCACCGCCCGCGGCACCCGAACCGGTGCCGAGCGAAGCACCGCCCGCGGCACCCGAACCGGTGCCGAGCGAAGCACCGCCCGCGGCACCGCAAGTAACCTCCGTCGTTCTCGGACTGGTCCCTCACAACGCTCATGCCTTCCGCGACGAGGAAGATCTCGGGGAGAGCCCGGTCGTACTCGACGTGACGGAGGGCGAGCCGGTGACCTTGGTCGTGAAGAAAAAGGGCTACCAGGACCAAGAGATCACCCTCGACGGTTTGCAAACGAAGCTTTCCATCGAGCTGGAAAAGAAGAAGGCGACCCAGTACGTCGCGCCCCGTCCGGCGCCGGCACGCCCCGCGTCCTCCCCCAAGCCGAAGAAGAAGAGCTCCGGTTCGTCGATTGGCGGCGGGGAGATCGTCAATCCCTGGGAGTGAGCTTCACGCCCGGCCCAGCGTATTCCGTTCCGCCTCGGCTGCGCTATGACCGCAGCGTGACCTCCCCGTCCACAGCGAAGCTTCGCGCTGCCATTCCCCGCGAGGTGCACACGATCGCTCGAGTGCTTGGGGACGCCGGGTTTCGCGCCTGGGCGGTCGGTGGCTGCGTCCGTGATGAGCTCCTGAGCGAGCTTTCACCCGAACGGCCCAAAAAGGCACAGGACGACTGGGACCTCGCCACCGACGCCCGCCCGGAGCAGGTCACGGGGCTGTTCCGCAGGGTGATCCCGACAGGAATTCAACACGGCACGGTCACCGTGCTGCAGAATCGCATCGGGTTCGAGGTCACCACGCTCCGCGGTGAGACCACCTACACCGACGGACGGCACCCGGACGACGTCTATTTCGTAGACGACCTGCGTGAGGATCTGGCGCGGCGCGACTTCACGGTGAACGCAATCGCCTACGACGTACTGAACGACGCGCTTCACGATCCGTTCGGGGGCATCGGCGACCTGGCCGATGGCGTCCTCCGAGCCGTAGGAGATCCCGCGCATCGTTTCGCCGAGGATGGGCTCCGGGTGCTCCGCTGCGCGCGCTTCCGAGCCACCCTCGAGATGGAGATCGAACCCGGCACGCTCCGCGCGATCCGTCCTTCTCTCGAGAGCTACCGCAAGGTCAGCCTCGAGCGTGTTCGGGACGAATGGTTCAAGGCCTTCAAGGCAAAGCGGCCAAGCCGCGCTTTCGAAGTGATGCGAGACCAGGGATTGCTCGACATCACCGCACCCGAGCTCATGCGCCTTGCGGACGTGCGAGACCCTCGCCTTTCGGACGATGCGCTCTCGCACAGTCTACGCGCCGTCGACG
>JBNKGC010000182.1:0-12062 GCA_050289625.1 Polyangiaceae bacterium | reverse complement strand
AGCAGGGGAGCATCCCCCACAACAACCTCCTCCTCTCACTCATCCACGCGATGGGGATCGAAGATACGAGCTTCGGCAACCCCGAATGGTGCACCGGTCCCCTCCCAGGTTTGACCGGATAGCCATGCTCAGACGCCGCTCTCTTCGAAACTTCCCACCACGCGAAATGCCCCCGTGAAGAGTGCCAGATCCGCCGGTTCTCGCACCAACGCAAACACCCTCCCCCCCGTCGCCGCAGCCGCCTGCACGCCGGTGGGCGAGTCCTCGAAAACTGCACACCGCTGCGGTGTCACGCCGAGCCGCCGAGCCGCCGTCAAGAAGATGTCGGGTGCGGGCTTGGGGCGCTCCACCTCGGGATCGTCTCCGCAAACCACGGCCTGAAAGAGAGAAAACCAAGGGTGACTTCGAGTCTTCACCTGGAAGAGCGCTTGGCCCGTGCTTGTAGCGATCGCGATGGGGAGCCCTCGCGAAGCGAGGGCGCGCACGAAATCCTCGGCCCCCGGCACCGCGGGAGCATTGGCGAAGAGCTCGGCCAAAATGGGCTTTCGCTTTTCGACGAACTCCTCCGGTGTCATCGGGATCCCGAATTTCTCGATGACATGCGCCGCGCTGCGCAGGGCGGGTCGCCCCATGATCTCGAGCTTCGTCGTGCGGTCGAGGTGGGCCCCGTAGGGTGCGAGCATGCGGTCGTAGGCGACGGTGTAGAGCGGTTCCGTATCGAGGAGCACTCCGTCCATGTCGAACAGGACAGCCTCGCAATTCCAGTCGGACGTCATCGTGCGCGGCACCTTATCGGAGCAGGCGCTGCTGCGCGACAGGCACCCGGCTCGACCTCGCACTTTCGGTCGAACCGACGGGCCAACTTCAACGCTTGCCAACTCCTTTGCAGTCGAGCCGCGATGCCAGCGTGTGTTCGAAGTGCTCCGGAATCCACGCTGGTTCGAACGAATAGCGGAGGGTGTACTGCGACAGCGGGTCGACCGATGCGAGGTGGGAGCGCGCGAGTAATCTCTCGACCGCTACCGTTCCGGCATCGCCGTAGGGCACGCTGACGCTGGGGTTGATCTCGAATGACCGCGACGAGAGCCAGCGGACCTTGTCGGCGTCACCCAGCAGCAGGACGCCTTCGAAGGCGGTTCGATACGCGGCGTCCCCTGGCGGGGGTCGACCGGTCTTGGGAGCGTTCCGTCGCAGGATCCCGCTCAAGATCGACTCGCGAACTTGAGCGTCGGTCTGCGCAACGTATTTGTCGGCGTTTTCGAAGACGATGCGGGCTGTCGCAAGGGTAGAGATGTCGCCGCAGAGGTAGTGCTTCTTCGCCAAGAGCTCGACGACGGTTTCGAAAGAGGCGAGGGGGGCGCCCTGACGAAAGCTCTCGACCGACCGGTAGAGCACTCGCACGTCCCCACGGTTCGAAAACTCGGGCAACTTGAGTTCGAACAACCGCACACCCGTCGGAACTCGTTCCATGACGTGGTCGCGGAACGCTTCGGGGCGGCCCACGACGTAGAGCGCCGAACCTCCGGATTCGCTTCGCGTGCGCAAGACTTCGTCGAGGACCGCGCTGGCCGCGTCCGGATGGATTTCATCGAGCCCGTCGAGCACGAGAACTCGACCCGACGTCGGGCCCGCATGGATTCGCTGGACGAGGTCTTCAGGCAGTTCGGATCCGCCGCGAAGTTTGCTGATGGTCCGCGTCCCGACCACGAGATCGGGACGTTCGGGTGCCTTGGAGAAAACACCAGGAAGGTCGAGCACCTCGGTCGCGGACGCGTGGCGGAAGAACGTACTCTTGCCCGAACCCGCGGGGGCTGAGACGAAGCGAACGCGGCGCGACTCGTAGGACTCCTGGCTGTCCTGGTCGATGGATTCGGTCAATTCGGGGTTCTTTTGATGGAAGTATCCGACGAGTGAGTCGAAGTGAGCCTCCCCGGGGTCGACGCAGCTGGATTTCAGGGGCGCGAGTTTCGAAACGGCCTCGGAGCTGCCGGTCGCCCCGGTGGTGCGTTCCTTGCGAACGAAATCCAGCTTCGCGCAGCGGTCGAACTCGCACGACGCTTTTGCTTCCTGCACGACGCAGGTCTCGAACTTGCCGCACGCGCTCGGCTTCCACGCACGCCCATCGGTGCACGTAAGGACCTCGGCGCCTCGGCACCGCTGCGCGTTGATCTCACAGGGAGGCCAGACGTAGTCGATGATGACCGGCACTCCGCCGAAGAAACCGGCGACCGCAGCCACGACTCCAGCGAGCGCAAAGATCTTGCTTCGGAGGCTTCCGGGGGGTGGTTGGGGAGCATGTCCGGAGGGTTCCGTCCGTGCTCCGCCGGGCGGTTCTTCGGTCGCGGCTTCAGCGTCGGAACCGTGTTCGTCCTCGGGGGGCTGAGTCATGTCTCGCTCGCGATCTCGATCCGACCACGCAGTGAGAGCCGGATCCTTCGAAGGTGAGGGAGATGTTCAGAAGCGCGTCTCCCCCTCACGCGTGACTACCGGCTTAGAGCCCCTGACAGTGCGCCGCAACGGATGCGTCTCTCGAGGAACGATCCGGCGGATTTGCTTCGAATTTCCGATGCCCTTCTCTCGGCGGGCTTCGCTCCGAGGAGTCTCGGTCGACTCGGTTCCTGCGCAGCGGCGCTTGGAAAGCCCAACGCCGTCCGTCGCCGAAATGCCCAGAATCGGCGTTCAGAAGTTGCAGCCGATGCGCTCTTCGTCGAGCGCAATTTCGTCGACCCAGATCCTGAAGGAGCCCGTCGTTTGAAACTTTTGAAAGCCGACTTGGAAAGTCGAAAACACGGGGATCTCCGACCGCTCCGTGTCGATCACCAGGTAGTCGATCGTTTCGCCGTCGTGGAAATAGGTGGCCGTCTGAGCGTTGCTGTCGAAAGACCACTCGAGGCACATCCATTCGTCCAGTACGGGGTGTGCGGAACGATCGCCCTCGGAGCCGAACTCGCCCCCCGCGCCAGAGCCGAAGGGTTGCACGTTGTAGATCCACGACCAGTTTGAACTGCTTGTGCCCGCCCCCGTTCCCGTCGACGCGAACCGCACGGCGTTCTCATGACCTGACCAGGGACCCACGGATGACATCACGTCGAAATGCACGAACTCGGACGGTGCAGGTCCCTCGATTCGGTAGAACATCCGCCCGAAGTGGGAGGCTGAAAGCGCGTCGGGGAACGCTCGCTCGAGCATGCCGACGACGGCACCTTGATTCCCGGCAACGTCGATCTGAAGCGCGCGCGACCCGCGCGCGGCCATCGAGTCCACGGTCGAAAGAGTGCGCGTCCCGTACCCGGTTTCGGTCCAGCCCACGGGGAGCGAGCCGGGCGAGGCCGTTTCGAAGCTCTCGCACACGGTCCACTCACCCGGGCAGGTTGAAGCTTGCCCGAGGAGAAAATCGTCCCGATTGGAGGAAAATCCCACGGAACCGGAGCCACCGGAGCCGGCTCCTCCGGAGCCTTCGACTGTCGCTCCGCCCGAACCCGGAGTACCGCCCGCTCCGACGGAGGTGGTTGAACCGGAGCCAGGGCTCCCGCCGCCCGTTCCGCCAGCACTCGCCCCGCCAGCACTCGCCCCGCCAACGCTCGCCCCACCAGCGCTCGCCCCACCAACGCTGGTTCCACCGGAGCTCGTTCCCCCAACGCTCCCGCCGCCGACGTTGCTGTCGGCCCCGGCGCCACCTTCGTGGGAAGCGGAGCAACCCATCGTCAAAATCAGGGCGATCCAGGTGTACGTGCCGCGGCTCTCGCGGTGGTTTCTTACGTTGGCGTGTTTCTTCATCGAATCCATGGTCGGCAAAGCAAGCAACTGTGCGGGGTGAGCGGTGTTGGAGTGGGTGTGGCGCGAGTGATCAGCAGTGGAGTGCCTCAGGCTTTCAGCTCGGTCAGCTCGCCACCGCCGTTCCAACTCGGCGTGGGAACCCCCACGGCGTTCAGCACCGTGCAGAGCAAGCGGTGGCTGTGCCCATTTTCACCGGTGACTCCACCGATGTCCGCGCGGCTGCCGTTGAGCACGAGAGACTCGCCCTGCTTGAAGTAGCCGGCGCCGCCGACGATCATGATGGGAAGATCGCCCGTGGTGTGGCCCTGACCATGGGAGAACTCGTTCGTGTAGAGCACGACCGTGTTGTCGAGCAAGGTTCGACCTTCGCTTTCGGGATACGAATCGAGCAGGTCCAAGAGTTTCGCGAGCTCGCCCGTGTTCCACTGGTCAATTTGGAAAAGCATGTCCTGGAAACCAGCGAGGTCGCTTCCCCCGAAGTCTTCCGTCGTTCCGTGGGAAATGGGGTGGTGGCGAAAGTTGTGGTTGATGCCGTCCCACTGGTACATCGGGGAGCCCGCCACGGCTGCTCCCCATTGGAGCACGGCGGATCGGGTGTACTGGCACGCCAGCGAAAGAGCGGCGATCTGCACGAAATAGCGCGCCATCGTCGGGAAATTCGTGTTGGCCTCGACGGTGTCGCCATTGATGCCTGCGAGACTGTCCACGGTGCTCGCTTCGAGATTGCACGCGACGATGGAAGGGTCGCCCGTCATCGAGGTTTCGAGGTCGCGGATCAGCGAGAAATGGCGATCGAGGCGCTCGCGATCATTCGACGAAAGATCGATGCGTCGGAGCTCGTCGAGCTCCTCACGGGTGAAGTCGATGACGCTCTGCCGCTTTTTCAGAAGACGTTCGGCGGCTTCGTCTCCGGCCGGCAGCGGGCTGCCGCCGAACCCCATCATTGACCGATAGGCGAGATAGGGATTCGACTCCGCCTCGACCCGGGAACCCGAGCTTCGGTAGGAGATGGAGTTGAACCCCGCCACTCCGAGATCACGTCCCCCGGGCCTGAGTACGAGACCTTCTCGCCCCTCGGGATTGAGAGCACTTGCGATGACCTGATCGATGGAAGCCGACTGGGCGTTGGTGTCCACGTGAGCTGCGGCCGTGAGGGCCTGGCACGTTCCTTCGGAGTGGCCCGACCACGTACCGACCGGATACCCGTGAACGCCGCGCGGGATCAGCATTCGACTGGCGTAGGGGGCGAGCGGGGCGCAGCCCCGACCGGAAAAGGAGGCCTCGGTGAGGGGCCCGATGGCGGGCCAGAACCGCTCAGTCTCCACACCGCTGCTGCAGTGGAACGAGAGAAAGCGGGTCGTCGGCATCGCAGTTTGCGCCTGCAAGGGGCCACTGCCGATGCTTTCGAGGAGCGGCAAGCCGAGGGTTGCTCCCGCGAGACCACGGAGGAAGTTACGGCGGTGGAGGAATCTGGACTTCGGCATGGGCTGTTAGTTGTCGATGGGAGGGAGGTGGTTGAAGGCGGCGCCCCGGGTGAGCTCGACGAGGAGCGTGCGGATGCCTCCACCGGGTGTCTCGAGGTCTCGTGCTGCCCGTCCGAGGGTTCGCTGATCGCTCGCGGTGGTTTCACGCCCGTAGGCGAACTCGAGCCAATTCTTGGCGTAGCAGCTGCGCACGCGAGGAAGCGTTGCGAGTTGGGAGATGAGATCGTCCGCCGAGGCGATCGTCAGGGTGTTTTCGCCGACGACCAGTGTGCCGGTGGGGTCGACCGCCGCCCCGTTTTCGGTGGGACGGGGTCGACCGATGCCGTCGAAAGCTTCGAAAGCGAACCCGGCTGGATTGATCCGAGTGTGGCAACTCGCGCAGGCCGGCATCGACGTTTTCCACTCGAAGTACTGACGAGTGGTCTGGATCTCGAAGCTTGGCATCTCACTGGGCTCCTCCATTGCAGCACCCGGTGGTGGCGGAGGGATGTCCTCGCAAAGGATCCTGTCCATTAGGAAGACGCCACGGAGAATGGGGGAGGTGCGGGTGCTGGCCGAGCTGTGTCCCGTCAAGAAGGCAGCCTGGGTCAGGAGGCCAAGTCTTCCCGAATCGGCGGGCAGTGATGCTGGAACGAGCTCGGACGAAAACGTTCCAGGAAGACCGTAGAGTTCTGCGAGGCGGTCATCGACGTAGGTAACGTTCGACGTGAGTAGCTCGAGGATAGCTCCATCGTTGGCCACGGTGGTCTCCTCGACGAACCGCTCCACCTCCGCGCGCATCGATGCCAACAGCTCCGGACCGAACTCCGGGTAGAGCTGTGGATCTTTCTCGGCGGCCGCCAGTCCCTCGAGTTGGATCCATCGCCGGTGAAAGTCGAGGACCCTGTCGGAGAGGCGGGAGCTTTCCGCGAGGCGTTCGGCTTGAGCAACGATTCCCTCTTCCGTCGAAAGCTCGCCTGATTCAGCGGCAGCCAAAAGCTCGGCGTCGGGCATGGTGCCCCAGAACAGGTAGGAAAGTCGGCTTGCGATTTCGTAGCCGGTGAGAAGCTCCCCTGCTTCGTCGCTCGCGTCTGCTCCGGCTTCCACTCGGTAGAGGAACTTGGCGGATTGTAGGACGGCCTCGACGACCAGCTGCACGCCATCTCGGAAACCGTCGCCGCTGGCGATCAGCTCTGCGCCGCTGTCGAACAAAGCCTGAAGCCGGCTCGTTTCTTCGGCCGTGAGCGGTCGTCGGTAGGCTCGGAGCCCGAAGTTCGCGAGGAAGGCGTCCCGGCATCCGGGGTCGGAAGGCGAACATTCGACGAGGTTCTGGTACGCCGTCGCGTCGGCCGTGAGCTGGGAGGCCAGCTCTTCGGCGCTCAACGCGAGCTCGGCCAAGAACCGCTCGGTCACCAGTCGCTCCCCCGGCGCCTCGTAGGGGCCGAGATTGGGCGCCTCCGCGGGAAACAGGTCGGATGCATCGACCGGGATCCCCAGGAGGTCGGAGACGGTGCGGTCGTAGTCATCGTAGCTGAGCCGCAAGACCCGGCTGGCAGACGGTACTCCGTCGGGCAGGGTCTCGGGATCGACGGCGGTCAAGTCGTCGAGGTCGACTGGAGTATCGGTGTTGGGAGCCGAGCCCGACCCGCCGTTTTCCGATGGCTGCATCTCGCCATCGAGTTCCGCGGTGCAGCCGATGGGTGCCGCGAACGATGCACCAAGGAGGAGAGCTCGCATGAGGGATGATCGGAACATCACCACTCATGTCGCACGGGGACTCAGTGCGGGGTCACCAATTCGAGGTCGAAGGATGGAGTTTCTTACTGGGTGGATTTTTCCTGGAGGGGGGGCTCTGCGACACCCGTCTTGCGAGGCCTCTTGCGAGGCAGAGACTCACTCACCCCGCCCTACCGCTTCGTGATGCGTTCTCTAGCTGCCACGCACTGCCTGGCGACGCACCCTTGCGATGATCAGGCTCCTCCGCATCTGCGCGCGAGCTACCGCACGCGATCTACGGAAGCGATGAGGTGCTCGTGGCTATCGCGACCTTGGAGGTACTCCAAGGGAGTCTTTCTAAGCTGCGCTTGCACGAAGCCAAGCACGAGACGTTGCTCGACTTTTCGTTCGTTTTGACGACAGACCTGCGGAGAGATCGACGTCTCGGAGCGTCTCTTCGGGCCCATGTTCGAACCCCTGAAGGACCCAGAGGTCTTCGCACGAGTCACGGTGGATGAGTTCGGTGTCCCACTTGACCCAGTGGGGCTGAGCCCGGGCCGGATCCATCTACCGTCAGCGCTCGGCGAACGCGGCCGAGTGAATCGGCATCTCAGGGTTTCCACCTGTGGTGCGCGAGGAGGGACTTGAACCCCCACACCTTGCGGTACCGGAACCTAAATCCGGCGCGTCTGCCAATTCCGCCACTCGCGCGTGGGTTGTGAGGAGTAGCGCAGAGGTGGTCTCAAAGGAAGCGCCGGATTTTCGGAGACGGGGTTGGGGCCCCGTCGACCAAAGAACGGAGTCGGCGCGTCTGCCAATTCCGCGCGAGGGTCCCGGACGGGGAGCCGACTCGCGCGTGGGACTAGAGCGCCGATCAGTTTGCCTCGTAGGCGCCGGCAAAAACCGCCCCGCACCCTCTTTCGAGGGGGCGGTTTTCGCCTGCTCGGCTTCGGTGTGCTGCACGAATCGCCGCTCTAGTTGCTTGTTTGGTCGCGACGAACGGCAAACCGTTTGTCGCTCTAGCGCTCCTGGTGAGCGTTGCTCACGACGCTCGCGATCAAGCGCCGCCGGATTCGGTGAGGCGTGCGATCAGGCCGCTCAAATCGGCTCCGCCTCGCGTCAAGGTGGTGACGACGTCCGCGATTCCGAGGCGCCGGAGTTCGTTCTCGTTGGTGCCCGTGCTGCGGTCCGGAGGACGCGCAGCACACAGGACGCAGTGATCGGGGGTGCGCCCTCGGGCTCGGAGTGCTTCGAGGGTTGCCGTCACGTCGTGGAGAACCCCCAGCGAATCGGGCGAGACGAGCACCCAAGTCGCCGGCCCGCACGCCTGAGCGAGATCGAAGTTGGTCAGGCCGGCACCCAGCGGCGAGAAGACTCCTCCGGCTGTCTCGATAACAACGTAGTGTAGTGTAGGGTGGCGTATTGCAACTGCGGGCAGCGCTGATTGCTGCGAGGTCGCGGCCGATTGGCCGGTGAGATTCTGAACTGCGGCGCTTTCCGCAAGGTCGATCCATGCCCGGATCTGGTCGAGTTCCAGCCGCACGCCGACCCGCTCGGCCGCCAGATGGGGCGAGATCGGTGCCTCGAGTGCGTAGCAATGCAGAGGCAGCGGTGCGCTCGTGGCTGTGGAGGCGCGGCGCAGGCGCTCTGCGTCAGAGAGCTCGGGGGTTGGCGTGACGGGATCGTTTGGTACCCCGGACTCGATCGGCTTGAGCCCGAGAGTGGGGCCAAGAGAGCCGAGGGCCCGAACCAGCTGCTCGCCGACGTACGTCTTGCCGACACCGGTCCCGGTTCCGAGCAGAACGATTCGACGCGCCATGCGCCGAGGAGCCTACCGGGGGAGACGGGGAGAGCAAGGCCCCGTCGGGTAGTGTCGAGCGCCAGGACATTGTCTTCGGCTGGACGGCTACCCGATCTCGACGCAGTGTGGTGTCGCCGAGGTCACCGGAGTTCGCCCGGGGTATCCCCCGTCTGGTCGGACTCGGCGCCGGGTGACCTCGCTTGCTTTGGGTAGGGCTCGCTGACCTCGGCGGGCCCTCCTCGAGCGATGGATTCGGGGGGGCTTTCTGGGGCCCCTGGGCGGATGAGGGCCGAAAAGGTCGTCCGTCGCTGCGCCGGGGCGAGGGGTCGCGCGGTGGTCCGCTCATTGGAACGTCAGTTCAACCCTAGATCCGATCAGCCACGTCGTGCTGCTCTCTCTGGTACCTGTTCACCGTTTCACATGAAACATTGACCAGTGGTCGCAGCCGCTGGGGTCGGCATCTTGGTGCGGCCTCGCGGGCTCCACCGACTCGGTTCGGCTCGGAGCGCGGACCGCCTCCGGCGCGGGGCCGGCCGTCTTGGTTTGCTTCTGCGGGCGAGAACCGGACCGGATCGATGGGGCGACTATTCGGGGTCCCGGCACCTCTGGTCCCGCCGAGGCGGTGCAGTGCGTCTGGCTGGGTGGGTCGAGCGGGCCGTCCACGCCCGACGTGTGGCCTGCTGCGGGTTGCCCGAAGGACTCACTCCGCCGGACGGTGGGAGGAGGAATCGGTGGGCTGACGCAGCGTTGGTTCTCTCCGGTGCGATCCAGGCCTCCCAGCAGTGCTCGGTTTCAGCGCGGCTGGCCGCAGTCTCGTGCAGGAAGTTCTCTTCATGGATCGGCTTTGGTTCCCCGCCGGTGGTGCCATCTCGTGGCCCACCCCTGGGGGCAAGTTGTGTTGACGGGCGGGTTTCGTCGTCCCGCTGAGCCTTCCTGCGATCCCGTCGCGGGGGGCAAAGGTGGTGCGGTCCGGTTGCACGAGGGGTTGGTAGCGCATCCTGCGGCTGGGGGAGGGCGGCTCGGGGGCCACCCGCGTCGCGGTGCTTCTGGGGGAGGCACCGGCCACAGTTCTTCTCGCTCTCCGCTCGCTCTGCTTGTCCGAACTCCATCCGTCAGATCGGTTCTATCGCGTCTGCCCCGGTGGAACGGGAGTACTGGTCGAAGTGGTGACCGCCGGGGCGCGCTCCGGACCTGGGCGGAGACTTCACTCGTCCGCCTGTTGGCCATTCCCTACAGCTGTGAGGAGTTGCATTGATTGCCCGCCGCTTTGGCCCCAAGCAAATGAGGGCCAAAACGGCTACGGGAGGCCGCTTTTCTGCACCCGCTCGTGCTTTCTGCGATCACCGCAAGCGGTCATCGCCATAGAGCGCCGATCCGGATGCCGCCGGGCGCCTGCGAAAGCCGCCCCACACAGGAGGGGGCGGTCCCAGCTAGCTCGACTTAGGAATGCTGCCGGGCTCTGCCTTCTGGTCGCTTGCTTGGTCGCGACAAGTGAGTTCGTCGCTCGAGCGGACGCGCAATAGGAGTGACTGGGCCGCCGACTTGGCGCTCGAGGGGCAACGCGCGTGCGGCAGACACGAGGCCGGCAAGGCGGTGCCAGGAACGCCCACCTTGGTGCACCTGGCAATGTTTCACGTGAAACATTGCCCAGTGGTGGAGGGAGCGCTTCCGTCGCTCCGTGGCGCAGCGGGCTCCACTCGCCGGGTTCGCAGCTCTGCTAGCCCCTCTTGCCAACCGGCGGTTCGGGAGTCCTGCCGGCGTCACAGGGTCGGCGCGCATCGAGGTCGGTCGGTAAGGCGCCATGCCCGGAGCATCCGGGGAATCTCGACGCGCTCAGGGGGGAGCCACTCGGGTGCGGTAGACGGTCCCGTTGTCCGAGAAGGTAGCGACTCCAGCTCCATGAGTCTTCAGCTCTGCGCCGTCAGCTGATGCTTTCGGGGATCGCTGGGAGGGACGCGGGATTCTGGCCCAACGGCGTTTGGCTCGGGTACAGAGCCCCCTGCACGCGTCGCGCCCCGCGCGCCAAGTGGCGGGACTGAGGCCGTGGCAGTCGAAAGCTGTGGGAGTCGCCCGGGCCCGCGCCCCGCGCGAGCCGAGACGGGGCAGGGAACTCAACAGTCACCGGGTGGCGTGATGCCGAGCTCCCGGCGGGAAGTCCCGAAGGAGGCAGGGTAGGGAAGAGGACACGGGAAGGCCCCGGAGGTCCGGACTAAAGAAGCCGGTACGCCGAGTGCGGCAGAGCCGCAGCTGCGCGCCGCAGCCGGAACCCCGCGGTGCCCTAGCGTTGCCGCGGAGGCGCGGAGGGGGACTTATCGCCCGGACCCTAGAACGCCGCGGACCACCCCTAGAGCGACAAGCGGTTTGCCGAAGGCAAGCGCGGTAGCCGTCTTGGCCCCCACCTGCCGTCGACCAGAACGGTGGAAGGGCGACCATCGCGAATGGTTTCCGCCGTAGAGAACCGGGGCGTCCGACGGGAAGTGAACACGAGGAACGGCCCTGCACGAGGAACGGTCGGGTGGTGCACCCGCCGCACATCGAGCGCTGCTATGGTCTCCGCCATGCCCCGTCTAGAGGAACTGCCCGAGAGGCTCCGTCAGCTCGAACTCGACGGTCTGCTTCGCAAGTCGGAGGACGCGACCACCCGCGACTCCATGAAGAGCCGCTTTGGCGACAGCTTTCTCGACGCGAGCACGAACGACTACCTCGGATTGGCTGACCGTGTTTCACGTGAAACGTTGCCCAGTGGTTTGCCCTCGGGGGCCGGCGCCTCGCGCCTCGTCCATGGAACCCGAGGCGAGCACCTCGAGCTAGAGAGGACCCTCGCGGACTGGGTGGGTCAGGAATCCGCGCTCCTTTTCTCTTCGGGCTTCGCAGCCAACGTCGGGGTGCTGTCGGCGCTCGCCGGACCCGGGGACCGGATTCTCTCGGACCGACTGAACCACGCTTCGCTGATCGATGGTGCGAGACTCAGCCGAGCCGAATTGGAAGTTCTACCCCATCGAGACGTCGCAGCTCTCGAGCGCGCGCTCGCTCGCCCAACCGCTTCGGAGACTTCTCCCGGACGGCGCAAGGGGGCCACCTGGGTCGTGGTCGAGAGTTACTTCAGCATGGACGGCGATTCACCCGACCTGGCCCGCTATCGCGCGCTTTGCGATGAGCACGGCGCTCACCTCTACGTCGACGAGGCACATGCCCTCGGTCTTTTCGGACCCCGCGGCGCGGGGCTCTGCGCCGCGGCGGGAGTCGTGCCCGACATGCTGGTCGGCACGCTAGGAAAATCCGTTGGAGCGCACGGGGCGTTCGCT
>JBNKGC010000181.1:0-12203 GCA_050289625.1 Polyangiaceae bacterium | reverse complement strand
AACCCGGCGCCCTGCTGCAGGCCAGAGAAGAACCGATAGGAGCTCGCCAGAGCCGAATTGGAGGAGGAGGCGACGCTCGGCTGGGTTCGGTGGGTGACCGAGAAGAGATCATTCAGGGTTTTGGCCAGCGCGGCACGCAGTTGGTCCTTGTCGTTCGCGAACAAGGCGCGCTGCGAGCCCCCATTGAAGGCAATGCGGTGCAGTGTGCAGCAGACTTGGAGTTCCTTGTCGCCGGTCTGTGTCGCGCAGGCACCGTTGGAATCGTTCAGGTCGAAGTCTGTCAGGGAGGTGCAGTCCGTCCCACCGGAGCCGCTCGTTGCAGCGAAACCGATCACGCGTGTTTCGACACGCTGGTTGACGTTCGACGCGGTGGCCAACGCTAAAGCGATCTTCTCGGGGGTGTCCTGGTACGGACACTCGCCCGCAGGGCTCCCGCTCATCGCGCAATGGGGGCGTAGGTCGAGGTTGGGTTCTCCGTCCGTCAAGAGGATCATTACCTGCTTGCGGCAGCCGCCGAGCACGTATGGGTCTTGATACGGCCCGAAATCGAGCGTGCTGTCGAAAGGATCCTTCGCGGGGTCGCTCCAGAAGAACTTCCTCGCATCGTCGAGCATCCCGTTGATCGGGGTGGCGCCGAAGGGCCGCGTCATGAGGAGCACTTCCTCGATGCGCCGGTTGCGCGTCTGATTCACGGTGCCGCTCGCCGCGGGATCTCCAAACGCGATCATCCGGCCTTCCCAAGGCGGCGCCGCGGCGTTGCGTGCGCCCACCTCGAAATCCGGGGCATCACCGTCGCAGCCGGCCGGCTTGCCCGTCGCCGACTGGGTGCCGACGAAGTAGCTCCACGCGCCGTTGATCCCGTCGCTCCAGGCCGGGATATTGGTTCCGGTGTAACCCGTCCCCGCGTCAGGGAGGGTGTCGAAGGTCATCAGGCCGAAGCGGATGCCGGTACCGAGCGAGTCGATGAGCCCGTCGGAGGACTGACTGAAGCTCGTACACTTCGTCGCAGTTGCGTTGTACGCGTGGTAGTCCGGAGCGGTCCAAGCGAACACATCGAGGGGTGCCGTCGCTGCCGGGTCGGGACCGATCGCGCAGGTGCCACTCAATAGCCGGTGGTACGGGTTTCGGTACTCGTAGTCGGCAGGTGCGTTTCCGGAGAGGGAGTACTCTGCCAAAAACGCCGAAGAGCTCCGGTCCACTGCGTCGCAGCGATAGTCCTGAACGGTGCCGGTGAGCACCTCGACCAGCTCCACCCAGCGACTCCTCTCGTTGTCGCCGACCACCGAAGAGGTGGGGTCGCAGGCGGGGAAGTCGTTGTCCGCGGACTTATACTCCATCGAGCCCGACGTGTCCACGAGCAGCATCACGTTGGGAAGGGCCGGGTTGAGGTCGGCATCCTGCGCGTGAGCCGCGGTCGAGAGGAGGGTGGCGCCAGACAAGGCGGCGAGCAGGAGGGCGCGAGATCGGGCTGTGTTCATGATCATCGGCTCCTAGGGAGAAATGGGGGAAAGGACCGCGTGGGCGCGCATCATCTGACGGCCCGCGGCGCTCGAAATGGCTTGGTTGCAGGCGTTCGCGGCAATTCCGAACGGAATGGGGCGAACCTGGCCCATCGCGGTCAAGGTCACGCGGGCTTGTGTCATGCTCGTATTCGTTCCCCCGAGATCCATGCCGCCGCTGCCGCGGGAACCCGCACCCGCCGGGCCCACGTCGGTCATTTCGACGAGGAAGTCCCCCTGGACGAAGCCGGTCGTGCCGACCGCAGCGGGGCCCAGGCTGCCCAGGGCTGCCGTGTCCAGCAGCGGATTGTCCATGGCGCCGTTCAGCTCGGACAAGACGAACCGGGAACAGAACGGACTGACGGCGGTGAGGCCGGTGTTGGAGGTGCAGGTGTCGATCCCGTCCTGGGCTCCTTTCACCGCGTAGTCGGCAACTCCGGTGGCAAGAAACGCGGTGGTGGAGTGAATCCCGAGTTCGGAGACGTACTGCGCTTGGGCGGCTTGACGGCTGTAGCCGGCTGCGATGTCCACGAGATTCGCTTGGCGAACGGACCAGACACCGAGGGCCGTCAGCATCGTGATGACGAGTACGATCACGAAGACGGCTGCGCCGCGCTCGGTACGGCGGCGCTTGGGGCGGAGACGGAGGTCCACGTGGAGTGTCATCGGTTTCTGAGGGCGATGTCCGACTGGAGGGTGCGGACTCGGGCAAAGGCGTTGTTCCCGAGGTCGATGCGGTAGAGGGCGTCGCCCGGATTGGTGGGAATCGTTGCTTCTCGGTCGGGGCTTCGTGAGCGGGTACTGAGTCGGACTCGCATCGCGCGAATCAGATCGGGACGGGTTGCCGCGGCGCCCCCCCCGTTCCAAATATCTGCCGCGAAGTTCGCCACCTGTGGGGCTCCGGGTGCGAACGTCGTCAGGGCACCGTTAATTTCGTTGGTGACGGCGGTCACACCGAACCTCAAGTCGACGGCATACTCGGCGACGACCTCCGCCGAACCGGCCATGGTGCCCCCGTTTGCGTCGAGCTCGGTGCGGACTAGTTCTGTTCGCCCGGGTTCACCCACGGGAGGGGCGGCATTGACGGCGTCCGCGAGCGTGTAGAGGGGGGCGAAGGTCGGGTCCCCGCTCAGGTTGAGGAGCTCGTACTGGATGAAGTTGACGACGTTTGCCTGGGCTCCGACTTCGAATCCCCGAAAGCCGCACTGGGGATCGCTGAAGTTCCACGCAGGCTGCCCACTGAGATCGACGAAAGGGTCGTTGCCGGCCTGGCTAGCAACGATCACCCCGAAGTGCTGGTTACCCGCGTGATCGAGGACCCGCAACGCCCGACCCGGCTGGAAGAGTGTCTGGAGAATGCTCGTGCGTGCGGCGGCATTGGCGGTGATGTAGCCGAGGCGGGCCATGGCGCCATTTTGGACCTGGAGCCAAATCCGAGCGCCCCCGCCGGCGAGTGGCTCGACCACTCGCACGGGAAATTGGTCGGGCGAGGAATAGGAGCCCATCAGGATGATGCGGTCTGGTGTCAGGCCGTTTGCGGCGAAAACGGGACTCGCTCCGAGCGACCCTCCCGGCACGATCTGCACGCTGGCGAGAGAACGAAGCAGCTGCTGATTGGCCCACCCGTTGGCAGCGGGTCCGGGGCAGGTCGTCGTGTCGCTGAGGATGTTGGGCGTAGACAGAAATCCCGCGCGCTGAATGTCGGCACGCAGGCGCTGAAAGCCGGTGACCGTGGCCATCGTCGCGCTGGCCAAACGCGACTCTTGCTGGAAGAAGCGCGCGGAGTCTCGTGCCAGCATGAACACGAAGATCGAGAAGAACAGTCCGCCCGTGAGCGCGACCATCAGCTCGACGAGAGTGAAGCCGCGCTGGACTTCGGAGGGACCCCTCGAGCGAGGCCGGGCAGGACGACGGAAAACGGTCGAGAGGAACATGATCATCCCGTCGGCCTCTGCCGCACGGCGCTGGTCTTGTAGATGAAGTAGAAGGCATCGGTCGCGGCCCCGATGTTTGCGACGTCTCCGTTCCCGATGCCCACGCCACAATACGCAGCTCCGTTGTTCCAGCTACGGCCCTCCCGAGGCCAAAACACACGCACCTCGGTGCGAATCATGCCGTTGTTCTGACTCGCTTGGAGGTTGGGGTTGCGGAGCCAGGTGAGGCGCACGTGGGCGCAAAAGGCCATCTCAGCGACGTTGGAGGTCGGGTTCCCTAGGGCATCGAAGCCGGGTCCGAACTCGTTCGGCACATCGACGGGTTGCACCCAGGTGTTCGGATTGTTCGTGATTTCCACGAGCCAGTTGGTGCTCGCGAGGTTGTTGGCCTCCCAGATGGTTCCGTCTGCGGCAAGCTGCTCCTGCCACGCTTGTGCGATGTGCGTCGCCATCGCCATGTTCTTCGCGTGGCGGTTGGAGACTGCGGTGATCTTGTGCATCGCCGCGATGCCGGTCACTCCAACTCCGAAGATGACGAGCGCCATCATCAGTTCGACGATGGTGTAACCGCGCGCGCGCTTGGCGCGCTGATGTGGTGCACTCGGATGGCCGACCCGAGCATCCAACGGGGGACGAGCGCGAGCCTTCACAATGCCACCCTCGCCGCGCCATTGGGAAGCACGAGCACGCGTCGGGTGAGCCCCGCGCCGCTGGCGCGTGCGACGCTGACCACGGGGATCCCGACCAAGGGTTGCAGCTGCCCGGTTGGAAGCACCGAGGAGTACGTGGATCCCATCGGTGAAAAGCAGATCGAGTAGGTGGCTTCCGTCGCGCCGACGCCTGATACGAACTGGGCATTGATGTTGCCCTCACGCTGCGTGCCGTAGTTCAGCACTTCCTGGTAGGTGACGCCGAGGTTCCCGGGGAGCCAGCGATTCGGCGTGAGGCACTGTCCCGCGGGGAGGGGGGCACAGCCACCACCGCCGCCTTCGATCGCTTCGAGAACTTGAAAGGTACCGCCGCCCGCGCTGTCGTAACGAACCATTACGGCAGAGCCGCGCCCGAGCGCCCTCATGCGGGCGTTCCGGAAGATGGCTGCGACCTGCCCCGCAGCCTTTTGCGCGTTGCGGCGGTCCATCTGCGCCGCAATTCCGGGCACGGCGATGGCCATCAGGATGGTGATGATGACGATCACGGCGACCAGTTCGATCAGCGTGAACCCGCGCGCGGCGTAAACCCGTTTCCCGCCGCGGAGGTTGCGGCATTGCGACGTAGGTAAAGGTCGCGAAAGAGCTGGGAATGTAGGGGGTCGCATAAACGGATCCGCTGGGTTCGGAGCAAAGAGCATGCCTGAGAGCGACGTTTCGGGGAATCCGTAGCCGGAGGGTGGCGGGAGCGCCGCGTGCCATGGGTTCGACCGAAGTGCCGCTCCGTGAGCCCTCCCTCGGAGCAATCGCTGACGAGACGGCGCGAGGTTTCGGGGTGGGGCCGGCCGCAATCGCTGCATCGGTATGAAACATTTGCAGGGTTCGCGACAACCACTCGGTCGCAGGGGGGAGTACAGGGGGAGGAGGGTCAGTGACGGCTTCTTGGGTGCTCGGGGAGCAGAAGGGCGTGGAGGGGCTCACTGGCAAGTCTTCCCTGGGGCAGCGGCGGGCGACGAATTTCTGGTGTGGGGGCCCGTGGGCCTGTGTTCGGAGCGCCGGAACATCGGGGCGGGGCCAGTCGGAAACTCCGCTCGGCGGCGGGGAGGAGCTGCTCATGACGGGGGAGGTGCAACGGAAACATCACATGAAAGTGGAGGAGCACATGCTTCGGGGTCTGATCCGTCGGGGCCTCAGCGTCGTTCAGGAGAAAAGTGCTTCTTCTGCTCCGCGCCCAACCGGCGATCCGCTGCGCTGATTGCCCGGGGCCGCATCGACCCGCGGCCCATCGCCCGATGTTTTCTGCGATCACCGCAAGCGGTCATCGCTATAACGCGGGATCGATGCTGTACCCTCGCGCGAGCCACATCGGCGCAGGCGGATTTCGCCGCGCCTCGTTCGGAACTTTCATCGGAGTTCTCGGCACCCTCCTCCTGCTGGTCGGATGCGACCGCGACTCCGACCAAGACCTCGGGGAAGCGCCCCCTCCCGTGGCATCGGCTCGGCCGAACGTTTGCGCGGCCGGGGGAGGGACTGCTCGCTACGACGCGGAGCTCTTCCCGAAGACTGCGGTCGGCTTTTGCATCGACCCGCACGGGGAGACTCGCGCCTACGGCGCGGGGGCGCCCGACTCTTTGGACGACGTGTGCATCCAGCTCTTCAACGGCGAGTGCGAGGTGTACAAGCGTTTCGGTCTCGAGCGGGTGACCACCCTTCGCTACGTCGACGGCACGGGAACGCCCGCCACGGTGTCGGTCACCGTATCTCGATTCGCGCGGCGCGCTGGTGCATTCGGGTTCTTCACGAAACGGGTGGTCGCGGACGGCGACCCGGCTCGAGCCACCGTCGAGCCCCTCGAGGCCGGTACGGCCGCAGCGCTCGGCAGCGGGATCGCCTACGTGTGGCGCGGAAGGCACGTGGTCGAGCTTTCGTACACCAACGAGATCGAGTCCCCCGACCAGATGCGCAAGTCGAGCGCGCGCGTTTTGCCCGGTTTGGCCAAAGCGATCGGGGCCCAACTTCCCGGGGTGGATGCACCCCTCGCGGATGTGGCGATCCTGCCTCAGGAGCATCGCCTCGCGCTCGGACTGACGTACGGTTGGGAAAAGCTGCTCGGGGTTTCGGCGACCGGTGCTGGCGCCGTTGGTCATTACGCGCACGACGGCAAGCGGTGGCGGGTGATGGCGGCGCTTCGGGAAGACGAACAAGGTGCGAAGGATCTGCTCGGGACACTCACGCGAGCCGGCTCGTCGAAAAAGCTGAAGCACCGCGACGCAGTTTCTTTGCGCTTGGCGTCGAGTGGGGATGGTCCGGCTTCGACCTGGCTGCTCAAGCGGGAGGGGCGTGCGGTCATCGGGGTCGGTGATGAGAGTTTTGGGCCCTTGCAGGGCGACGCGTCATCGAAGGCGGAGGAGCGCGAGCTCTCGGAAGAGACTAAACTGAAGCGTCTGAAGGAGGTATCCGCGCGTGCGCTCGCCGCGTCCAAGGTGGGAGATAAATGAGTTCTTTCTGAGCCGCGGACCCCGAAGTAGCGCTACTGTGGAATCACACACATCATGGCGATCATCACTTGCGCTGATTGACCCTCACCCGTACCGTATCGAGCCGCTTGGGTGCGAAACGGCAGGCACTTCGAACGAGCGACGCGGTTCGAATGGGCAATGCGGGTTCGATGAGTCGAGGGCCGTCGACGCGAGTGGTTAGCGCCGTAGGGAGAAGGCGTTTGGACTTCGAGCTCTCGGAACAACATCGAATTTTGAGATCCACCGTTCGCGAGTTCTGCGAGCGAGAAGTGAAACCTCACGCTCGCAAGTGGGACGAAGAAGAGCGCTTTCCCCTCGAGATCGTTCCGCGATTGGCCGAGCTCGGTCTGCTCGGGATCCGCATCCCGGAAGAATACGGTGGTGCCGGGATGGACATGCTCGCCTACGCGGTGGCGGTCGAGGAGTGCGCTCGCGTAGACGGTTCGCTTGCGCTCACCGTCGCCAGCCACAACGGGCTTGGAACGGGTCACATCCTCGCGTTCGGTAACGAGGAACAGAAGCAGAAGTACCTGCCGCGCGCAGCCTCAGGCGAGTGGCTGGCGGCCTGGGCTCTCACGGAGCCAGGGAGCGGCTCCGATAGCGCTGCCCTGCGCACCACGGCGCGCCGTGACGGATCCGACTGGGTGATCGATGGGACGAAGATGTTCATCACCCAGGGCTCCGTCGGCGGATTTTGTGTGGTGCTGGCGCGAACCGATCCGGAGGCGCCGCCGCAGTACGGCATCACGGCGTTTATCGTCGAGACCGACACTCCCGGGTATTCGGCCAGCCGCAAGCTGGACAAGCTCGGGTGCCGATCGAGCGATACGGTGGAGGTCACGCTCGAGGGGGTACGGGTGCCCGATTCGGCGCGCCTCGGCGAGCTAGGTCGGGGATTCGTCGACACGATGCGCATTCTCGATGGAGGGCGGGTGTCGATCGCCGCCATGGCACTCGGACTCGGTCGCGGTGCACTCGAGATGGCTGTCAAGTACGCCAAAGACAGGCAGGCGTTCGGAAAGCCGATCTCTCAATTTCAGGGGATTCGCTGGATGCTAGCGGATGCTCGGGTCAAGCTGGACGCTGCCGAGCTGCTCACCTACCGAGCCGCTCATCTCGCGAGCCAGGGTCAGCCCTTCACGGTGGAGGCCTCCATCGCGAAGCTCTTCGCGAGCGAAGCCGCGACGGCGGTCTGCAACGACTGTCTGCAGGTCCACGGCGGGTACGGATACATGCGGGAGTTCGATGTGGAGCGTCACCTCCGCGACGCCAAGCTCTGCGAGATCGGCGAGGGCACGAGCCAAGTTCAGCGTTTGGTGATTGCCAAACACATGCTGGGACGCTGAACAGCAGCTTCCGGAGCCCCCTGCGCCAACGCGCCGTCCCGCCGCCCCGCTGAGGAGGCGCGGCGCTCCGCTGGGGCGCGCCCTCGAAGGGACGGCCCCGTCGGGAGGCGCAGGGACCACTACTCCGTGCGCTGAATGACGTGAAACCCGAACTGGGATTCCACGATGTCGGAGACGTCGCCGATCTCGAGAGCGAATGCGGCGTCCGAGAACTCCTTGACCATCTGGTCACGGGAGAACCGGCCGAGTGAGCCGCCTTGCGCGGCGGACCCGCGATCGTCGGAGTACTCTTTCGCCAATTCGGCAAAATCCGCGCCCTCTCGAGCTTGCTGGAGAACCTCCGCCGCACGCTCGAAGGCCTCTTCGCGCGTTCGGCTGATGTACTCCGCAGCCCGGGTTGCCCCGCGGTACGCGATCAGAACGTGGCGGGCACCGATTTCCGATGGCTGTCCCGGCGGTGGCGCGCTGTCGACTCCGCCGGCCATCGGTTCGTCATCCGCGGGCGGTGGCGCCGGAACGACGGGCGGCTGTCCGGTTCCTCCGTGGGTGGACACCACGCAACCGCCCGTGAGCAGAACGAATCCGCACGCGGTGAAACGCTTACTTCGTGCGATGAATGACATGGAACCCGAAGCGGGTTTCGACCACACCCGACGTTTCGCCGGGCTTCAGAGCGAAGGCGGCGTCTGCGAAGGGCTTGACCATTTGCTTGCGTGAGAAGCGGCCGAGCTTGCCGCCGCGCGACTTGGTGGGCCCCTCGGAGTATTCCGCCACGAGCTTTTCGAACGGGACGCCCTTTTGGGCCTTTGCGGCGGCCTCTTCGGCTCGCTTTTTCGCCTCCTCCTTGGTGCGGGTGGCTTCCGGACCGGCTCGGAAGGCGCCCTTGTACTTGATGAGGAGGTGACTGGCTTCGACCATCTCCTGGTCTGCCGCGGGTTTCGCAGCAGGTTTGGGGACGGGTCGACCTTCACGCGCCGCCGTGGCAGTGGGTTCCGCCGTGGTGGCCGTGGCCGCGGTCGCTTCGGCGGCTGTTTCCTCCGCCGCGGGACCGCTCACCCAGCCTTTCGGCACCGGCAGAAGACCCAAGCCACCGATCACCCCGAGCGCCATCAGTCCGAGCAACGTGGCCCAAGGAGCCCAGTCCGGAATCAGGTCGTTCGACGGAGCATCTTTCGAGGCCACGACTTCGCCGGGATCGGCGTCGCGAGCGTCGGCTGCGTGCTCGTCCGTGGCTTCGGGGTTCTTCTTGTTTTGATTTGCCATCGCGCTCTTTCGTGTTTCGGCGGTGTCGTTCGCTTTACGGCGCCGACGCGCCGAGGTTCAGCCCACCTCCGCCCAGCCTCCGACCACGGCGTCGGGTCGATCGGCGGCGAAGGTTTCGAGGGCGATTTTGCCCGGTTCAATCTCGTACCCCAGGGTGCGCAGAGAGTCTCCCGGCCAGACTGGTTTCTTGAATTGGGCCGACAGCGCCCTCAGGCGAGTCGGATCTCCGCCGCATGCCTGGGCGATTACCGCTCGGGTGACATATCCGAAGGTGCAAAGACCGTGCAGGATGGGTCCTTCCTCGAAACCCACCGCCGCCGCGAATTCCGGGTCGGCGTGGAGCGGATTCAGGTCCCCTGACAGGCGATAGAGAAGGGCCTGTTCGGGGCTGGTCTGATCGGTTTGTTCGAAGGTCGGCGCCGTTTCTTTCGGCACCTTGAGTGACGGGCTCTTCGGGGGGCGTGGCCCTCCGAAGCCTCCGGTGTCGCGGACGACCAGGGTCCACTCCGTCTCGAACAAGAGGTCGCCGTTCTGCGTCGTCCTCGTGGAAAAGACTACCTGCGAAAGGCGGCGTAGGTCGTAGATGCCCTCGATCTTTCCGACCGTGTTCAGCTTTCCTTCTGGAGGGATGGGACGATGAAGGCGGATCGACTGGTTGCCGTGCACGACCTTCGTCATGTCCGCGTGCGCCCGCTCGACCAGAGGCCCAAGGGCCGCGTACGAGGGGACGACGGCGAACGAAGGCACGACGAGGGGCCCGCGTTTTTCGTAGAGGTAATCGAGCTCAGTGCGTGGTGCGCCGATGCCGAGCGCGTAGAGCGCCGTCGTCTTCCAATCGTATTCGAAGGGAAACGGCTCGGTCTCGTATCCAACTGCCGATAGATCCAGGCTCATCCTTGACTCCCGTGGCAGGCAGAGCGTTACCGTGGCCTCCGCCACCGCGTCAACGACGTCGCGCGGTGAGGGTGACGACAGGACGAACGGTGGCTTTTCAGTCGGGGACGGACCTCGCGGGTCTTCCACTCAGCCCGGAGCTCTGGCTCCTCGGAGCTGCTCGTTGGCTGCCGAGCGCCCTGCTGGTTCCGGCTTTCGGCGCCCCCGGAGCGCCGGTGGCGGTTCGTTTGTCCCTGGCCTGGGCGCTCGGGGTCAGTTCCGTAGGGGGCCAGAGCCCGTGGGCGAGCGGCTCGCTCGGGTGGGCGATGCTTCGCGAGCTTTCGGTGAGCGTGCCCGTCGCGATTGGTGCAGCTTCGGTGCTCTGGGGGGCCAGCATGGCCGGTGCGCTATTCGACCAGTTGCGGGGCGCGCCGTCACCGCTCGGGCTCGGCGAGGAGCGTCGTGTGTCGGATGCACCGGTGTCCCTCCTCCTCGGCTTATTGGCGGCGATTGCGTTTTTGGGGGGAGGAGGCCCGGTTCGGATTGCCGAAGCTCTCGACCGTGCCGAGGCGGCGTTCAGCCTCACGGACTCGGCTTCCAGCGTGGCTCATTCGTGCCTGGCAGCGATTGAAGTGGCTCTCGCCGTCGCAGCTCCCTTGGTGGTCGCGGTGATCGTGCTGGAGGTCGTGGAGGCCTTGGTGATTCGTTTAGCCTGGCCCCTCGTCCTCGAGCGACTCTTCGGACCGATCAAAGCACTAGCGCTCTTGTTCGTTCTTGCTCTGCTGCTCGAGCGCATCGCTCTCGGTCTGTCGCTCCGCATGCAGCCGTGAGTGCTTTCGGGCTGCGAGGCTTAGCAGCGGCAGGAGCTTCGCGTCGTGGGCGGACACGGGACTTTCGCCGGAAACGCGGCGCGTCTCGAGCGCAAAAGAGGTTTGGAGGAGCCGCTCAGAGCCGGGAGCGAAACGAAATGTTGAGGCCAGCGTACAGGAACGTATTGGCTCCGGTGAGCGAAGCCACGTCTCCCAAAGGGCTCATCGTGGGGCTGTCGGGGAGGTACCAGCGACCAAGCCTCGCCGTACCCCCGACGAACCAGTGCTCACTCAGGGATGCGGCGACTCCTAGGCCACCCAAGACAGAGAGGCCTTCGGTTCGCAAGATGACTCCCGGTGTCCCGACGAAGGCTTGATCCCCGGTACCCTGTTCCGACTCGAAGCTGTCGCTGACGATGACCAGCCCGACACCCGCTCCGACCCATGCCTCGACGTTGCGGGTGGCATAGGGGTAGTAGCGCGCCATCGATTCGATGGTCATGTAGCCGCGTCTTTGAGTGCGATTGACCCCGGGTGGATCTGCGCTGGGTGCGTTCGTTGTCGGAAACAGTCCGAGGGTGATGCCGGCGCCGAAGGCGAGCCCGAGATCGAGTCGAACGAAGTTCCAAACTTCGAAGAGCGGTGTGGTGTCGCCGGTGCGGCATCGCGCTACGGGCTCGACCACGCAAACTTCCGCGGCGGGGAGGGTGAGCCAACCCACCCCTACCTCCGCTGTCCCCATCAGGCGAGTGGGAGCCTGGACCTCGGGTGGAGGTCCGGTGTCGAGCACCATCTCCTCGCGCTCCACCTCCTCGAACGCAACTTGAGCGCGCACTTCGGGATCGACGCCGGACCCTTGGTCCGTCGTTCCTCGAGCCCGCGCGGTCGTCGTCAAGCCGAGCGCGGAAGCGAAGAGAGCCGCCTTGAGCGCGCGAGGGAAGGGGAACACCGAAGTATGTTCGACGAAACAGCGCTCCGTCACAACCAGCGCGCGCGGGGTTCGTCGGTGTCGCTGGGTTCGTCGGGCTCGACGGGTGGTGCGGGAGCGTCCTCGGGCTCCATGGGTTCGACGGATTGGGGTGGCTCTCGCGTCTCCACGTGTGCTGGCTTCTTGGGTGCGGGCTTGGTCGCAGGAGGGGGCTTTGCGATTTGGGAGGGACTTCCATGAGAGACCCGCGGCGCGGGCACCAGCTGCACGGTCTGCCGCGCCTCCTTGCCATTCTCGATGAGCACCGAGAACGACTGCGCCTTGTATTCGGGGTGGGTGACGTTCACGCTGAGGTTGCCCACGTCGAGGTTCGGGGACTTGAAGC
>JBNKGC010000180.1:0-12292 GCA_050289625.1 Polyangiaceae bacterium | reverse complement strand
CGGCGTGGTGATGGACCACCTTCCACTTGCCATCGACGCGCTGAAGCACGTTGGTGCAGGACAGTACTTCGCCTCCCAAGGCCTCGGGTGCGTGGAACGTGCTCGCAACGTAACCCATGTCACCGCAAACCCGGACCTTGAGGTTCTCGACGCGGCCCCCGCCTCGGTCCTCCGCGCCAAAGGAGGAGAAAACCTCCCACGTCGCCAACACTTCATCCCAGCCCTCGGCCCAATCGCCACTCGGGTGACCGCTGGTCACCCCGGCGGTGTGGTGCCAGGCGTCCCGCATCGCATCCAGCCCCCGACCGACCGTCAGCTGCTCGATGGCGTCGTAGAAACGAAGCGTTGCGGCGCGTACGTCTTGCTCGTCCTTCGTCATCGCTCTCCCCTCCATCAAGCGACGCGGATCATGTCCTTCAGGCCTCGTTCGTTGACGATGCGGATCACCTGCAGGCGGGTGAGTGGGCTCGAGGCGCGAACCGTCGCTCCAGAAACTCCCAACGATTTCATTCTCGCGAAAAACTGCCCCACTGATTTCTGACCCTCATCGCGCATCGGCCTCAGCTCGTCCATGTCCACCAGCAGCTCCATCCACGGGCTTTGACGTAGGCACGCCTTCCCGACGACGTTGTCGAACGAAGTCGCCACTTCCTGGCTCCAAAAGCCCCACGCGCGGACATGCATCACGCGGTCGGCCCTGTCGAACTCGACGGAGAAGCCTGCGAAATCGTCTCCCACTCGTTCCATGTGTTCCCAGGTCCTGCCCCTCGACACCTCAGGATTCACCATTTCCACGGCACCCGCCATCGAGTGTGGCGCACTTCCTTTTCACCAAGACCTCTCCTCGGGGCGCAACCTCCCCGTAAGTTTGCTCGCGACGAACTCACGCGCCACCGCTCCGAAGGCAACGCCCTCCTCCTTCGCTTTTTCGACGAAGCAACTGTCCAAGGGCCCGATGAGCCACCGGACCTCGATGGCTCACCCGAGGTGAGCCTGTGGAGCTCCACTTTTTGGGCTTCGCCCCTGAACTCGGAGGCGCTCGACGCGCGGGGAGAGCGCGCAAAAGCGCGCACCCGTGGGTCATGGGATGGCCGCTTGCAGCCCCGCCCCCTCGTGGCAGCGTCGACTGATCGAAGGCAGATTCACACCGTCAACGTTCGAAGTTGCGGGCGGTTTGGTGCAAAGCGAGCTCGAGGCGCGACTTCACCTTGCCGGAGAACACTTCGAGGATGCCGCTCACGCGAGCCAAGGCGGACATGTTGACGCGCGTCTGCTTGCCCTCCGGGGTGAGCGTGATCACCGACTCGCCTGCGTCGAGCACGGTCTCGTGAGGCAACTTGGTCTTCTGCTCGAGCTCGCGAACGAGCGCCGCGTCACGCTCGTCGTCCAGCACGCGCATGTTGACGCGCGTCACCTCACCTCGGCGAGAGATCGTCACGTGGGTGAAGAACCGAGTGTCGTCGAGGTTCGTCCACTTGAAGTAATCGTTCGGCGAGTTGCGGTACGCAAGGCGGACTTCCTTCTCGACGTCCTCCGCTTGGTAGCGACAGCCCGAGTCGCAAATCTCATTCGAGCCCAAGACGGAGAGCGCGTGGGAGACGCTGGTCTTGGCCAGGGATTGGTACTCGGCGCGCACGTCAGATGCTGCGTGCGCCGGTAGGGTCACGCCCGAGAGCGCCGCCGCGACCAACGCGGCGCGCCAGCGCGTCGCGTGCGTTTTCGAAGTAGGAACGATGTTTGGATGCATGTTGGCTTTCGTGGCTCCCCCGGGCAGGGCCAAACCATGAACGCCTCCGCCTCCGAGTGCCACGACGCCGCGCGCCATCGATTGGCCTCGACTCGAGGCCCTCGAGGCCGCGCCGCGCCCCCGGTGGGTCTTCGAGCATCTGCGGTACGCCCCCCAGCCACGAAAGGGCGTCCAGACGCCCGCCCTGGACCCGCCGCGACGCGGCGCGAGCCTACCCCAGAACGAAGGGCCCACTCGGGGGCCCTTCGTGGTAGATCGGTGGGCATGAATCGCTTTTCTTCTGTTCTTCTAGGCTCGGTTCTTGTCGCTTCGGCGGCCACGCTCGCGTGCTCGTCGGGCGATGACGGGGGTCGCCGTCCCCAAACCCTCAACGGCAGCGGCGGCGGCAGCAACGGCGGCACCGGGAATGGTGGGACCGGCAGCGGTAGCGGCACCGGCAATGGTGGCCTGAACATCGGCACGGGAGCGGGGCCGATGATGGGCGCGGCAGGCGCGTCCATGGAGGACTGCGACTCGACCCTCGAGCTCATCATTCGCGACTTCAACTCGGATCACCCGGACATGGAGAGGGACTTCGCCGGAGAGACCGAGATGGCGTGCGGCTACGTCAAACCGAACCTCTTCATTGGAGGCGATGGAACACGAACGCCTCTGTTCCACTCGAGCGAGGGCACGGGTAAGCGCTTCATTTCGGACGGCGTGATCACGTGCGATCCATGGAATCTGGTCAACAACATGAACGTGCCGCCCGCACCGAGCAAATACGAGATCGAAGGCGCGGACAGCTTCAACCAATGGTACACGAACGTCGACACGATCAACTCGGCCTTCGAGTACACGCTCAACCTGAAGCCGACTCCGGACAACCCCGACCTTCTCTACTTCGACAGCGCCGAAATCGGTGGTTTCTTCCCCGCCGATGGTCAGGGTTTCAACGAGCAGACGAACGGTCACAACTTCCACTTCACCACAGAGGCCCACGTGCGCTTCGTCTACAAGGGGGGTGAGCGTTTCACCTTCAGCGGCGACGACGACATGTGGATCTTCGTGAACGGCAAGCTGGCACTCGACTTGGGCGGCCTCCACGGGCCCGTCACTGCGACGATCGACTTCGACGCCCAGGCGGCCGAGCTCGGCATCACCGCGCGCAAGACCTACAACATGGACATCTTCCACGCCGAGCGGCACACCTCCGACTCGAACTACCGTGTGGAAACGACTCTCGGCTGCTTCGAGACGGTGGATGTGCCACTCGTCGTCGTGCGCTGAGGCCGTCAGTTCCAGTTGTCGATCTTGAGATCGCCGGGCGCGGGCTTGCCCCGTCCGGTTTCGACCAACTCGCGCAGGCTGAGCAGGAAGGTAGCCCACTTCATGCTGCAGTGAGCCATGAATTCGGCCGGCTCCTGCCAGTTCTCGTGCCCGAAGAGCAAGATGGTCTGATCGCCCTGCTGGGACAATCGGAAGGTCACGTCCGTGCCGAGCCACTCGCTCGGACCCGACGTGACGCGCCAGCGCACCGCTTGGTCGCGGACGAGCTCCACCACATCCATGACCATCTTGCCGATCTCCTCGCCTTGAGGGTCCCGGAAGAGGAAGGTCAGGGTGCCACCCGGCTTGGACTCGCCGGTCGTTTCTCGGGTCCACCAACCTGCAACGCCGTCGACCGTTGCGACCGCCTCGTACACCTTCGAAACCGGTGCCTTGATACCAACGCGATGAATGATGTCAGCCATGTTCGTCTCCAATTCGTTCGGGGATGAACATGGTTTAGCGGCGAGAGTCGCAATCGGTGAGTAACAAGGACGTCGCGAATTGCGCCCTTGCGCTGAAAGTCACTGCGGTTGCGAAGGAAACGCCGAACTCACAGCCGTGCCAGCGCCCGGGGCACCCCTTCGAGGGCGCTCTCGACTGCTGCCCTCATCGCCGAACTTTGAATGGCGCGCATGTTGTTGGCCGAACCGGCGGCGGTCGCCCGGCCACGAGTCATGCCGATCAGATTCCCGCTGTCTTTGTAGCGGAGGGTCGCCTCGATGACCGCGGTGGCCTCGAGACCATGATTTCGCGCTTTCGTGTCGAGGCGAACGAGGGAGGCTGAGACCACGAAGGGGCCGCCTTTGACGCGACTCGTGTCGAGCTTTTCGACTGAGTCGAAGACGCTCAGTCGAAATCGCTTTTCCAGGTGCCGTGACCCGGCCTTGTGAGCGTTTACCTCACCGACCTGCACCGTGGGGGAGGCCGCGACGGCAGCACCCGCGACCAAAGTGGCACTCAGGAACAAAGCCCACAGAGCTCTCTGAATCCTCGGCGTCATCGCAATACCTCCTCACAATCGAGCCTCGTCATGGACGAGCCTCCCGGCGAACCAGCCTCCGGATGGCGAACGCCGCCCGGTGAGAGAGGCCTAGCTGGATCGCGCGCAAAAGGACAAATTCGCGACGTCAGTTCGATAGGCGGAAAACCACCCAATACTCATCCAACACAGCGGATCGGCCGCGGCTTGCCGGGTGTCAGTACGGCTTTTCCCCGTTCCAATTGCCGGGTGGATCGTAGTTGCACACCCAGATTTCTCCGCCGCCCGGACAGTCACCGACGCCGCAGCCGAGGCTCGCGCTATCGGCCCAAACGATCTGCGTGTAGTGCCCGCAGACCCTCGAGCAGGTGTTCGTTGCGTAGTCGTAGTCCGATTGCTCACTGGCCCAACCCTGCACGACCCCATCGGCGCTCGACGAGCCGCTCGTCCAGTAGATGTTCTCGCCGTAGGGACTGTCGGAGTGTTCGAGTTCGCATCCCCGCGATGCGAGCGTGTCCGCGTAGTCCTGCGCTACGCCGGCCAGCGTTTCGTCCCAAACGAGATCCGGGATGCTCGAACTCGCTGCCTGCCGCACGGCGTTGTGTGCCGCCGTGATGCCTTCGAGACGCCCCGCCTCGGGCACGGTGGTGGGGCCAGAGGAACCGCCACCGGTCGCACTCCCGCCATCGCCTCCTGATCCGAAACTCCCCCCCGTCCCCTGGCCGCCCGAACCCTGGCCGCCGGTCGTCGCGTCGCCGCCCCCGTCGTCGTCACTGCAGGCGAACGAGGACAGAGCAAAGAGCGTGGAGAAAGCAAAGGCGACGGGTCGGATCATGGCACCAGCATAACCCGGAGTGGCGCGCTGGTGTCGGCTTCGCCCGTCCCTACTGAATGCCGTACTTCTGCAGCCTTCGGTAGAACGTTCTGCGGGGCATGCCGATGAGCTCCGCAGCCTTCACCCGGTTCCAGTTGCAGGCTTCGAGGGCGTCGAGGATGCGCTGGCGCTCGTCGCGGCGGTGCTGAGAAATCGACTGGCGCCGCTGGCTTACCCGGGCTCGCCCCCCATCGGGGGCCGCTCGCTGCCCCGGGTGCGTCAGGGCGCGCCCGAGCGCAGAAGGTGGCACACGGGCGGGGGGCGGCGCATGGCTCGCGGTCGGCACCCCCGGAAGGTCGATGTCTTCCTCCGTGATTTCGGTGTCGTCGCTCAGAACCCACGCGTTCAACAGCACGTTTTCCAGCTGACGCACGTTGCCAGGCCAGGAAAAGCTGCTGAGCCGGCGGAGAGCCTCACGCGTCAGGGCCTTCTTCGGGCGGTCGAAACGCTTCGCGAATCGTTCGAGGAAGTGATCGACCAGCTGCGGGATGTCGTCGATCCGCTCGCGCAGCGGTGGCAGCGCGATCTCCACCACCTGGATCCGGTAGTAGAGATCTTCCCGGAACCTCCCGTCCCGAACCAGGGTCGAGAGATCGCGATTCGTCGCGAAGATCACGCGACAATCGACAGACCGTTCGTCCGCGCCTCCGACCGGACGAACCCGCCGCTCCTGAAGCACGCGCAGGAGCCCCGCTTGCATCTTCGCCGGAGTTTCGCCGATCTCGTCGAGTAGGAGCGAGCCGCCTTCCGCCTCACGAAACAGGCCCTTGCGATCTCGGTCGGCTCCGGTGAACGCCCCACGCACGTGCCCGAAAAGCTCACTTTCGAGGATCTGCTCGGGAATGGCACCGCAGTTGACGCCGAGGAGCTTTCCTTTGGAGCGGGGTGACGCCTGATGGATGGCGCGGGCGACGACCTCTTTGCCGGTTCCACTCTCGCCCGTGATCAAGACGGGTATGTCCGTGTCCTTCACTCGATCGATGAGCGCGTAGACTCGGCGCATCGTGGCGCTCGTGCCGACCAACCCGGAGTACGTGTAGTGTGCTTCGAGCGCCTTTCGCGTGGACCGAAGCTCGCGCCGTGCCTCCTTCAAACGGGCAGTGCGCTCGTCGAGGAGCTCCTTCAAGCGTTCGCGGGCCGAAAAAAGCTCTCGATTGCTGGCCTCGAGCTCGCCCGTTCGCGCCTGAAGCTCGCGCACCAGGCGCGCGTTTTCCAGGGCGATCGCCGCTTGGTCCGCAAATGCCCGCAGGGTCGGAAGCTCAGCGGCGAAATCAGGACGCTTCGCTCCGCGAGTCTCCAGGTAGAGAGCGCCCACGACGTTTCCACTGGGGCCGTGGATCGGCACGCAGGCGACAGCCGAAAGCATCAGCTGATGCACCGATTCGTAGGCGCTGAAACGACCATCCCGGGCAGCATCGACGCTTACCAAGGGCTCTCCACTCTCTACCACCTGCGCGGCGATGGACCTCGAGAACGCTCGATGACTCTCCCCCTCCGCGCCTCCCCGTGCCCCGCGCGCGGCTACGACGCGGAGCTCGGCTCCCGACCCACCGAGGAGCAGAAAGCCCCGTTCGGCCCCCAACAGATCGGCAGCGTGACCGACGATCTTCGGCGCCAACCTTTCGACGTCGATCTCTCCCGCAAGTTCGCTGTTGACCGCCAGGATGTTGGCAAGTCGCTGCTCGAGAGGCGTCTCTGTGAGGCGCGACACCGCATCGACGCCCGAACGGGTCCTGCCCGATGAGAGGTGCAGAGGCGTGAGCGGCTCCGTGCGAGCGTGCGCGGTGCTGAGCGTTGCGGCTTCGCGGACCGCGCTCCGTCGCGGATCGTTCCAGTAGACCTCGCGTAGATCCCGCGGCAGCCGTGCGCCGATCTCCTCGAGAACCTCGAGAGCTTCTTCACGTACCTTCCGCGCCCTGGTGACCTGCCCGGACTCCTCGAAAAGGTCGGCTTCGATCTCGAGCGCCCGCCAGAGCCACTCGCGTTGGCTGGCAGCTTCTGCAGCGCGCCGCGCGCGCTCGCACTCCTCCGCCGCCTTCGCACGATCTCCGCAAAGCACGGCGAGACGGGCTTCGGCCAAATGGAGCAGAGGCTCCTGCCCGTCTGTCGAGCCCAGCAAGCTCCGCGCGCGCTCGACCCGCACGCCGAGCTCCCCAACGTCGGGCGCCTGCGTACGAGCAGCAACGAGTACGGATTCGAGCAAGGTTTCGGCCGCTTCGGCCTTTCGCCCGAGCTCGGTCCAGGCCGCCTGGCACTCGTCGTAATGGCCCAGGGCTTCGCCCACGTTGCCGGCGCGCGCCTCGAGCTCCGCGCAAAGGCCGACGAACTGCGCGCGGGATACGGCGGTCATGCACTCGGCGTCGACCGTTTCGATCGTCGCGCGCGCCCGCTCGAGACGACCGAGGTAGAGATCCGCGTTGGCGAGATTGAGCAATGCTTGGTGAAGCGTCGAGATCCGTCCCGATCGGCGCGCCGTGTCCACCGCCGCTTCGAGCATCTCCATCGAAGGGGCAAGATCACCCTGCACTTTCAGGAGGCCCGCGAGGTTGATCTGGGCGTTCGACAGCGTGCCCGCGTCCCCGGCGCGCTCGGCCGCGGCAATGGCATCCCGGTAGGCCTCGCTCGATTCGTCGAGCTGCTCGTCCCTCCAGAGAGCCGTCGCGAGGGACGACGCCACGAGCGCCTCGATCCTGGCGTCTCCGGTCGAACGGGCCAGAGAAAGGGCGTGTCTCAAGGTCTCCACGGCCGCACCACGCTCGCCGAGCAGTGTCTGGGAGAGTCCGCGGTAGGCGAGCGCTTCGGCGCGGGGCACGGGGGGAAATTCCTCCGCTCGAGCCAGCAACTCGAGCGCTCGAGCGTACTGGCCCACACCGAGGTGGGCACGCGCTCGGCACGCGATCACGAAAGCGCGAAGGTTCGGCTCGACCTCGGCGAGCGACTCTTCCACACCCGCCACGAGCTCGAGCGCTCGTTGGGCGGACCCCGCAGCGAGCTGCCACCGCGCCTCGAGCCAGGCGCTTTCCACGTCGTCCAGACCGAGCTCGTCGAGGGCAGCGCGCGCCTGAGCGTAGCGCCCGTGATCCAAGTAGAAGGCCGCCGCCGCGCGTGCGCCCGGGGGAGGAACCGACAGCGCCTCGTCGCTTCGCAAGAGCCGCTCCAGGTCGTCGAACGAGGCGATCGGCTCGGAGGCCGCACGTGCCACGAAGCGTCGCAAGTCTCCGGGGCGAGCCTGGGTGACCTCGATCACACGACGCACCATCTGCGTGCTGAGCGAAGGAATGGCACGATTCAGGAGTCTTCGAACGGCCGCCTCGTCCAGGGGAGGCACGTCGAAGCTCCTCACTTCGAACACGAGCCCGAGGTCACCGGTGAACACGAGCCGCCCTCCCGTGGCGATCTCCCTTTCCAACCGCTGGCGCAGGCCTTCGGGTAAGCCTCCGGGGTCGAACACTCCATCAGCGTCGACGAGCAACGTGACGGGGCCCAGAGGCCCTTCGTCGAGCTCGCGTGTGGCTGCGCTCGGATCGCGCAACAACTCCTCATCGAGCCAAACCACGGGCACCCCGCGCATCGCGAGGGTCCACGCCGCGCGGAGCAGGAGAGTCGAGCGTCCCGATCCTTCGGGCCCCCGCAGGACCAGGGACCTTCCCGGCTCCAGCTCGCCGATCGCGGCGATGAGCGCATTGGCAGGGGCGTCGATGCCCTCCACGGGCCAACGTTCGTCGGCGGCTGCGAGGCCGCGCGCAGGCAAGCGCACGGCCCGCCGAAGCGCGCTGCCGAGCTCGTCCACCGAGGGGTGACGCGCCGAGGGCTCCGCTTGGGTTGCCCGCTCCACGATCTCACCCAGGGCACGGGCCACTGCAGCGTCGAGCTGCCCTCGAGTGGTCTCCACTATCTCCCGAACGATGACTCCCAGCGAATAGACCTCGCTACGGGCCGTGAGCTGGCGCCCCGAGAACAGCTCCGGGGCCGCGTAGTGCGGGGTGAGCCCTTCCGGCATGGCCCCTCCGTCACGCCACGGAGCGGCCAGCCCGAGATCGACCAAGCTGACCTCCCCACTCGCCGTGACGATGGCGTTGGCTGGCTTGATGTCACCGTGCAGAAGTCCCGCACGGTGGATCGAGGTCAGCACGTCTGCAGCCCGCGCCACGTGGGACAAGAGCTCGATCGGATCGGTGTTCGATACGATCAGGTCTTCCAGGCTCTCCCCTTCGACCAACTCCCGCACCAGGTACGGACGCCCGTCACGAAGACGCCCGAATGCCAGAACCCGCGGCAGCCCGAGGCCCTCCAGACCGGAGAGCGACACCGCTTCGCGGATCAGCGCATCGACCTCTCCAGGACCGAAGTTGCCAGCCAGCACCTTGAGTGCACGCCGCTGACCCCCCTGCCGATCCCGGACAGCCCAAACCTCGCCACCTCCGCCTCGACCCAGACGATCGAGGAGCTCGTAGCGACCAGGAACCTCCGGACGCATCACCGAGAACTCTCAGAGTCCGTAGTCGGCTCCGATCCCGAAAAAGAAACCGCTCGTCCCAAACCCCAGGTCGAGACGCGCCACGAAGTTGCGGTGGGGCTTGTAGCGGACGCCCGTCTGCACGGTGAGCCACGGAAAGAGGATCGGTTTCGAACCACCGTTGGCCCAGCTCGGCTCGGGGTCTCCGTATTCGCCCGGAGGACACTGGTTCCCATCCGGTTCTCCGACGTCGGTGCACCTCACGAGACCATCACCATCCGGATTGGCGGCCACTCCAGGGGGGAAGTAGGCCTCATTGCGAAACAGATCGCCGAACACGATACCGAAGCCCGCACCGCCACCGTAATTGATGGCGAAATCAGAGGAGAGCGGTTGGCTCCAGAGAAAGTCCGCCGTCAGGTACATCGTCCACAGATCACTGTTGACGAGCTCCCACGCGGTGTCCGGATCGGACTTCGACTTGAACGGGATGTCGTCAGTGCCGTACCCCGCGTACCAAGCCGACAGCTGGATCTCGAAGTCGTCTTTGCGAATGCCGAACTCCGGCCCGACACCGTTCACGTACACGGTCGAGCCGCCGTCGGCGAACATGCGCATCATGAACTTCGGCAGAATGATCCCGCGGTAGCGGAGGCCCACGAAGTAGTACGTCTTCCCCGCCTCTTCGACCGGACTGGTTTCGGGAAGTTCCTCCTCGAGGGGAGCCACCTCAATGTCCGACTTCTTTTCGTCGGCGGCGTCCTTCGCGACATCTTCTTCGTCCAGGTCGAGGTCATCACCGGGGGCCGCGTCTTCCGAGCCCTCCACGCTTTCCTCCAGATCCACGTTCTCCGATTCCTGTGCCCACGTAGGTGCCGCCACGCAAAGCACGCTGAGAGCTGCACTCAATCCCCAAGCTCGTCCGCAATTCATCGCCCTGTCCTCGATTTCTCGTCTCGCACCGAGACTCCCACTTCCGGCCGCCCCGAATGTGCCAGGCGCCAATTGGCGCGGATTGTGCCACCCGTTTGGCTCAGATGGCAAAGGGAGGGCTGAAAACCGTGGTCGCCGGTGTGTGGTCCGGTGGGAGTTCCGAGCGGAGTGAAGGTGGGCAGGCAAACGGCAGGTGCCTGTCCACGTCACCGTTCGGCCACCGGATCAACAGGGCGGGTCATCCGCCCGGAGTGCCGAGCGGACGAACGTCCGTCCGGCCAGGTGTCCGGCCCTGTAGCCAGCGCTCCCACTCCAACGGACTCGAATCGGACCGAATGACCCATACCGGAGCGGCGTTCTCGGACGGGTCCGGGGCAGCCTCACCTCACTCCTGCTCACCCCCACATACAATGACCCCACAAAATTCGAACTGTTTTGCGTCGATAGCCCCTGTCAAAGGGACCACTTGGCGACGTAAATTCGATCGGGCTACTTTGGGAGTTCGGATGAAGGGCTCGTTTCTCATAGCGATCGGTTTTGCCTCGGGGGCCTTCGGCTGCACTGGCGGCACCGTCTCGCGCGGCGAGGCCCTGTACGCCGACGGCTACTACGTCGAGGCGGCGGAAATCTTCGAGCGCAACGAGTACCGGCTCAACGAATGGCCGGCTGACAAGCGCGCGAGCTATGGCCTCTACCGCGCGATGACCCTGATGCAGCTCGGGGACTTCCAGGGGGCCCGGCGCTGGCTCGCCTACTGCGATTGGGTCAACCAGAAGAACCCCGGAGCACTGCCTCCGAACTCGCGGACCGTCTTGGCCCAAACGCGCGCGCAGCTGGACACCCAACAGGGCGCCGTGATGCCGAATCCAACCGCTCCCGCCGGCTCGGCCATCGCAGCGAAGAGCAGCGACGCAACCGTCGCCCCAGCACCCGTGCCACCGACTCGCAAATCGTTCGCTCCTTGAGGCGGACGGCGCTACGTCGAAAGCATGAGCGACGATCGCAAGGCAGGTCCGGGCGCACCCGGGGCTCGGCCGACTGACACCGAGCTCCGCGAGCGTCTCACTCCGGAACAGTACGCCGTGACGCAGCGGTGCGGCACGGAGCCCCCTTTCACCGGGGAGTACTACGACTGCAAGAAGAGCGGCACGTATCGCTGCGTCTGCTGCGGTGAAGCGCTCTTCGAGTCGGGGCACAAGTACGATTCCGGCTCCGGCTGGCCGAGCTTTTATCAGCCGACCGCGCTGGAGCAGGTGGAGCACCTCGAGGACCTGAGCCACGGGATGCGCCGGGTCGAGGTCCGCTGCAAGAGCTGCGGCGCGCATCTCGGGCACGTCTTCGACGACGGCCCCAATCCCACCGGACAACGCTACTGCATCAACTCGGTGGCTCTCGAGCTCGAAGAAAAGTCTCTCGACGACGAGTGAGAACCCCGCAACCAATGCTATCGCTTCGGGCGATGATCACCGTCTATCACTACCCGCGTTGCGGCACGTGCAAGAAAGCTCTGAAGTGGCTGGAACAGAACGGTGTCGAGGCCGAGCTCATCGACATCGTCGAAAAGCCACCCTCCAAAAAACTCCTGACTCGCGTTCTGAAGGAGAGCGGACTTCCCGTCCGCAAGCTCTTCAACACGTCGGGTCAGCTCTACCGCGAGGGTGACTACAAGGCGCGCCTCGAAACGATGAGCGAGTCGCAGGCCCTCGACGAGCTGGCCGCTCACGGAAAGCTCATCAAGCGCCCACTGGTGGTGGGTGACGGCGTGGCCCTGGTGGGATTCCGCGAGGCCGACTACGCCGAAGCCCTCGCCTGAGGGGTCGAAGCTCGATCCCGGCGCGTGCATGCCGCCCCAAAACCGCGCGGCGGGAACGTAGGTGACCCGTCTCGGCTCAGCAGCCCGGACCAAACCAAGGCACCCGAGGCCGAAGGCCGAGGAGTGACAAGGCGCCGCGTCCCCGCCGGGGAGCGAGCCCCTTCGCCAGTCACCAGACC
>JBNKGC010000179.1:0-12428 GCA_050289625.1 Polyangiaceae bacterium | reverse complement strand
GCCCGAAGTGAATTCGGGCTCCTTACCCCCAACTCCCGTCTCCGCTCCCGCGCCTCGCTTGTCGCTCGCCGGGGGATGCTCGACGCTTCGTCACTCCTCGGCCTTGGTCCTCGCTTGCCTCGGGCGGTTCCGGGACCCGCGACGCCCGGAGCACCACTTCGCGCCGGGATCTGGCCTCGGTGGGTCGCGAGGGGACTCGCTCCCCGGCGGTGCTGCGGCGGCCTCGTCACTGCTCAGTCTGCGCCCTGCGGGCTTCGCCTTCGCGTGCCTCGGGTTTTCCGGCGAAACGGCTCGGGTCGAAGTGGTAAGGGCTATGAGGGCACCCGGTCAGGCGTTCGGGAAGCTGAATTTACCCTTCGATGAGCGTGCCAAAGAGGGCGAGCCCCCCGGCGATGAAGGTGAGATCGAAGACCGCCATGAGCTTGAGAAAGTCCCACAGGCCATCGAGCGGGACACCCTCGAGCAACTGCCGCGTTGCCGCCACGGCGGCCAGCAAGCTCGGTGCGAGCAACGGAAAGAGCACGATCGCCAGAATCAGGTCACGCGCACGCGTGCGCACGGTCATCGCGCCGAACAGAGTTCCACTGGCGGTGATGCCCGGAGTCGCCAATAGCGCGATGACGAAGAGTCCGACTCCTCGGTCGAGGAGGTCGATCGAAAAGAAGAGAGCCGCGGCCGGGAACACGATCAGCTCCACCACCACGAGAAACGCGAAAAGACCGGCCGCTTTCCCGGCGAAGATGGCACTCGGCTGGACCGGCGACGACAAGAGCCCCCCCAGAGCACCTTCTTCCCGCTCGCGGGCCCAGCTCCGCGCCAGCGCGAGAACCGCCGCAAACGCGATCGACAGCCACACGACACCCGATGCCACGACCCGCCCGGTCGCGGGCCCGCCGTAAAAGGACATGGACGACAGGATCACGACCAGCAGAGCGAAGAAACCGCTGGTCGTCGTGACCT
Source organism: Polyangiaceae bacterium (assembly GCA_050289625.1). GTDB lineage: Bacteria > Myxococcota_A > Polyangia > Polyangiales > Polyangiaceae > NIC37A-2. The sequence goes on along the minus strand of JBNKGC010000179.1, from coordinate 11,468 downwards.
CTCCGGTCCGAGCCTCGATGGTCAGATCTTTGCGAAACACCAGCCAGGCCTGCCCGAGCCACGAGGGCGGGCGGGCCACCGGGACCTCGAGCAACGGCAGCGGGGAAGACATCGGCGGTTCGTGAGCGGACGAGAGGTGAATGGAAACTGGCATGGGCGCGCTTCGTAACGCCTCGGGATCGCTGCCGGAGCATACACGCTGCCTTCTCTCTTGGCACCGGAGCCGAGCTCGATACCATGCGCCTCATGGCTGAAGACCTGCGCATCGAGCACACCTTCGACTGCAGCGAGGACGCGTTCTGGGGAAAGCTCTTCTTCGACGAGGAATACAATCGGCGCATGTACTACGACGCGCTGAACTTCCCACTCTGGCGCGAAATCTCCTCGGACGACCGCGGTGACGAACTCATCCGAATCATCGAGTGCGAGCCGAACCTCGGCGACCTGCCCGGTGCCATCAAGAAGGTCATCGGCGACAATCTCAGGTATCGGGAAGAAGGCCACTACGACAAGGCCAGCCGCCGCTACCGCCTCAAGATCATTCCGAGCCGACTCGCAGACAAAATGGGTGTCGAGGGTGAGCTTTTCACCGAATCGGCGGGCGACGGAAAGTGCAAGCGTATCTTCACCGCGAAGATCAACGTCAAGATCTTCGGTGTCGGTACGATGATCGAGAAACGCCTCGTCTCGGATCTCAGGAGGAGCTACGACGTCGGCGCCGGGTTCACCGTCGACTACATCCGCGAGAAAGGGATTTGAGTCTCGGGGGGGGCGATGCGGCTCGTGAGGGGATGACCTGGCCCGGCTCAGAGTCCCCAAGGGTTTTCGTATCGACGTCTATGCGCGTGACGTGAGTCGCGCTCGTTCCCTGAGTCGGTCTCCGAAGAGCGGCGTAGTCTACGTCGGGACCCGCGGTGACGCGGGAGGCCGTGTATTGGCGCGGGTTCCCGGCAGGAGCAAGAATCGCGCGGCTCGCGTCGTCACGATCGCTCGGGATTTGAACACGCCCAACGACGTCGCCTTTCACGACGGCGATCTCTACGTTGCCGAGATCGCCGTCGATTGCTGTCAGCGGATCGTGTCGCGGACCCGACAGGTCGCCGAGCAACCGAGGCTTCCGGTCGGCCCTGCGTCGCACTGCTCGCCCTCGCTTGCCTGGACGACACCATCGCCACAGTAGGGAGCCCGGGTGCAGTCAGCTTTGCAACCACCGTATTCGCCGTCGTTGCCGTTGGTGCCTTCGTCGCATTGCTCGGGGCCGTTTCGTTCCCCGTCACCGCAGTAGGCAGCCGTCTTGCAGTCGTAGCCGCAGGCGGAACCGTCGGCGGAGTACGCCGTGTTGTCGGGGCCGTCGTCACAGGTTTCGTCACCGTTGATGTCACCATCGCCACAGTACGGTCCCCATTCGCAGCTCGATGAGCAGCCGTCGTAGGCAGCGTCGTCGTTGTCGAGGCCCTTATCACAGAGCTCGAAGGCGGACTGAAGCACCCCGTCACCGCAGAACGGAACCGACATGCAGTCGGTGCCGCAGGCGTCGGCCGAAAGCGCGTACGTGTCGTCGTTGAAGCCGTTGTCGCACTGCTCGCCTTGGTCGGACTGGAGCACGCCATCGCCGCAACGGGGTCCGAAGGTGCAGGTCGCGCTGCATGCGTCGTACTCACCGGTGTTGAGCAGGACTCCGTCGTCACACTCCTCTCCGTCGCCGCTCTGGAGGGTGCCGTCGCCACAGCTCGGTCCCCAGGCGCACATGTCCGTGCAGCCCCCGTACCCATCGGAGGCGAACTGCCCGTAGTCGCACATCTCACCGCTGCTCACGACGCCGTCGCCACAATAGGGGTCGAGGGTGCAGTTCGCGTTGCAGTTCGGCGTACCGTCGCACTCCTCGGGGCCATTGCGGACGCCGTCTCCGCAACGGGGACCGGGCTTGCAGTCGTAACCGCACGAATCAGGACCGTAGGTGGTTCCGTTGTCGATACCGTCGTCGCACGTTTCGCCGCCGTTGACGTCGCCATCACCACAGTAGAGCCCGAGCTTGCAGATCGAGTTGCAGCTGTCGGGCCCGTAGGCCAGGTCGCTGTTGGCCATCCCGTTGTCGCACTGTTCGAACGCAGCTTGAACGATGTCGTCACCGCACGTCGGTGGCGTCACGCAACCGGGAGCACAAGCCGTGGAGTTCGACGTAGTGACGTAGAGGTCCTGGTTTTCGCCGTTGTCGCAGTCCTCGCCCATCTGGACGATGTTGTCGCCGCAGAAGGCGAGCGCGGTGCAGGTGTCGTTGCAGACGCCCGACTGATGGGTGGAGGGGTCACCGCCCGTCTCGTTGGTGTTGTTGCCGTCGTCGCAGACCTCACCGGGTGAGACGATGCCGTCACCACACTTGGGCGTGCAGAAGGACCGCGGCGCGAGGAAACCGTCGAGGGTCAGGCGGAAGTTCGATGCGGTCGTGTGACGCTCCGCGTGAAACAGGACGATCTCGTAGACCTCGCCTTTCACCAGGCCGAACCGAGTGTCCTCGTCGTCCGCGTCCTCATCGGCCGTGAAGCAGCCGTTCAAGTCCGGCAGCGCACCCCCGTGGACCGAACAGTTGCTGTCTTCGCCGCCGTGGTCGACGCCATCCCAACGACCGTCATCGCCGAGCACGACCCTCGCATCCTCGGCCCCGTGAACACCGCCCAGGTCCACGGCCAGCTTGCCGTTCACGAACACCCAAACGTCGTCGTCGCCCCTGAAGAGGAGGGTCTCTCCTCCCTGATACTGGAAGAAGTAGCGGAGCTCCGTCGTGAAGTGGAAGTTCACATCGTCCGTGTTGCCTCCCATGTCGCTACACGGGAAGTCCGAACGATAGTTCTGGATCTGACCTTCTGGGCATGTCCCTTGGGCACCATCATCGAGGGTCGGACCGAAGGCTCCCGGATTTCCATCCAGCGGGAAGAACGTGGTGTCATCGAACTCGTAGGCGTCACTGGTGCCGAGGCGCTGGAGTCTCAAGGTACCGGGAACCGTCTTCACCTGGACGACGCCGCTCCCAAGCTCGCTGTCGTAACCGTTGACGTTCTCGTCATTCACCCCGCCGTCGCTATCGCGATACCAGGTCGCAAACGACGCGGGACTCGCCACCTGGGGATTTTCATGATCCGGTCGTCCTACGACAGAAGGATCAGCCACGGGCTTTCCTTCCGTGTCGAGGCGACCGCAGGTCGAACGATTCGCGACGGTGCACGCCTCGCCCACCATGCCGCGAACCAAAGCGTACCAGTTGTACTGGAAGTCGGGATGCCCCCCGGGAGCCCGTGCCGCTTTGAAGTCACGATAGGTCACGGCGAACTCGACCTCGTCGGGAAGGTCGACGAAGTCCTGACAAGTGTGGGTCGACTCGACCTCGCACTGGTCGGAGCAGCCGTCCCCATTTTCTTGGTTGCCGTCGTCGCAGTCCTCGCCGCTCGTGATCAGACCGTCGCCGCAGAAGACGTCGACAACGGGATCGGGGCCGGGAGTGATCGTCGGCTCGAGCTGGCAAGTCGGTCCACAACCGTCTCCCGCAATCTTGTTGCCGTCGTCACAACCCTCGGACGGATCGACCGAAACGTTGTTGGGATCGCCGCAGACCGACTCGGTGCAGCCCGACGCGTCGCAGGTGTATCCCGGCTCGACCCGGCACCCGGCGCTGCAGCCATCGCCGTTCTCCACGTCCGAGTCGTCGCACTCTTCGTTGCCGACGATCTCGCCGTCACCGCAGCGCTCCACGCAGGGTTGGCCCGCCGTCGGGCACACCCACCCCGTACTGACAGCGCACTGGTGACAGCCGTCGTTCGGATCCGTGTCGTCCCCGTCGTCGCACTGTTCGCTCGGGGTGCGGTTGCCGTCGCCGCAGATCTCCTGAGTACAGACAGAAGGTCCGAGGCCCGTGCAGTCGAATCCAGGAGAGATCACGCATCCGTGGCAGCCGTCACCTGCGTCGGTATCGTCGCCGTCGTCGCATTCTTCGCCGAGATCGAAGTGCACCAGCCCGTCGCCGCAGGTGGGCAGACGGAAACACTCGTTCGGTCGGGGGCACGACCAACCAGTCTCCTCCTGGCAACCCGCCGTGCAGCCGTTGCCGGGATTCGGACGGTCGCAGGTCTCGCCGGCTTCGATGATGTCGTTTCCGCAGTCGGAGCCGCCACCCACGTCGGGGGAGAAACTCTTGCATCCGGGGAGGCATCCGTTCTGGCCCGGCGGATCGCAGATCTCGCCGGGCTCGACTGCGTTGTTGCCGCACGAGATCGTGCTGTCACACTGGCTCGGCTCACCACTGCAGAGGTAGTACGGCTCGGGCACGCAGGCGGCGGAGCAGCCGTCACCGCTGTCGCGGTCGCCATCGTCGCATTGCTCGCTGCCTCGTACGAGACCGTCACCGCAGTCGGGACGGCAGCCTGACGTCGAGCAGCGGAACCCGTCCTCCACGGTGCAGTTCTGCGAGCAGCCGTCGCCATCTTGTGGCGGGTATTCGCCGTCGTCGCACTCTTCGTCCGGCGTGCGATTCCCATCACCACAGACCAAAGGTACGCAGGCCTGGCCCGGAACACAGAAGAAGCCGGGGTCCTGGGCGCAGTCGTGACACCCATCGTCGGGATCGGTGTCGTCACCATCGTCACACTGCTCTCCACGCTCGCGGATCGCGTTGCCGCACACGGGAAGAAGCACGCAGTCCACTCCCGGCCGTGCACAGGCAAACCCCTGCTCGACCATGGAGCAGTCGCCAGCGCACCCATCCATGTCGTCCGTGTTTCGGTCGTCGCACTCCTCGTCACCTTCGAGGATACCGTTGCCGCACACGACCGTGTCCACGCACGGCTTGCCCTCTGCCGAGCAATCGAAGTCGGGATCTTGCTTCAGGCAGTCGGCGGAACACCCATCGCCATCTTTGGTCTTCCCGTCGTCGCAGATCTCACCGGGCTCCAGAATCCCATTGCCGCACTCCGAGACCACCTTCGGTTCGTCGGGCTCGTTGTCTGCACCACCGGCACCTCCCAGGTCGAAGGAGATCGACTTGCCTCCCCCTGTCGACGTGGTGGCGCCTCCACTTCCATCCGGCGGCGTACTAAAGCTGTCGGATTGATCGGTGACGTCCGGGCGACTTTCACAGCCGACCAAGGCGAGTGTGAACAGCGAAATCGCGAGGGGGCGGGGAAGCACCAAACCGGTGGCTCTGGAGAGAAAGGAGATGCGCATGGTGGAGAATCGAGCGAGAGGGAAGATCAGGGTTCGCACCGTTCCAACATTGTGTCCATAGATCCGAACATCTGACCATGCCCAAAGCGGGCACCGGGAGAAGATTGGTAGGACACCATCGCCTTCGATTCCGTCCGCCGCGGCCCGCGCTCGACGTGACCGGGATCGACTCCCAACGGAACGCTCTCGTGCCTGTGCACTTCTCGCGTCGGCCGCATCGAACCGGCGCGAGCCCGGCGAGGGCAACTCCGAGCGCGAGCGAGCACGCCTTGGGATCCGTCGAGCAGCGTGAGGCAGCGGTCCGTGGAGCGGTACGCCTGCGCGGTGAAGAGGAGGTGGTCGCGACTCGCGTCCGGAGCGCCATTTCGACCCACCAAACCGGGAAAATCGACAACCGCAAGCGTGGAGCGTTCGCATTTCGGGGCTGAGCATCCGACTTGCGAATGCGCACGAAAAAAGGCCAGTACCCGAGGTACCGGCCTTCCCTGGTGCACTCGACCGAGCCTGACGGTCTCAGGCCTTGGCCTTGGCCTTGGCCTTCTTCGAACGAGCGACCTTTTTCTTCTTGGCCGGAGCAGGCTTACCCTCGGCGCCCTTCGCGCGCTTCTGGCTCGCGTCGTGGATGTCGACGAGGCGAGGGAGCGGATAGCCCTCGAGCCGGGCCTTGTAGCCCTCGTCCTTGGTGCGCTTCTCGACGTCGAGGATCGCGGCGATCAGCTTGGTCCGGCTGCCAAAGCGCTTTTTGGCATCCTCGAGAGCGTCGTGCAGACGGAGCAGCTTCGCGTTCGAGACGCGGCCGAGACCTTTGTCTTCGTTGACTCGATCGAGCCACAAGTCCTGGGTGGCGAGCTTCTCGACGGCGGCGACGAGCTTCGCCTTGTCACCAAAGCGCTCCTTCACGAGCGCAAGCGGGGTCTTTTCCATGGTTTCCTCCAGCGGCGCCATCGTCCCAGAAGCCAAACCGGCCTCATCCGGCACCAGATCTCGGAACTCTGCCCGGAGCGGGACTTGCCCGGGCACCCTCCGTAGAGACGGAAGGGGCGCGACTTCTAGCAACCACCCTCCAGGGTGACAAGGAGCCTTCCGCCGAACAACGAGCTTTGACCAACAGCCCGAGTCCAAGGGATCACCTGACCTGATGAGTGGGAGGACCCATGGAGATGAGTGGGAGGACCCATGGAGGTCCCCCCATCCGCGCGCGGGGCCCCAGGGCTCGAGCACGGATCAGGGGGGACCGGCCGCCCCCGCAGGCCGGTAGGCCGAGGACGGGTGGCCGAGGGGGGCTTCCCCCTCCCCGAGCCAAGCTAGAATGCCGGGGTGCCCAATCGCGCCGCCTTCCTGATCCTCGGGCTCTTGTTCGCGGGATGTGCCGTCCGGGTCGCCTCCGTCTGGGATCAGCTGCCCCCGATGCTGGCCTCGCACTTCGACGCTTCGGGGACGCCCAATGCCTGGACCGAAAGGGGGCTCTTTTTTGCGCTCTACACCGGCATCCTCGGCGGAACGGTGCTCCTGCTCGTCGCCTGCTCCGTGTGGATCGATCGCATTCCGCCGCGGCTCATCAATCTACCCCACCGCGACTACTGGAGTACGCCGGAGCGGCTGCCCATCGCTCGAGCGCGCATCGCGCGCTGGATGGCTTGGGGCGCCGTGGGAACTGCTCTCTTTTCGGTGGTCGTGCTCGAGCTCACCATTCGCGCCAACCTCGAACGCGTCCCGCTCGACAGTCGAGCCCTCGGTCTGGCGCTCGCTGCGTACTTTGCCGGTGCGATTGTCGGAACGGTCTGGCTTTGGCGAGGCCTGCGCCCGAACGGCAAGTGAACGGAAGCCACCCGTCGACGCCGGCTTTCCTGAACTTTCTGGGCATGCTACCGCCGGCTCCCCATGGGCAAGGCTTCCGACTCCCCTCCCCGCGTGCGCTTCGCGCCCTCTCCGAGCGGCTATCTCCACATCGGCGGAGCGCGCACGGCGCTCTTCAATTGGCTCTGGGCGAGGAGCCAGGGTGGAAAGTTCATCCTGCGCATCGAGGACACCGATCAAGAGCGCTCCAGCCTCGAGAGCGTGCAGGCCATCCTCGACGCGATGCGCTGGCTCGGGCTCGACTGGGACGAAGGACCCGAGGTCGGCGGCGAGGTGGGGCCGTACTTTCAGAGCGAGCGCAAGGAGCGCTACCGACAAGCAGCCGAGCAGCTGATCGCGGAGGGCAAAGCTTACCGCTGCTACTGCACGCAGGAAGAGCTCGACGCGCAGCGCGCGGCCTTGAAGGCCAAGGACCCGAAGGCGCAGTTCGTCTATCCGGGCACTTGCCGGAACCGAACCGACCAGCCTGATCTGCCGTACGTGGTGCGCTTCAAGAGCCCAACCGACGGAGTCACCGTATTCCAGGACAAAGTCTTCGGGGCGATCAGCACCCCGAACTCCCAGCAACAAGACTTCGTTGTCGTCCGGAAGAACGGCATCCCGCTCTACAACCTCGCCGCGGTGGTCGACGACCACGACATGGGCATCACCCTGGTGGCACGCGGGCGGGATCACATCGGGAACACGCCGCAACAGGTGCTGCTCTACGAGGCCTTCGGCTGGGAGCCGCCCGAGTTCGCGCACCTGCCGATGATGCTGTCGCCCAAGGGCGAAAAGCTGAGCAAGCGCCACGCTTCGGTCAGCGTGGACGAATACCGAGAGCGCGGATACACGGCGCCCGGTGTCCTGAACTACCTGGTGCGCTTCGGCTGGTCCTTCGGTGATCAGGAGATCTTCTCCGTCGACGACCTGGTCGAGAAGTTTTCCTGGGATCGCGTGGGTAAGGCGGACGGCAAGTTCGACCAACACAAGTTCGCCGACGTCGCCTTCGAGCATCTGAAGCAACCGGAGCTCACGAGCTCGGACGACTACGAAAAGCTCGTCGTTCCGTTCTTGGAGCAGACCGGCATCGAACCGGACGAAGCGACCCTTCGAGCCGCCCTGCCCTTGATCCGCGAGCGGGCTCGCGACCTCAAGGATGCAGCGCATCATCTCGACTTCTACTTCCGTCAGCCGCCCACTTTCGACGAAAAGGCGCGGCAGAAGTTCCTCGTGCCGGAAGCGGCCCCCCACCTCGAAGCACTCGCCGCGCGCTACGACGCTCTGAGCGATTGGACGGTCGAGGCGCTCGAGGCTCCGCTGAAGAGCTACATCGAGGAGCAGGACATCAAGATGAAGGTCGTCGCCCAACCGGTGCGGGTCGCCCTCAGTGGACGCACCGCGAGCCCCGGTCTCTTCGAGGTGATGCACGTCCTCGGTAAGGACAAGACGGTCGCCCGCCTGCGGCACGCGGCAGCTCTGTGCCAAGAGCCCGCTTCCGAATGAACGGTTCGTGACGCCGGTTCCCTCCTTTCCCCCGATCGACTTTCCCGCGCCGATGCTCCCGGAGACATCGGTGTTTGACGCCGTCGTCGGATACGCCCCGGTCAAAGCGCTGCTGCCCGTGCCCGTCCTGCTTTTGGCAGCTCCGGTGATGTGGGCTTTCTTCCGGAAAACCTGGCGCGAACTCGACGAGGAGGCTCGGCGTGCGGCCTCGTCGGCCACGCCGGAGGTCACTGACTACCGGCGCCCGGCCGTTTGCCTCATCGTCGCCGCCGTCGTTCTCACGCTGCACGAGTACTACGGAGGCCGCGCCTTCTACGAGTCGACCCTGCGCCCCATCCTTCAGGAGTTCGAATCCGAGGGAGCGAGGCACATTCACGTCGAGAAGTACGACGAGCTCTACAGCTACGCCTGGTGGTCTCTCGCCCGCATCGTGGGCTACACCCTCGTGCCGCTCACCGTCTGGAAGTTCGTCTTCCCCCACGACAAGGTGCTCGACATGGGCCTCAGGGTGCGGGGGTTCCTGGGGCACGTCTGGATCTACGCCCTGTGTCTCATGGTCGTGCTGGGCGCCATGGCCGTGGTCGCCCGCCAACCGGATTTCCTCGCCTACTACCCCTTCTACAAGCAAAGCTCCCGGAGCTGGTCGGATCTCGGCATGTGGTGGGCGATGTACTTCGCCCAGTTCTTCGCTCTGGAGTTCTTTTTCCGCGGGTGGATGCTGGCATCCTTACGCAAGACCATGGGAGCCGCCGCCATCTTCGTGATGGCAGTGCCGTACTGCATGATTCACTTCGGCAAGCCTTATCTGGAAGCCCATGCGGCCATCGTCGCCGGCGTCGTCCTCGGTTCACTTTCGATGCGCACACGCAGCATCTACGCCGGTTTCCTCGTGCACGTGACCGTGGCGGGTCTGATGGATTTCTTCGCCCTCTGGACCCGAGGCGCCCTCCCCAGCCGCCTCTGGCCGGGCTGAGCCTCGAATCGTCCGCGGCCGAACCGTGATCGTTTGCAGGCTGCGCCTTGGTGAGGTAATGGGCCAGCCTCGCTCGGAACCGCAAAAGCCCTGCTGCGCAGGCCTCCCACAGAGCTTCTCGATGACCCCGTCGCCTGAGTCTCGCACTCATTCGTCCGTGTCGCAGTCCGCCGCCAGCGGCACTCCCACGAGTGACCCAGCCGCCAGCGGTCGTCCTGTAGCCGACAGCCGTCCGCCGGACAGCGCTCCGGAAACCGTCCCCGGTGTCTGGTCGACCAAACAAAGCGCCCGGCACTACCAGATCGAAGGTTGGGGCTCGTCGTACTTCCGCATCAACGATGCCGGGCACGTCGAGGTCACGCCTCACCCGAAGAACGGCGACCGCATCGATCTGTTCGAGCTGGTCGAGGACCTCAAGGCGCGCGGCATCGCCATGCCGCTCTTGCTCCGCTTCCCCGACGTCGTCGGGCATCGCATCGAGCGCTTGAACGGAGTGTTCCAGCGCGCCATCGAGGAATACGGGTACACCGGACGCTACCAAGGCGTATTCCCGGTGAAGGTCAACCAGCAGAGCCACCTGATCGAAGACGTGGTCGCCTTCGGCAAGGCGTACGACTACGGCCTCGAGGCGGGCAGCAAGCCCGAGCTCCTGATCGCCCTGAGCGCCATGCGGGACAACCGCGGCCTCATCATCTGCAACGGGTACAAGGACAAGACCTACATCGAGACGGCGCTCCTCGCGCAGCGTCTCGACAAGACGGTGATCGTCGTCCTCGAGCGCATCGAAGAAGTGGACCTCGTGCTCGAGGCGGCCAAAACGCTGGGGATCCGACCGCGCCTCGGAGTCCGAGCCAAGCTGAGCGCCAAAGGCGTCGGGCGCTGGGCGAAGTCCTGTGGGGATCGCGCGAAGTTCGGCCTCTCCGTCGCAGAGATCGTCGAGCTCGTGGACCGCCTCGCGGCAGAAGACATGCTCGACGCCCTGCAGCTTCTGCACTTCCACATCGGAAGCCAGATCTCGAGCATCATCCCCATCAAGAATGCCCTCCAAGAGGCCTCGAACATCTACGTCGAGCTCGCGAAGATGGGCTGCAAAATGGGGTACATCGACGTCGGCGGCGGCCTCGCCATCGACTACGACGGCTCGAAGACGGACTTCCACGCCTCAAAGAACTACCAGCTCGGGGAGTACGCCTACGACGTGGTCCACCAGATCTCGGAGGCCTGCAAGAAGGCCGCGATCCCCGAACCCACCATCGTGAGCGAGAGCGGGCGCGCCGTGGCAGCGCATCACTCGGTGCTCGTGTTCGAGGTGTTGGGTGCGAACGACGTGAGCTTCGGCGAACCGCAACCTCCCGGGGAGGAAGCCCATCGCGTGCTCAAGGAGCTGTACGACACCTATCGAGGCGTCGTGCCGAAGAACGTGCAGGAAAGCTTCCATGACGCCTCTCAGGCGAAGGAAGAAGCACAGAGCCTATTCAAGTTCGGCTACTTGACCCTCCGCGAACGAGCCCAGGCGGAACGCCTGTACTGGCACTGCTGCACCAAGATTCAGAAGATGTTGCGGCGTCTCAAGTACGTGCCGGAAGAGTTGCATGATCTCGACCGCACGCTGAGCGCCATCTACTACTGCAACTTCTCGGTCTTTCAGTCGGCTCCCGACATCTGGGCCATCGACCAGCTCTTTCCGGTGATGCCCATCCACCGCCTCGACCAGGAGCCCACCGTCTCCTGCACCCTGGCCGACATCACCTGCGACAGTGACGGCATCGTCGATCGGTTCATCGACCTCGAGGACGAGCGTCAAATCCTCGATGTCCACCCGTACCACCCCGACCAGCCGTATTACCTCGGCATGTTCTTGAACGGCGCCTACCAGGAGATCCTCGGGGATCTCCACAACCTGTTCGGGGACACCAACGCCGCGCACGTGAAGCTCAGCGAC
>JBNKGC010000178.1:0-12613 GCA_050289625.1 Polyangiaceae bacterium | reverse complement strand
AGGGGGGCGGGGCCGCCCCCCTAAAAACCTAGAACGGAAACAGCATCGGTGTGAGCGCGACCGAGAGCGCCGTCACGAGGACGTTCATCGGCAGGCCCACTTTGAGGAAGTCCGTGAACCGATAGCCACCCGGGGCGTACACCATGAGGTTGGTGGTGTATCCGACCGGCGTCGAGAAACTCGCGGAGGCCCCCACCATCACAACGATGACGAAGGGCAGGTAGCTCACGCCCAGGTGATCGGAAACCGCCAGGGCGAGGGGCACCATGATGGCGGCCGCTGCGTTGTTCGTCACTACTTCCGTCAGAAGAGACGCCGAGAGTTGGACCACGAGGAGTGCGATCCACGGATTTCCACCTCCCGCCGTCGTGACGAGGGCTGCGAATGCCTTGGCAAGGCCTGACGACTCGAGGGCAGCGCCCAAGGCGAACGAAAGGGCGATCGCCAAGAGCACCTTGAGCTCGAGCGATCGGGTCACGAGCTGGCGTGACAGGTAGCCGGCGAGACCCAGGGTACAAACCGCGATCAGGGTGGCCGTGAACATCGGCAGATAGCCGAGCGCGACGACGCCTACCATGAGAGCCAACACCAAGAGGCCGAACAGTGCCTTGGGACGGCTCGGCACGGCGACGGCTTCGCGGGGAGTGATCAGGTAGAAGTCGCGGTTTTCTGCGTGCTGCTCGACGAAGCCAGCTCCTGCCTCGACCAGCACCATGTCACCCGCCTGGAGCCTCCATTTGCCGAGCCGGTCGTTCGTCACCCGCTCTCCCTGCCGGGTTACGGCGAGAACGGCGGCGTTGTAGAGCTTGCGGAAGGATCCGTCCCCCACGCGGTGCCCAATCAGGGGGCAATGCTGTGAGATGAGAAGCTCGGCGATGGACCGGCGCGGATCGTCGAGACGGAACTCGTGGTCCGAGGCGAGAGAAAACCCAGGGTGCGACCGCAACGTGAGGATGGACGCCACGGGGCCCACGAATGCGAGACGGTCGCCCCCGCGGAGCACGTGGTCGGGGCGAGGAGCCGGGATGACCTTCTCGTCGCGGACGATTTCCGCGGGCGCCAAGAGAGGAAGCTCGCCCACGTGAATGTCAGCCAGACGCTTGCCGACGTGCGGGCCATCCGGATCGACGACGATTTCCGTGACGAAGGCCCGGGCATCCAGGTCCTCGTCGGAAGTGCGGCGATCGGGCATCAAGAAACGGGCAGCGAAGATCGCGTACGTGACGCCGAGGATGCAGACGGGAAGGCCCACCTTGCCGATCTCCAGAAACCCGATGGTGCGACGCCCAGCATCCGCCACGAGCCCGTTGACCACGAGGTTGGTGCTCGTCCCGATGACCGTCAAAAGGCCTCCGACGATCGCAGCGTAGCTCAGCGGAATGAGGAGCCGACTCGCCGAGATGCCGGTCCGTCTCGCGAAAGCCCGCACCTCGGGGATCAGCATGGCAACCACCGGGGTGTTGTTGAGAAATCCGCTCAGGGCCGCCACGGGCACGACGAGGCGGGTGGCCGCCAAAAGCACGCTCTTGGTCGGGGGCAGCAGGCGCGCCGAGATCACCTGCAAGCTTCCAGCAGCGCGCAGGGCTCCAGCGAGCACGAAGAGCAGAGCGACCGTCTGCATCTGCTCGCTCGCGAAGCCGCGGAGTGCCTGCTCGGGGGTCAGGACGCCCGCGACGACCAGGAGCGCCACGGCGGCGCCCAGGGCCACCTCGGCCGAAACGCCCCGAATCATCGCAGCGAACGCGCCCAGCGTCGCCACCAGCACCACGGTCATGGATAAAGTCAAACGAACACCGCTCGAGAAAGTGAGTGGGACGCTAGTGGTCTAGATGCGAAGTTCCAATCCGAATTTCGGGTGCTGCCGATCGCCGGTATGAAGGGACCGGGGCCCCGTGGGGTCGCCTCGCTCGGCCACTTGGCTGCTGAAAACACCATGAACGTCGTTTCTCCCCGTCGCCCCGGCCTCTCCCCCCCGCGCCCAGGAGGGCGCTCAGTCAGCCTCGCGCTGCTCGTCACCTTCGGACTGTTCCACGGCGGCTGCAGCAAATCGCCGCACGCCGAGGGACCCGAAGGACGCATCGAATCGAGGACTGCCCGCACCTCCGGCGCTGCGCCCGCCCCTGCGACCCACCCCGAGAATCCGAACGGGGACCTTCCGATCATCTCCCTGCGCCTGTTCGACGTGGTGACCGGCGAAGTCGATCCTCGCTTCGACCAGGTGCCGTCGATTCTGCATCGGGTCGAGCTTCTGCCCGACATCACCCTCCTGGCCGAAACTGACGAAACTGCGGGAAGCGTCCGCTTCGACGTCGACGGAGCGTCGCGCCTGGACTCGGAGGTGCCTTTCTCGTGGAGCGAGACCGAAGCAGGCGCGCCGCGATCGTGGCGCCTTCCGGACGGTCCCCACGCGATCGAAGTGACCGCGTTCTCCACGAAGGACGGCAGCGGTCGCCCCGTGGCACGAAGCGCGCTGAGGTTCACTCTGGACAGTGCCGGTATCGATTCCTCACCGGAGAACGGGGCGCACACTCGTCACGACTTTTGGAAAACCGGAAGCGGTGCCTACGTCACCCGCAACGTGGCGGGTGACTTCGTCGATGACCGGGGTAGCGTGCTCCTCGCGGGGAAGCACGTGGAGCTTCGATTTCCCGAGAAAGAACAGGGGCACCTCGTCACGACGAAGGACGGCGCCGACACCCTCGAATTCGCGTTCATCGTTCTCCTCCCCGAAGGGTACGACCCGACGGTGAAGTATCCGCTCCTGGTTTTCCTCCACCACGGTTGGGACGTGTACCGAGGAACGGACAACGACGGGCGACCGCTCGAGACGCCTCTCTTCTCCGGCCCTCGCTCACTCACCCAGTCTTCGATGCGAACGCGGTTTCCTTCCGTGATCGTCGTCCCCCAATTGGCCCGCAAGGAGACCGTCGACGGCGTGGAGCAGGAATGGGGCGCCTTCACCGATCTGGACAACGAAATTGGTTCGGTACGAAGCGCACCGCACCCATCGAAGAGTGGGCAGCGTGTCCTCGATCTCGTCGAGGACATGCTGTCGGGACGCTTCTCGGTCGGGAAAACACCTGTGACTGTCGACTCGGGTCGGATCTACCTTGCGGGGCACTCGATGGGTGGTCTCGGCACCTGGGATCTCTTGGCGCGCAGACCGGATCTCTGGGCAGCGGGTGTTCCCATGGCGGGATATCCCGATCACGAAAAGGCCGACCTCTTGAGGGAGACGCCGATCTGGTCGTTTCACCACGAACGCGACTGCTACAACCCGTTCCAAGGGAGCCAAACGATGGTGCGACGAGTCCGAGCGGCGTCGCGTCCGGAAGGCTCTCGGATCCGATTCACGCGCCTCACCTTCGACACGGAAGGGAAATGCGATCAGGCGCACTTCCAGACGCCGAACGGTGCCTGGAACGACGAGCCCGGTCTGTTCGAGTGGCTCTTCTCCCAGGTGCGACCACGACGCGAGAGCGGCGGTTCGTTGCGTTGACCGCCGCCGCGTAGCGTCAGTCCGCTCGGTGTCCGGGCAGCGCGCTCGCATGTTCACTCCCGCCGGGGCGCCAGCTATCGGGACGCAGGCGCGCCGGTGCGAGTACGGCGAAGAGCTCCGCCATGGGCGCTTGCATCTCCCACACGCTGAATTCTGTCGTGTTCACCGCGGTTCGCGTGTCGGCGTAGCGCATACCGAGCGGCTGCTGATCGAACGGTGGGTAGAACGCCGCCGCGACCGGGGTGAAGTACCCTGCGCCCGGAGCGAACTGAATCGGGCCGTACACCGGGAGGCCAGGAACAGGCGCTCTTCCTTGGGCCTTCACGAAAGCGAGGGAGTCGTTGTGCAGCGGCTCCCGAGGTGAATTCGTCCCGAGCCCCGTGATGTAGACCTGTCCGCGAGGGTTCGCTCCGAGCGCGTAGTCTGCCGCCAGGCTCAGAACGTCGACAGAGTCTCGTTCGAGCTCGCTCGAAAGGTCGAAGGCCTGGAGTACCTGGTAGACGCTGTCCACCTGACGCCCCGTTCCCACCGACTGACCCCAGTCGGGTCGAGTGAAGGTGGCCCGACCGTTGCGATACGCGTGGGGCGAGCTCAAGAAGCTGCCCCGCACTGCATCCGAGACACTGGAGAGCTTCGCTACCATCCGATCCACGATCGGACTCTGAGCGTCGGGCAGCGCCAAATAGGCGAGCAGATGATCCGGCATGGCCGGCGTGTTGTCCACGAACGAAGGCGCCGAAACTTCCTTGGAAATGCGGAAGTTTTGCAAGGGACCATCCGGGCCCATGGCATTCCACAACGTCTCGTAGTCCGAGCGGTACTGCGATCCCCCTGTCGTGCGCGCGAGCTCCCCCGCAGCGTAAAGCAGGTATTCTTCCGGTGCGGCCTGGGCCACGGCCCAGGCGTAGGCCAGCTCCGCGCGCCCGAGGAGGTCGCTGGAATGACTCGCGTCGTACGGCTCGAGCAGATAGGCGGCCTGAGCGAACAGGGCCGCAACGTACGCGGTATGCCAGGGCGCCGCATCGAAGGTCCAGTAGGGCAGCTGATCGTCGCTCGCGAAGTAGATCCCCAGCGGGTGGCGATAGGATTCGACACCGGCCCGAACGCTACCGTCCGAATTCTGAAGCGCCTCCCAGGCGGCGAGGCTCCAAAGCGCCTCATCCAGGAGATCGGGGATGCCGTTGCCGCTCTCTGGGATGTCGAGCTGACCGTCTGCGTATTTTTCGGGATCCAGCTCGAAGGCACGCATCAGAAACTGCGACACGAGCACGTGGTAGGGGCGAATGTCGAAGTCGCCAGCGTCGTGATGCCCGCCGACCACGAGTCGTTCGTCGCTTTGGGGCGTGTCAGACGCGAAGAACTGATCCAGGTGGGAAGTTCCCGTCACGAAATAGGCGCTGCAGTGATCGGGCGCCCGATTCCAGTCGCTGTAGGACGAGGCCAGATCCCCGCACCATCGATTGAGAAACAGCCCTCGTGCGACGGTGTAAAACACACGCATCGCCGCCTCTTCACTCACGGAGGTGGGCGGCGAGACGCCGAGCCCGGGCACCCGCACCCGGTAGCGAACTCCTTCCGCAGGGGGCAGAAACGCCAGATCGATCTCTCTGACCGGACCTCCCGCTTCCTCGTCCGCAGACGACCGAAGCGCGATCGGGACTCCCTCGAGGACCAGGCGCGGAGCGCGAAGCAAATTCCTCGGCTCGGCGAACACGTCCGCGCTCCCGCCGACGCCACTCAAGTCCGCCGCTCCACCGTCGCCGAGATGCGCTCCGAGATAGGCGTAGCGCCTTGTTGCTCGCGGGTTGTACCCAACCTGATTGACCTGGATCGCGAGGGAAACCGCATACCAATCGCTGAAGGCAAACGACACGGAAAGATCCGTTTCGGCTCCTCCGCCGGCATGGGTCACGCGAAGAATTTCTGGCGACCCCACCGACTCGGCCAGTTTCAGGAAGATCCAATCGTCCACGTCCACGACCCCGTCATTCCCGAACTGACCGAAGCCCACCGGGTAGTCGGGTTGACCCACCGGAATACTCCGACGATGCACCGCGCTGACGTCGATGGACGCACCGCTCGCGCGGCTGACGCTCCACGACCCACCCTGAAACGCCTCACCCTTCCTTCCCGCGCCAGACACGGTACCGGGCGTCGAAAGCACGAGCGCCACCACGTCGGGAGCCACCAAATGCACCGAACGCAGGGGAGTGTCGAGGGTCGCCCGAGGGCCTCCGATGGTCTGGACCTGCGCGTTCCCCCACTTCTGACCAACCAAAGTTTCGGCGACCACGCGGAAGAAGAGCTGGGTGCGCGCGGCAAGTTCGTTGATGCTCACCCCAGTCGCCGCTCCCCCGAGATCGGCAACTTCCACCTCGAGGGGCAGCGCCTCTCCTTGCACCAGCGCGGGCTCCGGTCCCAGGTAGACCCGAATGCGCGTCGCGTCCGGTATCAACGCCCAGGACAAGTCAACCGTTTCCGAGGTGGCAGTCGCCGCGACTGTGAAGTCGCCCCGGTCGATGCCGGCATCCGGATCGGTTGGAGCATCGATCTCCGGGTCGTCCTGGTGCATCAGCCAGACAGGCTGGGAATAACATTCGATGGCGCCCGTGGACTGGTGAGCTTCCACGCGCACGTATCCCTCGCTGCCGTCCGGAACGTAGCTGGCCGCCATCGTACTGGACGCCGTCGCCAGCGTGGCGCCACCTCGACCGACGAAGCGAATCGTGTCGACGACGTCGTCGCTGGTGAACACAATCGCACCGTCCTCGACGGTCAACCGAGGCTTCTTGAGCAGCGGGTAGTCGTCGTTCCAACTGCGACACGCGAAGAAGTTGCACGCGGCCACTTGCTCGTGGAGGCCCGCTTGTGTCGGCACGGCCTCGGGCGAGCTCACCACCTGCACTCCGCGAGTAAAGCGATAGTCCTCGGCATGAATGTCTCCACCCGCGTTCGCGCAGGTGAACCTCCCAGAACCGAGCCGGCGGTCCCAGGCAGCAGCGTTGACTTCCGGATCGGAATCCCCCGACACGACCTCGATTCCCCAGAGGTTCCCCACCGCGAGAAGCTCGCCATCCGTCGTGGGATACCGCGACGGATGAGCCAAACTGGCAAGGCCACCCTCTTCGTGGACGGCCTCCACGACCTCCGCGAACGACGACGTGTAGGCGCCGAACGGATTGGTTCCGACGAGGGCCCCGTCTTTGAAATATCCGAGCACGTGAGGTGCAACGCCGTTTTCGCCCACGGACGCGTACACTTCGATGCCAAACAGGTGCTGGAAGTTGTCCACTCCCGGGTCGGGACCGACGAGGCTGTGCACCGTAAGCCAGGTGAATTGCTGCGCTACCTCAGGCGACAGGTCGCGCAGGCGAGCTTCCTGGACGGCCGCATCGATTCCGGAATGGTCCGGACTCGCATGGGTGTGACCGCTTCCCCGATACTCGCACCCGAAATCCCTGTGCGGGCTGTAAGCGTAGAGCCCCGGCTCGGCGAGTCGATGCAGGCGCTGCTTCGGCATGAGCGGACTAGGACTCCAGAGGGGTGTCCCAACAGGCTCCGCCGGAGCGCCTTGTCCACAGGGCACCGAAACCACGACGGGGCTCGTGATCGCATCGGTTTGTCCGGAATCATCGGTCACGGTGAGGGTGACGTCGTAGGTTCCTGGGTCCTGGAAGAGGTGGCTCGCCGTCACGCCGCTTCCGCTCCCCCCATCGCCGAAGTCCCAGTCCCAAGCGACGATCTGGCCTCCGACGTCGGAGGATCCTGCGGCGTCGAAGATCACCGTCAGGGGAGCGAGTCCCGCGGGAGGCGCCGCTACGAATGACGCAACCGGCGGCGCGTCCGGCACGTCACCACCGTCCCCATCGGGCCCAGCCAGGTAATTCTGCCCGATCTCCGCCGGCGTCAGCGCACGCCCGTACAAGGCAACGAGCTCGTAGCGCCCGAGCCAGGGGCGGTCCGCTCCCACCTCGTTTCCGAGCACCAGCACGTAGTCGGCCCAATTGCCGGTATCCCCGCCGACGATCCGCGAGACTACGGC
Source organism: Polyangiaceae bacterium (assembly GCA_050289625.1). GTDB lineage: Bacteria > Myxococcota_A > Polyangia > Polyangiales > Polyangiaceae > NIC37A-2. The sequence continues at coordinate 5,072 of JBNKGC010000178.1, read as the reverse complement.
ACTGCCATCGACGTAGATCGTCGCCAGACCGGACGTATCCCGGGTGTAGACCACGTGCGTGAGCCGGGCCGCCAAGCTGCCGCTCGGAGAGCTCAGCGAGGGCGTACCACTGACACTCGTGTCGGTCGTTCGCAGACGGACGTCGAAGAGATCCTGGGGCTGTGTGCCCCAGAGACCGTGGCCGAGCGTCAGGTTGCGCAGGTCAGCTCCCGCGGAAATGCTCACGATCCGAGCCGGTCCGCTTTGGGAAACCGTTTGCGGCGTGACCCACGCCTCCATCGTGAGTTCGTTCGACGTGCGGATCACGTCGTTCACTTTGTCGGCGCTCGTCGCCGAGATGGCTCGGGTGGCCGAATCGATGGAGAGTCCCCCGCCCGACCAGGAAACCGCAGCGGGGTTCTCGATGAACAGGTCGAGGCGGGGCTCGACTCCGGAGGTGTCGGAGACGACGCTCCCTCCCCCAGCCTCGAACTCGTACAAGACGAGTGCTCCACCCACACGTGCTCCAGGAGTTGGTGGCTCGGTCACCGTGACATCTGCCGACGCCGTTGCCGTCGCTCCTGCGTCATCGGTCACGATCAGGGTCACCGTGAAGCTGCCTGCGGTCTGGAAGACGTGCGTCACGGTTGCGCCCGCGTCAGTCTCGCCGTCCCCAAAGTCCCAGTCCCAGCTCACGATGGTTCCGTCGGGATCATTCGACGTGCCCCCGTCGAGAGTTACGGAGAGAGGCCACGTGCCCGTCGCCGGTTCGACGGAAATGCCAGCGACCGGCAGCTGGTTTTCCGGTGCGCTCACCGTGACGAGCACCGACGTCGTCGCTGACGCCTGTTGGTCGTCCGTAACCGTGAGCTCCACCGGGTAGGAGCCCGGCGCTGAAAATACGTGACTGACCGACTCCCCCGTTCCCGTCGCGCCGTCACCGAACGTCCAATCCCACGACGCGATTGAGCCGTCTGGATCGATCGAACCACTCCCGTCGAACTCCACGGGAAGTGGAGCCGTCCCCGACGTCGGATCGGCCGAAGCACTCGCCACAGGCGGCTCGTTCGGAGGTGGTGGCGGCGGTGGTGGCTCCCCACCATCGCCGGGGCCGGCGGCGAAGTTCTGCGCGACTTCCGGCGCGGTCAGCGCGTGGTCGTAAATCGCCACTAGGTGATATCCACCGAGCCAAGGGCGCCTCCCGTCGGCCTCGTTGGCAAGCAGCAAAGGAAAGCTCGAGTCCCAGTCTCCGAGGTTACCGGCCCGGGACTCTTCCGCGCGCACCACCCCATCGACGTAGATCCGTGAAAGTCCGGTCGTCGACCGAGTGAACACGACGTGATTCAAGCCGACCGCGAGGGAGCCGGCCTGGGTGGACAAGGAGGGGCGTCCGTTTCGGTCGGTGGAGCTGGTCCGCAAGCGAACGTCCAAGACATCGCTCGGGCGGTTACCCCAAAGACCCGCACCCAAGGTGAAGTTCCGCTCGCGACTCGAGCCGGAGAGATTGACAATGCGGGCCGGGCCATCCTGGGTGACATTGGCAGGCGTGATCCAAGCCTCGACGGTGAACTCCCCCGATTGTGCGATCGCGTTCGTCAGTGCGGCAGGAGGTGTGGCGGACCGGAGCACGGTCGACTGCTCGATGAAGAGTGCACCGGACTCCCAACGAACCCTCGCCGGGTCAGCGATGATCAAGGTGGGACCAATCCCACCGACGACGTTCCCCTGTCCCTCGGAGAACTCGTACAAAGCCAAGAGCCCACCCGTGGCGCGCTCCTGGCCCGTTGCCACGCCCGACACATCGGGTCCCGGGTCTCGGCCATTTGCGCAACCGACACCGAGGACCGTCAATGAAATCGATACCGCGCAGAGACGCCCCGCCCAAGAACCATCCCGCATGTCTCGCTCCTGAACCTCGCTTTGGAACACTCGAGGGAAGTCCGCGGTCGGCTCGATGGCGTTTCACCCCAATATCGACGCCAGGATCGCATCTCGCGAGTTTGCGCAACCTCAGTTGCGGCTCCCCCTGCGGGCGGCGAATTCAATCGCCGTACCAGTTCGAAAGCAGTCCCCCGCCGCATCGTGCCAGCTTCCTTGCGGCAGCTTCCCTTCGCGAGACGCAGAGTGGTTCAGTCGAGCTTCAGTCGCGCCAGACCCACGGTTCAGAGGAGCCCGATCTCGCGAAGGCGCTCTTTCAGGTAGTCGTCCGCCGTGATGGGTACCGGATAGCGATTGGGGCGATCCGACGCGATGCAGCTCGGCAGGGTCTCAATCAAGAAGTCGGAGTTGGGGTGCAGGAAGAACGGCAGCGAATAGCGCGAAACCCCGCACCACGGGGAAGGCGGGTTCACCACTCGGTGGGTCGTGGATGCAAGGGCGCGGTTCGTCAGCCGCTGCAGCATATCCCCCACGTTGCAGACGATCAGGTCGTTCCCCCGAGGGGCCTCCACCCACTCTCCGGACTTCGACAACACCTCGAGCCCTGGCTCTTCGGAGCCGATGAGCAGGGTGATCAGGTTGATGTCTTCGTGAGCGGCCGCTCGCACCGCACCTCCCCTTTCATCGCCGATTGGTGGGTAGTGGAGCGCCCGAAGAATACTGTTGCCGAAATTGGTCTTGTCGGTGAAGTAGCTCGACGGCAAGTGCAGGCCGCGCGCCACGGCGGCGAGAACTCGATCCCCGATCGCCTCGAGCCTCTGGTAGAGCTCCGTGAGGATCGGACGAAACTCCGGGAGCTCCTCGGGCCATAGGTTCTCGGGATACCGAGGCGCACCGGGAGCGTTGTCGAGCTCGCGACCCACGTGCCAGAACTCCTTCAAGTCAGGAGTCGTCTGGTCCTTGGCCACCTCGATTCCGAACGGCGTGTAGCCGCGCGCTCCAGCTCCCCCCTCGACGAAGTAAGCTCGCTTGGCTTCGAGGGGCAGCGCGAAGAACCGCTCGACCACTTCGAAGGCCCTTCGGCGCAGGGTTGGCTCGAGACCGTGGTTTTCGAGAGCGACGAATCCCATCTCACCGAAGGCGCGATCGAGCTCTTCCGCGAACGCATCCGTCTCGGCGAGTGCAAAATCGAGGGTGGGGATCGGAGAGGCCACGCGGGGCCCATACCACGGAGCACACCGCACCACAGGGGGTGGGCAAGGCGAGTGAAGCAGCGCCGGCGTCAAGGAACTGAGCGAGCCCGTGAGGACGTCGCCCCCGGGTACGTTCGGATGCGGCTTCACGCAGGCATAGGCCTTGCTCTAGACGTCGACACGGCCTCTTCCGCGCGCTGAATTGCCCCGAAAGCCGTGCCATCTTGTGCCACTCTGGAGGCTCCCATGATCCCCCCGTCCCGATTTGCCAGTCCTCGCCTTCGCTTCTTCGGCCGCAGCGCCCTCGCCCTCGGCGCCGCCCTGGCAACTCAGATCTCCCTGGTCCCCGAGGCCAAGGCCTGCGGCGGCTTTTTCTGCTCGCAGAGCTCCCCGGTCAACCAAGCTGCCGAGCGGATCGTCTTCTCGAAGAACGACGACGGCACGGTCACCGCGGTGATCCAGATCATGTACTCGGGCCCGTCCGAAAGTTTCGCATGGGTCTTGCCGGTGCCCGGAGAGCCGGAAATCGGCATCGGGTCGAACATCGGGTTTCAGCGCATTCAGCAGGCGAGCAACCCCTCGTATCAGTTGCAGACGCAGCTGATCGACTCCTGTACCGTCAACAACTCGAGCGGGGCACGAGGCGGAGTCCTCAGCGGGCCAACGGCCGAGTCCGACGACGGGTCAGGCCCGGTGACGGTGCTCGACCACGGCATCATCGGCAACTACCAGTTTCAAACGATCGGCCTCGATCCGAACACACCCGATCCAGCGGACGTCGCCGTCGATTGGCTGGAGGCAAGTGGCTACGACGTCGCAGGCCTCGGTCGGGACACCCTGGGGCCCTACCTCGCCAACGGCCTGAACCTCTTGGCGCTCAAGCTCACCAAGGGCTCCGACTCCGGTTCGATTCGACCGGTGATCCTCACCTACGAATCGCAGATCCCCGCGATTCCGATCAAGCCCACCGCCGTAGCGGCCAACGACGACATGGGCGTGATGGTGTGGGTGCTCGGTGAGTCCCGGGCCGTTCCGACGAACTACAAGTCCCTCGTTCTGAACGAGGCACTCATCAATTGGTTCAACCCCGGCGTCAGCTACAACGACGTCGTCACCGCCGCCGCGAACGAGGCGGAGGGGCAAGGCTTCGTCACGGAGTTCGCAGGGGCGAGCGATGCCTTCCCAAGTCAGATCCTGTTCGACTCGGAAGAGCAGAACCTGGCGATGCTTTCGGAGACCAGCGACCCCGTCCAGGTGCTCGAGCTCTCGGGCTTCCTCGCGGGCTTCGACGGGTATCTGGACGTCGTGCGCGAGCACGTGCCTCTGCCGACCGGTGTGTCGGCGGAGGATTTCGCAGGCTGCCCCAGCTGCTACGCCTACGAGACCGGTCCCAACGGCTCGGTCTTCGCTCAAATGGACGTCGCCGCCTACCTCGCCGCCATCGAGGAGGACGTCGTCGGCCCCATGCGCGCGATGCGAGACCTGTTCGAGGGGCACGCGTACACGACGCGCCTCTACACCACGATGTCCGCCGACGAGATGACGCTCGACCCGATGTTCGAGTTCAATCCCGATCTCGAGGACGTCTCGAACCTCCACACCGCCACCCAGTACGTCTCGTGCCGCAACGACGGGTATCGCATCGTTCTCGAGGACGGGCGCGAAATCTACGGCACGAACAGCACCTGGCCTTTCAATCCCGGCGAGGTTATGCCCGCGAATCTGATGATCGAGCAGCTCTCGACGAGCGGCTCCGCCGAGCTCCTGACGGACAACTCGGACGCCATCCAGGGGATTCTCGACCAGAACAACGCGCCCTTCGAGAAGCAAAACAGTGGTTGCGCTTGCTCTCTGGACGGTCCGCAGCCCTCGAGGTCTACCTGGCTCTGGTCGAGCCTGGGACTCGTCGGGTTCGCCATGCTCCGCCGTCGGCTGGCTCGCTAGCAGGGGGGCGGACCCGCCCCCCTCGTCGCGGCGAGTGAATCGCCGCTCCTCACCCCACGGTCCCGCTGCGCTCCGGCG
>JBNKGC010000177.1:0-12672 GCA_050289625.1 Polyangiaceae bacterium | reverse complement strand
CGGAAGTCTCAGTTTGGGCCTCCGATGGCAAGCTCGTCGAAAGCTCCCGGACGATTGAAGGCCCTGCAAACTTCCAGATGAGCATGCTCCCCGAAACGCTGCATCCAGTCCTGCAACAGCTCGGTCCGGGCTCTGAAGCAATTCTCTGGCTGCCAGAAAAGCAGGTCGCCGGATTCAAGCCTCCGTCGTGGCCGACCGACCGCGTCATCGTGGAAATCGAGGTGCTCGCAGTCAAAGATGATCCCAAGCCCGTCGTGGAGCGCTTCGAAGCGGCGGGACACTTACCGAAGCGAGGTTCAGAACGCGCCGTCGACATCGGCAGTCCACCGAGCACGGCGAAAAAGACGTCAACGGGACTTCGCTACGTGGTGCGCCGCGAGGGAACGGGACCCCGGCCGACGAACTCCGAAACGCCGCTGCTCACTTACGTCAACGCCTACGCGCTGCGCCTTCAGGCCGAGCCGATCCTGGAACACCAGAAGATGACCCTCAAGCCGGCGGACGCCCCCGGGGGGCTTGGCGAAGCATTGATGACCCTACGCACCGGGGGGCTGCTGCAGGTCTGGGTACCGGCGGACAAGGCAGGCACCGTGCTGCCGGGACGTGACGGCACAGAGCTCGTCCTCGACGTGTATCTGCACTCGATCGAGTGAAGAGCTCCATGCGCTCTCCCTCGCGTTCCGGTCTCGTCGCATCCCTGGGACATTGCGGCTTCGGGGCGATGGTGGGGGGATTGAGCGCGTTGGGTCGACCCGGCGGAGACTTGCTCATCGTCCACGTCTTGGCCGCCTTGGCCGTGCTGACGCTTGCCGCGAGGACGCGGTCCTTCGCTCGGGCCTTCGCTCTCGGAGCGGGGTTCGGTTGCGGTGAGGGAGCCGTGACCTTTGCAGGAAGTGTCAGTTGGGGGCTGGTCGTTCCGGTCCTGCTGACACTGGTAGGTGCCGCGTCGCATCACATACCCCTCATCCTCTGGACGCGCTTCGTTGCGCGAAGCTCGGTGAGGTGGGCTCGTCTCCTGGGAACTGTGTGCGTCTCAGCGCTGCTTGCGCAGCTTGGAGAGCTGATCGGATTTCCCTCGAAGCTGGCCACCGTCTTCGTGACGCCGCTAACGGAGCTCATCGCCGGTGCCCGTCTCGTCGGAGCGGACCTCGTGACCGGTCTCCTCGAAGCGACCTTGGTGGAAGTGGCCCTCGTGCTGGCACGCAGCCCCTGGTCGCTCCGCAGCGCAACACCTGCCCTGCGAGCGGGTCTACCCGGGCTGCTCGTTCTGGCGTCGCTCTCCGCTTTGGCCCATCTGTCAGCGCCAGGGCCTACGGGCAACATCCAGGTAGGGATCCCCCAGGTCAACGCGGGCAGCACCTACTACCAGTCTCGCCTGCTCGCGCCCTCCGTGGCCGAGCAGTTCGATCAGACGTTCGCCCAGCTGCTGTTGCCTTTGGAATCCAGCGACTTGCTCGTGACCACGGAAACCTACGACGGCCGTTTCGGCCTGATGCTCCCTCCGGTCCGAGACGCTTGGAGTCAGCGCAGCCAAAGGCTCCGTCAGGCTGCCGTCGTGACGAGCTATCTGGTCGACACAGCTGGAGGAAAGGTCAACGCCGCGGGAGTGTTCGCTTCCGATGGAAGATTCCTCGGAGCGCACGAGAAGGTCGATCTAGCTCCCTTCGGGGAGGCGCCCCTCGCAGCAGGAACGCAGGGCTATCGGGTCTTCGAGATCTTCCCGAAAACGCGGTTGGGCGTGGCCATCTGCCTCGAATCATACCTGCGCAAGCCGAGCCTCGAGCTAGTGCGAGCTGGCGCCAACCTGCTCGCCGTGACGACGAGCGACGTCACCTTTGGCAGCGGCATCATGGTCTTCGAACACCTGGCCATGAGTCAGCTACGCGCCGTCGAGCTGGGTCGTTCACTCATCTGGGCCAGCAACGCGGGTCCGTCGGGCGTCATCGACCGTTTTGGACGTTTCAGGGGAGGGCCATTTCGCGAGAGTGCTGCTGTGCGCGAAGTGGCGTCCACATATTCCGGGCAGACGCCCTACGTGCGCTTCTTCGAGCTTTGGTGGTCCTTGCCGTGGTTCGGTTTCGTGATCGCGCTGCGGCGGCTGTGGAGCACACAGCAATCCGTCGATTTCCCACCGGAGCGCACCGACTCCCGAGGGCACTGGCTCCGGGCCGGGTGTCTCGTGGCCGTGCCGGCCCTGGTGCTAGCGGCCCCAGCGGTCGTCGAGCTACGACGCGGCGATCCGGCACGGGCGGCAGAGGCCATCGCCGAACTGGGGCGGCCCCCACGCATCCTGAGCGCCCCCGATCCGTTCATGCGGTTTCGAACCAGCACGGAGAATTCGGCGACAGCAGCCGTTGCCTATCTTTTGGAGTACTACGGCCTTGACGCTTCCGTGATCCCGTCCGAGCTGCCCCCGTCGGCTACGGTAAAGGACGTCCAAGCTCGACTCGCCTCGGTCGGCATTCAGGTCCGAGAAATCAACCCTCTCGAAACAGAGCTGCGTGTCGGCGCCGTCCTTCGACTGAAGGACGGCACCTGGGGGGTTGTCGACGCGCAGGAGGCGGATAGCTTCCGCCTCGTCGCCCCTCATTCAGGAAGAGCGGGCGACGTCAACACGGCGGAGTTACGTCAGCTCGTACAACCCACGGGGTTGATTCCACGTTGGAATGAGGACTGACCGCCCTCAATCGTCAATGCAGACGACATAAGGGGTGACAGTCCCTTCGGAGCTAGTGTTTCCGTCGTTATCCGACCCTTGAGCCCGGCAAATCCAACCATTCGGCCGTGACCCTGATACCGACGGGTAACTGGCCTTCAAGTAGCCGTTCGTGGCGTTCCCTGCCGGTGAAAAATTGCAACCACCGCCGGTTGCCGAAGTGCCCGCCGGGCACGTGACGGATCTGTTGTTTAGACCAGCCGAGCTTTGCGCGGTTCCGGCTACTCTGTTCAACAAAGTCGAATTGGATCGGAAAGGAACCTCGCCGACCCATTTCCCGTCTGCATCGATGACCTCCGCTCCTCCGACCGTCACGGAGGTCGGATGAATGTCACCGACGACATCGTTGGCCATCAAGGCATAGGGGACGCTCGCGATGCGCTCTCGAGGCATCATTTCGTCGTCAGTGCCTACCTTCAGACCGAGGTATCGCACGGAGCCGTCGAACAGATCCGGCGGGATAGGATTATCTCCGTCATCCCCCAAGCGCGCGGAGAAGTACCCCTCGTCCAGGGTGATCTCGTGCGTCTCGGTCCAGAGGATGTTCGCTTCCTCGGACTCCGTGGGACTGTCGTAGATGGTAAACACCATCAAAGTGTCTCCAGACACCGGCTCACCCTCAGCGTCCATCAGACGCCCCTGTTGCGTGATTCCCGCTGGGACTAGGGCAGACGTGGAAGTTGCCCAAGCCGAGGTCGCAAGAGCTCCTGCCAGAACCATGCCCCATGCATATCGACGCCTTGTCATCTTGATTCTCCGAGTACTGGTATCCGAATTAAGGTTGAGTTGCCCCGATCACACCCAAGTTCGCTCGATGGCCCGGGGAGGACATCGAGCGATTGCCGCCGGGCACCTCACCCAAGGTGAGAATAGCCGTAAAATTGTCACTACGGGCTACGGTCCCATCGACCACGACCGCCGTCGCGGAACCCGTCGTCCGAGTCACCGAGCCGCCGGAACCGCCGGCATTCGAACCACCGGCATTCGAACCACCGCTGTCCGAACCACCGGAACCTCCGGTGTCGGACCCGCCTGTGTTCCCGCCTCCGTCACTGCCGCCCGACGAGCTACCCGCCATTCCGCCGGTGCTTTCGTCAGGCGACCCTCCGCCGTTGCTACCTCCTCCACCGCACCCGGCTGCCGTGCCGGAACCAGCAACAAGAAGAACAGTGAAGAACAGCGCTCGAGCGGTCGGGCTAGCCATCACAAATAGGTACCGCACAGTGGTCTCGGTCGTCAACGGCTGACTATTTCGGGGTGCCCCATCTTGTTTAGGGGGGGACCCCAAATTCTTCAGGGGGGACCCCAATATTCTTTCCGAATACCCCAATATTCTTTTGGAATACCCCACACCTTTCGGGGCACCGCATACTCTCAGTTTGCGCACGAAGCTCAGCGCTCAGAGGGTGCCAAACCGCCCAGCTAGTGCCAAGCACGCACCGCCTACGGGTTCACTGCCCTTCACGTCTCGCTTGCAGGTCACTGCTCGCTTGCAGTTCGATGGACGGCACTGCTCGGCCTTTCCCCTTGCAGCTTCGCTGCAATCCCGGCGATCCGCTCGTCGTGGGGAGCGATTTCTTCGAGCTTCCGCAAGTGATGGCGAGCTTCGTCGAACGCGCCGGCGGCGTGGGTCAGCCGGGCAAGGGCGTACCGGCTATCGGCATGCGTCGGACGCAGGGCCAGGACCTTCAAGTACCCCTCACGTGCGCCGTTGTATTGCCTTTGTCGTTCGAACAAGACGGCCCGATTGAAGAGCGCCTCGACGTCGTCTTCATCCTGGACGAGGGCTTCGTTCAGGTGACGCTCGGCCTCTCGCAGCTGATCGTCGCGAAGCGCCAAGACACCCAGTAACATGTGAGCGGGAGCGCCACGGCCGAGCTCTGCCGCCCTCTGAGCCACCGAGCGGCTCCGCTGAGTCTCGCCCCGAGCAAGCAGAACCAGCGCTGTGGCGAACGTGGCATGTGGGTTCTTGGGCTGCTGAAGCAGGAGTGCCTCTGCCTCCTGGCGCGCAGCCTTCAGGTCCCCAACCCGCGCCAAGACCTCGGCGCGCAGTCCAGAGGACTCGAGCTCCGGAACACAGTCAGCCGGGGCCCCGTCGAGCGCCTCGCGCGCGGCAGACTGAAGCGCTAGCGCGAAGGCTTTCTTGATCACGTCCCTTCGACAGACGCAGGGGTTTTCCCCTCCCTTGCAAACCACCTGCATCAGGTCCCGAGCCGTTGGATCGGTGGGGGCCGGAGGACGGGCCGTGGGACCGGCCATCGGGATCGCCGGCTGCGGTGCATCCACCGGAGGGGAGGGAGCGGCCGGGGACGGTTGCTCTGCTCGTTCCCGATACACTCCGTACCCAATCAATGCCCCGAGGACGCACACCGCACCCACCAGAACAACGGGCAGGACGCCTGAACGAACGAGATGACGCGAAACATTCATGGGAGGCTACTCACACGAGGAAAGGTCGGGGTAGCGCACGGCCAGGACATCCACCCGCAGATCCGCGGGGGCCGACCAGTCCGACCTGGGCGTCACGGTGATGCTCGTTCCGCTCGAGTTCGTTGCAGTCTCGAAAGCAAGGATCTCAGGAGCCGATGCGTCTTCCGGATTGAACGGAGCGATAAGGCTTCGGGTGTACGGCTCATAGACGAGGAGTTGGCCCGCACGCTCCAAGTCCACCGAGCTCTTGATCCCAGCGCGGCTCACGCCATTCAGAGTGCCAACGGGAAGAGTGAAGGCAAGCACGTCTGCACACTCGGCAACGGCAAAACCGGCAACGCTCTCGGAAACGAGTGGTAACGAGCCGAACTCCGCCGTGGAGGTGTCCCGGGGGTCCGGTACGCGATAGAGGTTGACGTTGTTCGAGCTATCCGCCGCGGGCACGGCCACGAGAACATCCCGCCGGGCTGGATCGACGGTCACTATCGGAACACCCGTCGTGCCCGTTGCCGGTGTGCTCGTGCCCTCACCCAGTACTCCGCGGAGTCCCTCCTGGATGAGGTTCCCTACTGCGATGGACTGGATGTGGACGTCGCAGCTGTCTCCACACTGGGCGAAGCCGCCTGTCATCGTCGCGCCCACGCCAATGACCAGATTGAGTGTTCCTCCGGGCAGGCTCGTATCCTCCTCGGTTCCCCGTACACCAGCGAGGCCAATCAGTGACTCGTTGTCGCTCTCCCCCGAGGTGGGAAACTCGAAGCTGATCTGCTCGACGTTCCCAGGATCCTCGGTATCGAGAAGAGTGACGGACTGCACGACCTCTCCGCCTTCAACCTCATAGGAGACATACGCCAACCGCTCGTTGAGAACAGTCAGGCTGCCCGGTAGCGGAGGCGGCAAGTTGGTGACCGTACCCAATGTCGTCCATGTCTCTTCCGCGTCGTCGAAACGTCTCACCTGGAGGTTCGCCGGGACCGAAGCCGTCGCTGGAAAGGTGCCCGCCGTGAAAACGAACCACAGATCGCGATCGGGCGCCCCATCGTGGGCGATCGCCGCCACCTGCACCCCGCTCGGGAACGCGTCTCGAGAAAGCTCCTCGCCACTCTCAGGATCGAGCACGGACAGGACGCTCTGGTTGTCGGTGTCGACTCCACCGACAACAACCAAACCGCGTGTCGGGATGCTCGGAGAGCCACCACCCATTCCACCCATCCCCATCCCAGCCCCGGTGCCTCCATCCCCCGCACCTCCGGTGCCGCCGGCTCCGGTACCGCCGGTTTCGGTACCGCCGGTACCGTCTTCCTTCACCAAACCGAAGTCCTCGTCCGTGTACTTGCTGGTACAGGCAACGAAGCCGCAGGCGAGAGCTGTTCCCACAGCGAGAGCAAAAGGGTTCGAGGCACGGGAGAGGCGCATGGGAGCGGAAGTTTAGCTCACGTCGAGCGAAATCCCATATCCGGACGCATAGCGGTTGAAGAAACGACGGAAGAAAGGATTGCGACCGAAGAAAGGAAAGACGGGAGCGCCGCAGTTCGTGAGACCGATCACGAGGGCGAGCTCAGTTGGTGGAGTGCTTGCGTCTTTTCCTTTTCGGCTGAGCCCATGATAGCCTCGGCCACTATGCGGGGTCTCTCGTCGCTACTCGTCACATCAGCGCCGTCATGCCGTCTCCTCCCCTGGATTCTCGGATGCGCCCTGGTGTCCGCCCCGCCAGCCAGGGCGTGGGCCCAAACGCATGAGGAGGTTGCAGGCGCCAGGGCTCTGGCCATGCAGGGCGCCGACGCCTTCAAGACTGGCGAATGGCAGAAGGCCTACGACCTGTTTCGGCGCGCCGAGGCGCTGTACCATGCGCCGCCCCACCTCCTGTACATGGCCCGATCGAGCGAGAAGCTCGGCAGGCTCGTCGAAGCGGTCGAGCTGTACAATCGGATCATTCACGAGAGGCTCTCCTCTGGAGCGCCGGAAGCCTTTGTACACGCGCAAGAAAGGTCGCGGGTCGAAGTCGAGCCATTGAAGCCGCGACTCGCGCGACTCACGGTGACGATACAAGGGCAAACTGACGAGCCGATCGAAGTGCGCGCCAACGGTAAGACCATCGCTGCGGGACTGTTGGGCGTAGCCCATCCCGTGGATCCCGGCACTTACGAGTTGACCGTGGAGGCAGAGCACGCCCGAGCCGAGCCGGTAGTGGTCACCCTCGCGGAAGGGGGCCAAGAGTCCGTAACGCTTCGGCTGGAGACTCCAGAAGAGGCGACTCCCACCACCGAGCCTGTTGGAGTTGCGACAGGGGGAGACGCCTCTTTTGCCGATCAAGGCGCGGGTAGTTCCCCCATGCCGGCTTACATTGCCTTGGGAGTCGGCGCGGTTGGAGTCGGGCTCGGTACGGTGTTCCTCCTCGACCGCCTGAGCAAACAGAACGAAGCAGATGAGTTGTTTCAGGACGGAGGCTGCGCAGAGGACGGGGCTTGTACGGGCCAGGAGCAGGAGGAGATCAAAGATCTTTCTTCACAAGCCGCCACATCCGGAACATTCGCCCTGATCGGCTACGGCGTCGGCGCGGCCGCACTTGGTACCGGTTTGTTTCTATTATTCACAGGCGACGAGGACCCCGAGCAGATGGCTCGAGAGTCCGCCAAGCCTTCGGTACGGCCCCTCGTCGGCTGGCGGACGGTAGGGGTCGAAGGGCGGTTTTGACAGAAGTGAGCGCGTTCGCGCAGTCTGCCATCACCTCGTAGTTACCGCTGAACGCCACGTCGAGGGCCCCTTCGCAGCGAGTCTCTCCCTCGTTGGTTTCCACCGCCGCGAGCCCGATGCACGCGGCGGCCCGCGCGCAGTCGCTTTCCCGCGGCCCGCCAAGCAACGAATCTCGTACGGACGCACTCCGCGGAGTCTGTCCCGCGACGCAGGCCGCCACGTCACTGGGAACACAGGGTGGCCCGCAGCTCCCTAGCGATGCGCCGGCGAGTACCAGATCGTCGAAAATCGCTGGCGGCCCCTCGGGGCCCGGCCACACGCCCCACTTCTCCATCAGGTGCGCCTCGATCGCGTCTTCCCCGCCGAACATCCCGAGCTGGTTGGCTTCGCAGAGCTCGGCCGGGGACGCGTCGGCGAGGGACCTCGGCTCGTGGCTCAGCACCACCTGAGACCGCAGGCGCGCGTTCGGAGCGAGCACACCGTGGTAGCGGATCATGTTGAAGCGAGGAGGTGGGATCAGCAGGACCGGGTCGAGCCACGTGAGTCAGCCGCCGTGGTCGGCGGCATCAACGTGCATGGCGCCATCGCCACAGACGGCCGGGACAAGAAGCGCCTCGAGAGGATGTTCCGCCACCTCGCGAGGCCTCCCATCGCCCAAGACCGCCTCGAGCTCCGCGATGACGGGCGCGTCGCGTACACCATGAAGAAGGTCTAGCGCGATGGCACCCGCGCCATCCTGCTCGGGCCGCTCGACCTCATCGCACGCCTCTGCGCGATGATCCCTCCTCCTCGCCGCCCCTCGCAAGCGGGGCGTTTTTCACAGGCGTCGTGATGGCGAACTGAGCGACGCTCCAGGGGCCAGGGAAACTCATCGACCTCTGTCGTCGCGAACTTCGGGAGGCCACGGTGCTCCTCTGCTTGCCGACGGATTTTGCAGATCTTGCTGAACGGCGGGTCGCTCCGCGGGCTGCCCTCGGAGTGTGCGGAGGGTTCGTGGAATCACTTCCCCCCCGGTCACGATTTCCCTTTTCTGTTAAGATCCACCCGCTATGAGGGCTAGGAGTCAACAGGTGTTCAAGGAGCGTATCGCTGTCAGGGAATCGCCGAGCTTGCCTGGCATCGAGGTGTTCGACGCCATCAACTCCGCGCAGCGATTTCAATGGTTCCATACTGCGTTTGGCATCGGTGTACCGATCGACTGGCAAGGCCAAGTGCGGTATCGGGGTCAGAAAGAAACGGTGGGTCCCGGGGGTCTACTCTGCACGACGCCAGGCGAGGTCCACACCATGACGCGAATCGACCGCGTGGGGACCTTCAGCGCCTTGATGATCGACGCTGACGTTTTCAGTGCCCATGCGCAGGAGCACGGTGTGCATGGATCCTCGCTGGCCTGGCGAACGGACCGGGTGAGTTCCTCACGACGCGTCGTTCGACGCGTCGTCGAGCTCTTGCGGACGTTCGATCCGACCACGAGCCCTTTGGAGATCGAATCGCGCTTCGTGCACGCGTTCGAAGCCATCGTTCAGGAGTTGGTGACGGGTCGTCAGCGGGTGCCTGCCGGTGTGGCCGCATGGCAGGTGAGGCGCATGCGGGAGATTCTCCACTCTACGGAGGGAAACCAGATGGATCTCGAATCTCTCGCCGCGCAGGTTGGCATGAGCCGCTATCAGGCGTTGCGCGCCTTCAAGAGTCGCTACGGAATCCCCCCGCACGCTTACCAGATCTGTTGGCGCCTCGGCCGTGCGCGCACGCTGTTGCGGCGGGGCATACGCGCGTCAACCGTCGCGATGGAATGTGGTTTTGCCGACCAAAGCCACTTCGGTCGACATTTCAAGCGCGCACTCGGGGTGACACCAGGAGCCTACGCTCAGATGAGTCATCAATCGTCAACGACGAATCCGACCCCCGTAGTCGATGTCCCCGACGGTAGCTTCTAGAACGATCACCGCTTGCGGTGATCCTAGAAACAAGAGTAGCAGGTTCGGCTCGCTGGCTTTGGGCAGCCGATTCGGTTCTCAGCGCTGTCGGGGCCGAATCGGCGCAGAGCAGCTCAAGGCAACTTCGGGTTCGATCACCGCGCGCTGTCTTCCGCTTCGTTCGTGTCCGCGATCCGCTGGTCCAGCTCTTGGCGCAGAGCGCCGAGCGCTCTTTCCGCGCGCACCAGCCGTTCCCGCGCTTGCTGCACCGCGCTCGCGCAGATCCCATCGACGGTGGCCGCCGAACGCAGCGCAGCGGCATCACCGGCGGCGCGCTCGGCGAGGCGCACCGTGCGCTGCAAGAGGGCCTTGGAAGAGCGGCACCCGCGTGGCTCGGACACCCGTTCGGCAGCCGCCATGCTAACTAGCGTCTCCGCCGTCCAGCGCTCGGACTCGGCGAGGCGCAGAAGGCGACGCCGAGCTTCCGAGGGCAGGCCGATCACTGCGCGCAGATGCGTCACTCCCAAGAACGGCGAGGTGCTCAAAGTCGGATCCTCTTGGACCATTTCGTAGATGCCAAAACAGCGCCAGAGGACGGGTTGGCTGAATGGCAGGCTCGGAGAGTTGACTAACGCGTGGAGGCGGCTGTCCCTCGTGCCCTTCTCGCGCATTCGGGCCAGGTCCCCCCCGAACAGCTGAGCGACGATGTAGCAGCCTACGGCGGCCGCTGCCGCAACCGTGCGGGGAGGGGCCATCGCGTGAAGCTCTCGAATCACTTCACCGACGACGCCGTCGGACTTCACTTCACGCGGCGTGGACGCAGAAGGGGGGGGACTAGCGACAGCAGAGAGCATGTCCTGTCCCACTGCGAGGTCGATGGCTGGTGAGCCCGCCCGCCTCACCGACGATCGCCCAGACGCGGCGATGCTCGTTCCGGTCGTTTTCGACCAAATGGGGTGGTGGATTCTTTGTGACATCCGTCTTCCTTCTTGTTGTATTGTCTCCCTCCAACGCGTTCACGGTTCAGCCGTCACGAACTGCACCAATGCCGTTGAAGGGGAAGAATCCTGGTCGAGCAGTTCCCGGCTTCTCCGGAATCAGACTCGAGTCAGTCTGGTCACGTGATTTTCTCGATCGATGGACAGCTCGAAGACGGGAGCTCGTGGCGGACAACCTGAAGGCCGCAGTGCTTTCGGGGGCACTTGCCGCAGGACCTCGAACGCAGGGCGGGTGGTATTGGCGGGTCGGTTTGTTTGGCCACACACGAAGGTCATCGCGTCCGTCGTGCTTGCTTCTTGCCCCAACACTCCCGGTTGCGGATAGAACGTTCTTGCACAAACGACCGAGACCGAGCCTGAGCCAGAACATTTCCCGGCCCCAGCTACCGTCCCCGGCACGAGCAAGGTTTGAGCGGTTGAAGCGCGTGAAGGGGGAGCGGCTGGCGAGAGTACCGCGCCGACCCAATCATCCAGCAGGTCTCCTACAGCGGTGATCAGTTGCGCTGATTGCCCTCCGCCACTTTGGCCCACGGTGGGCGAGGGCCAAAACGGCTACGGGAGGCCACTTTTCTCAACTGCCGCTCATGTTTTCTGCGATCACCGCAAGCGGTCATCGCTATATGTACGAGGCGACGGACTGGACTGGTCAGGATCGACGCACATTGTTTCTGTGCAATGTCGAATCACGTCCACGCTCCGCTCCTGCAGTGGAGCCCCAGATTCGTTCACTCGTTCGTTCCGTGAGTCGGGGCGGGCTTCGCAGATGGTTGCCTACTGCGCACAGTCCGCGAGCCCAGCTCCGGTCATCATGAACAGGAGGCGCAGCGTGCCCTGGTAGTAGGCGTCGTCGTTCAGGGGGGCCTCGAGCCACGAGGTGACGTAGCTGTCGAAGGTACTCTGGCCCTTGGCCATGCCCGTCAAGGCGAAGCCACCACAGAAGCAGCTGTTGAACACGGGGCTCCTCAAGAAAAAGCGAGCCGAGTCCTCGAGTGAACGGGAGCAGCTCTCACGTCTCGGGGTCGCGGCGGTAACGAGGTCACCATACGGCTTCAGGGCCGACCACAGCAACCTCTGCCCAGGGCCCTGGCCCGAGTCCGTGCGCTCCTGCCGCCCGGGGGCCTGCTGGTGTCGAAGGCGCCCTGCATTGACCCTCGCTCGCCCTGGCTCCGGGTCGTCATCCGAGAACTGACCAACGCCCGGGCGGCGGCGTGGGCTGGCGCAGACTGGCACAGAGAGGCGCGTCATTCGGGTCCGGCAGACTCTCACTGAGACCCTCCGAGGGACGGTCGGCGTTCGAAGAGGTCGCGCTGTCTGTCGACACGGCCCTACCATGGGATGCTCCGATGTCGGCCACGCGAGTGCGCGAACAAAAGCGGCTTTTCCGTCGACGAGTGCATGAAGGCCGCTCCGGAGTGTACGACCGATGAGCCTTGGAAAAGCGAACTCGGCTGCTGCCCGCGCCAATGCAAGGACGAGTACTTCGCCGAACGCCGCGATCAGTGCGACGATTTGCGCTCATCCACCTGGGCCGAGGGGGGTGCTACCCCGGACTAGGTTTCCGTTCCGAATAGTCTCCTGGATCCGGGAAAGGGCGCGTCGTCGAAACTCACCCGCGCTCACTGATCGGGGTCGTCGCATACGTGGGGTCCGAAAAGGCGCACCGTACCCGGAGCTTCATCGTTGGCCTCGGCCCAGCCCACCGCAAAACCATTGCCGTTGCCGGCGACCGCAGAAATGATGGATCGCCCTTGGTAGCCGGACGACTGCTGCGCGAAGCCCGACGAGGTCGAGCAGTCTTCGTAGACGTGCGAGAAGTAGATCGCGGTGTCGTCGAGACCCTCGGAGGCTAGGAAACATAAACGTGCAATCCAGCCCTCACCCAGGGTAGCGGCGATGGCGATCCCGGTCGCACTCCACG
>JBNKGC010000176.1:0-12704 GCA_050289625.1 Polyangiaceae bacterium | reverse complement strand
CGGAAGGACTCAACTCGGCGTGGAGCTCTTCGGCCAGGTGAGGCGCGAAGGGCGACAAGCACATGAGGAGTTTCTCGAAGGCCTCCCGTGGCACCCCCGCTTTGAGCGTGGCGAGATGATTGGCGAAGATCATCATCGCGCTGACAGCCGTGTTGAAGCGGAGACCTTCGATGTCCTCGGTGATCTTCTTCACCGTGCGGTGGAGGAGCTTCTCGGTTTCCTCGTCGAGCTCGGCCGTCGCTTTTACTTTGCGAGAAAGCGAGTCGACCTTGTCGAGGAACCTGCGACAGCCCTGAATGCCACTCGTCTGCCAGGGCTTGGTCTGCTCGAGCGGCCCCATGAACATCTCGTAGATGCGGAGGCTGTCGGCGCCGAACTCCAGAACCACGTCGTCGGGATTGACCACGTTGCCGCGCGCCTTGCTCATCTTCTCCGCCACGGGAGCAAGCACGACGCCGTGCTCCGGGTGCGTCGGCTTGCCGTCGACGAAGGTGACCTCCTTCTCGAGCAAGGAGCGCGCTTCGACCTTCTCCCCGGTGGACTGCAGCACGAACCCACCCTGCTCCTTGTCCGGGATCACATCGGAGTCGTCTCCCGGAAGAGCCCGCACGAGCGCTCCAGCATCGTCCACCACCGCGAAGTAGCGGTAGACCATGCCCAGGATCATTCCCTGGTGCACCAATTTCTGAAACGGCTCCGGGTGCTTCACGACTCCAGCGTCGTAGAGGACCTTGTGCCAAAAGCGGGCGTAGAGGAGGTGGAGCACGGCGTGCTCCGAGCCGCCGACGTACAGATCGACGGGCATCCAATCGTCGTACGCTTTCTCACTGAAAATGGCTTCGTCGTTGGTCGGGTCGAGGTAGCGCAAGTAGTACCAGCACGAACCGGCCCACTGGGGCATCGTGTTGGTCTCGCGGGCAAACCACTTTCCGTCCTTCTGGAAGAATCGCCAGTCGAGAGCTTTGACCAGGGCGCCCTGGGGATCGCCCGGCTTGAAGTCCTCGAGGTCGGGCAGCTCCAGGGGGAGCTCCGACTCCTCCACCGCGATGGGCTGGGAGAAGTCGATTTCGTGTGGATCGCCCTTGCGCGGATCTCCCTCGGTCTTCACGGGGAAATAGATCGGGATGGGCTCGCCCCAGTAGCGTTGACGAGAAAAAACCCAATCGCGGAGCTTGTAGTTGACCTTGCGCTCGCCGATGCCCTTCGCCTCGAGGTGATCGAGGATTTTCGCCTTCGCCTGAGGAGTGGGCAGGCCGTCGATCACGCCGGATCGCACGGCGACGCCATCGCCTGAAAAAGCCGCATCGAGGCTGTCGTGCAGGGTCCCATCGGGACTGACCACCTCGATGATCGGAAGGTCGAACTTCTGGGCGAACTCGAAGTCGCGCTCGTCATGTCCGGGTACGGCCATGATGGCGCCAGTTCCGTAGGCGCCGAGCACGTAGTCTGCCGTGTAGATCGGGATTTCGCTCTCAGTGAGCGGGTTGACCGCGTACGCGCCGGTGAAGATCCCCGTTTTCTCCTTGGTCGCGGTGCGCTCCAAGTCGCTCTTGTTTTTGGCGGCAGCGACATAGGCTTCGACTTCCGCCCGCTGCGCGTCGGTGGTGAGCTCCAGGGTGCGCGCGTGGTCGGGCGCGATCACCATGTAGGTCGCGCCGTAGAGGGTGTCGGGGCGGGTGGTGAACACCTCGAGCACGGCGTCGCTGTCCTTGACGGAAAAGCGGACCTGCGCACCCTCGCTACGACCGATCCAGTCGCGCTGCTTTTGCCTGGTTTCCGGCCAATCGAGCTCCTCGAGCTCGGAGGCGAGTCGATCCGCGTAGGCGGTGATCTTCAGCTGCCACTGCCGCAACGGGCGGCGCTCGACGGGATGGCTGCCTCGTTCGCTGCGACCATCGATCACTTCCTCGTTGGCAAGCACCGTCCCCAGAGCGGGACACCAGTTGACGGGGATCTCGTTCTGAAATGCGAGACCGCGCTCGAAGAGCTTCAGGAAGATCCACTGGGTCCAGCGGAAATACCGGGGCCCGGTGGTGTTCACCTCTCGCTTCCAATCGTAGGAGAAGCCAAGGCTCTTCAGCTGCCGTCGGAAGACGTCGACGTTCTTGTCAGTCGTGACCCTTGGGTGCGTGCCGGTTTGAATCGCGTACTGCTCGGCCGGAAGCCCGAACGCGTCCCACCCCATGGGATGCAGGACGTCGAAGCCGCGCATGCGCTTGTAGCGAGCGATGATGTCCGTTGCCGTGTAGCCCTCGGGATGCCCGACGTGGAGCCCGCTGCCCGACGGATAAGGAAACATGTCGAGGACGTAGTACTTGGGACGACCTTCGTGCCGCTCAGCACGAAATACGTCGTGATCCTCCCAATACTCTTGCCAGCGGGCTTCGATGGCACGGTGGTCGTACGCCATGAGGCCCCCCGTCTAGCAGATCCCGCCACGGCTCTTAACAGCCGGCAGCAAAGTCTTTTCGACAGGCCCGGATGCCGCGGTTCAGCGAGCATCACTCGCCCCTCAACGCGAAGCGGTTTTGGGGCGCCGCGCTCCTGCGCGGCGGGGTCTTTACCAAAGACCCCAATAAGGTCGCGCTTGCCGGCGATAGCGGTGCTCGCCCGGGCCGTCGCGCCCCCCTCACCCCTTGGGGGGGACGCGACGGCCCGAACGCCCTTTCGCGCCAGCAAGCTTCCGCTGGAGGCGTGAGCGCCGGCGCTCCGTGGCAACCTCGTCCTCCCCGGTGCCGAGCGCCAGGAGCTCGAGTGCCGCCAGGGGCTCTTTGACGTAGTGCTCGTAGAGCTTGACCAACTCGAGACGCGCGGCCGCGTCGTCCACCTCGCCCGCGAGAGCTTCGAAATCCCGAAGAGCGCGCGCCTTGTCGCCCCGCGCCTTCGCGATCTCCCCGCGCGCCCGCAGCGCTTCGGGGCCCGCCCCCGCAGCAACGGCCGCGTCGGCAATGCGCATGGCTTCGTCGAATGCCCGAGCGCGCCTGAAGGTCCGGGCCACTCCCACGAGATCCTCGCTGTGCAACGCGGGAAGCGGCTCCCCGTACAAGCCGACCAGCGCCGCCATCGACAGGACGTCCCACGCGTTGTGGTCGACCACCGTGCGGAGTGCCTCGCCGTCACCCGTGCGGAGGAAATGACCGTAGCGCGACGGAATTTCGTGGCCGGGCACGTCGTCTTCGTTGCGCTCCCAGCCGAGCACCTCGCTTTCGAGATGCACGAGCCGGCACGCCCCGAGACGCCGCTTGTGCAGGCGACGGGCCAAATGGAGCAAGTCGAGGTGCGGCTTCGGGGGTAACGCCGGCAGCCGGTTCATCACCATGCGGGTCTCGAGCAGCGGCCCGTCGAAAGACTTTCCGTTGTAGGTCACGAGCATCGAGGCGCGCTCCACGAGCTGGCGCAACCGGCCGAGAAGCGCCGTCTCCTCCCCTGGCGACTGCAGCAAAAGCTGCTCGAGGACGGGGGTGCCGTCGTCGTCGAACCAGAAAAGTCCAATCAAGAAGGCCACCGTGCCCGCCCCCCCGAGACCGGTCGTCTCCGTATCGAGGTAGAGGGCCCGTGCCGGATCGCACGCGCCGAGCTCCGGAGTGAGCCCGAGCAACGCGAGCATCTCCGCCGACGCCTGGCGCGCGGCATCGACCGCCACCCGACCGACGCGAGTCGAAGGGGCCAGTCGCTCGAGCCTTTGGGTGAGGACGCCTTCCACGTGCGGGCACCGCGTGAAGGGAAGCTCCGAGAGGCGGGGTTCGGCGGGGGGCCTTGCCGGAGCGGGCTTTCGCTGGAGGATGGCGTCCATCTTCGCCCGAAGCGTGGCGAGGGTCGCGTCCTCGAGGGAAGGTGCTGCCTGCGCTTCAGGCAGCTCGTCCGGCGCAGGCCCGCGGACGCTGACCGGTGCGGTCGCGGCCCCCTCCTCCACCCCGCGCCCCGATTCCGCCGCCAGGGACTGCTCGGAGTCCTCTCGCGCCTCACGCTCTCGCCGGGAAAGGGGCGCCTCCGAGCCGAGACGGGAGAGCTTATTTCGAAGCGACATGGCGGATTGAGCTCGAGTGAAAAACGGTCGCTGACGCCCTGGCGGCAAGCTGATCGGCCCCCTACGGCGAGAGGGGCACCGCGCAGATTTGGCTCGTGGCGGTTTCGATCAAGAGCTGCCGCCGCGGGGGATCGAGGACAGGCCTTCCCAAGGCGGAGCTTGCAACGAATCGCGCTGCGGGGCGACCGGGCTCGTTCAAGGACACCGTGGCAAGCTCGCCGGTTACCAGGGGCACGTAGGCAGCATCGCTCCCCACCGCCGGGGGTGCCGATGGAGCGGCCCCCAGCACCGCCAACGCCCGCGTCTCCCCCGTTCGATCGAGGGTGAAGACCCGCCCGTCGATCCCCACGGCAACCAGCGTCGACGTTCCGCTGGCCACGAACCGCACGTCGGGGTGGCTGAACAGCCGCTGCCCTTCCGAATCGAATCCCAGCACGGAGTTGCCGGCAATCACGACGACCCCGCCTTCGAACGCCAACGGCGCACCGACGGCTTCAGCCGGCAGTGCCAGGCGACGCGTCCGCCACGAACGCTCTACCCGCAGGAGCGAGTCACCCACCGCAACCCAAACCACACCGTCGCGGGTCATGAGCGGGTCGGCATCGGCGAATCCACCCAGCGGGGCCCGCCAGCGGGCAGCACCTCTCGTCGAAAGCGCGTAGACGTATTGGTCGGCGCCAGCGAACAGCACGAGATCGGATCCTCCCGGGGCGAGCCCCGTCATCACCGGGGTGATGGTGCGAAACTTCCAATTCAACTGCCCTCCCGACGTGATGGCGTACACCAGCTGACGCGTCGTCCCGACGAGCACCGCATCGTCGGCCGGGCGCAGCGCCAAGCGACCGACCACGGCCCCGGAAACCGTGTAACTCCATCGATAGCGCCCGTCGGACTCGAAGGAGTGGACGTACCCGTCGGTCGTGCCGACATACACGCGCCCCAGACGGTCGACGATCGGTTCGCCAAGCATGGGTGCGCCCGCCCCCACGCACCACGTGGCCGAGCTCTGCCGCTCGGCTCGAGCGCGCGGAGCATCGAGCTCCGCGATCAGCGGCTCGTGCGCGCGCGGAGAGGGCGTCGTCGCGGGAGCTGCCGCCCGGGCCTCCGGAGGGCCGAGGGGCGACGCACAGCCAAGGCTCCACACCGCGGCCACGGCGAGTCGAAATGCCGAGCGACGCGCCCGCGGGCCGAGGAGGCTGCTCGTGGTCGAGCCCACCTCGCGCCGGTGCGCTTCTTTGGTGATTCGGGGCATGACTCGGGACTCGAAGGCGGGTCGCCGCACGCGACTCTGATACGTGGACCCCGTGGGGTACCGCAAGCGGGTGCCCGAAACCGGAAGTGGTGCGCGGGTCGGGCCCGCCCGGGTCGAAGAGCCTGGGGCCCACCCCGACGTCACACGACGCTGGTTCGAACGACGCGGTGCGGTCGTTTCAAAAGGGCCTGCCCCGCGTCTCCCTCCCGGCGTACCCTGAGGATTGTGTCGCTGCACGTCTTCGGTCTCACAGGGGGCATCGGCTCGGGCAAGAGCACCGTCGCTGGCCACTTCCGCATGCGCGGTCTGCCGGTGGTCGATGCGGATCAGCTGGCCCGTGACGTAGTTCGGCCTGGAACCCCCGCACTCGATGAAATCGTCGGTTACTTCGGTCCCGAGGTGCTCGGCTCCGACGGCATGCTGGACCGGCCGGCTCTCGCCGAAATCGTCTTCCGCGACGAGGAGGCCCGAGCCACGCTGAACGGCATCGTACACCCCCGTGTTCGCGAGGCAGCCCGTGAAGCATTCACCGCAATCGAAAGCTCGGGCGCCACGCTCGCCTGCTACGAGGTGCCACTTCTGTTCGAAACCGGGCTGCACGAGATCTACCGACCCGTCGTGGTCGTCTCGGCCACGCCCGAAGCGCAGCTCGAACGCGCCGTGAATCGTGACCGCGCTCATGCCCGCGCCATCCAGGCGCGCATCGCCGCGCAGATGCCGCTCGCCGAAAAGGCCAGGCAGGCCGACTACGTCATCGACAACGGTGGGTCCCTAGAACGCACCCTGGAGCAGGCAGACGCGGTGCTCGAGGCGGTACGCCGAGAAGCGAGCCTCGAAACCGGCGGCTGAGGGCGACTATTCGGGAGGGAGAGTCGTCGGCCTCGCCGCCCGAGCCAGCGCGGCCTCTAGCGTGTTGTCGAGCAGCATCGCAATCGTCATGGGACCGACGCCGCCAGGGACTGGGGTGATCCAACCCGCGACCGGCTCCACCGCGTCGTAATCCACGTCCCCGCAGAGCTTCCCGTCGTCGTCACGGTTGATCCCCACGTCGATGACCGCGGCACCGGGCTTGACCCAATCGGCGCCCACCATTTTCGTCCGCCCAGCGGCCGCGATGAGGATGTCCGCCTCGCGGCACCGGGCGGGCAGGTCCGCGGTGCGGGAATGGGCCAATGTCACCGTGCAATTCTTGTTCAACAGGAGCGCGGCGATTGGCTTTCCGACGAGATTGCTGCGCCCGATCACGACGGCGCGCTTCCCCTCGAACTCGACCCCTGCTTCCTCGAGGAGCCGGATGCACCCTCGCGGGGTGCACGAAACCAAGCCCGGCAGTCCGGACCAGAGCTTGCCCACGTTGGTCGCGTGAAGCCCGTCGACGTCCTTCTCTGGAGCGATGGTAGCCAGGACCCTCCCCTGGCTGATCTGTCGCGGCACGGGAAACTGAACCAGGATGCCGTCCACGTCGATGGCCTGGTTCAAATCGCGCACGGTGGCAAGAAGCTCTTCCTCACTCACGGATGCCGGCAGACGGTGTACCTGCCCTGCCATGCCGACCTGCGCGGCGGCGGTCTCTTTGTTCCGGACGTAGACGGCCGACGCGGGGTCGTCTCCGGCCAAGATCACGTGGAGCCCCGGCGGCCTCCCGTGTTGTTTCGCGAACTCGGCGACGCCCTGCGCCACCTCGGAACGCACGACCTCGGCCACCGCCTTCCCGTCGATCCTCGTTGCCATCGTGGAGCGGGTTAGCAAAGCCACGCGCTGCGTGGAAGGCTGGACGTTGCTCCCTGCTGGAGCGCCGACCGGTTTGCCTTCCGGGCGCCTGCAAAAACCGCCCCCACCTCTTGTCGAGGGGGCGGTTTTCGCCTGCTCGGCTTCGGCGCTCTGCACGAATCGGCGCTCCGGTTGCTTGTTTGGTCGCGACAAACGGTAAACCGTTTGTCGCTCTACGAGCGGGGATCCGCGCGTTCACCGGGATCGCTCATCATCCCGCCGCAGTGGAACCCTCGCGGTGAGTCGGTCATGGCAGGACCACGGTGGGCGCGAACGTCGCTGCCCCCCGGACGACCCGCACCGCCGCCGTAGCGTCGACCGCACCGGACAGGCGCACCTCCACCGAATTGCCCGGTCGAGGGCTGGCGGGAACGTTCGCGACGACGACGAGGCCCGTCGAGTCCGTCACGGTCTCGTCCTCGCTCCAGGTACCCGCGGTCGCGTAGGCGACGACTTCCGCACCCGAAACCGTCACCCCAACTCCCGGCACCGGCGTCGCGTCGGGCCGAAGAACGGCGACAACCATTTGAGCGAAATCCGGATCCGGAGACGTCGGAAGCAAGAGCGTGGACTCGATTTCTTCGATCACGCTCCGGCTCACCAGCGGCAAAGTCTGACTGGCGCCCATCCGGGTGTCGAAGGTGCCGACGGTGGCGAACACCGGCCCGTCGTCCGCGGGCTGAGCGAGAAGCCACGTGTCGCTGCTTCCGATGACTCCTTCCAGCTGGAAGGTTTGGCCGTCGTAGTTCGCGCTGACGACCTTGTTGCCTGGGGCCGGTCCGAAGATCACGGCGCTGTTCGTGAACGCCTCGGCCCGGGCAAACGTGTCGTCGATGAGAATCGACAGATTTCCCGAGATGGTCGCCGCCTCCTCAGGGGTCTGTCCCCCTCCCCCGCCAGCACCTCCCAGACCACCTCCCGGTGCCGACCCCGGGGGCGATCCGCTGCATTCGTCGCCGCATCCATCCAGCGGCGGCGCCCGCTCGTCGTCGCTGCATCCGACGAGCGAAAGTGCGACCAACGCTCGAACCGTCAGGGTCCACCACCCGCTCATCCTACTCAGGGTAGCCTGGGCGCCCCGCTCGAGGCGAGCTTCCACTCTCGAAAGCCCGAGAGCACCAGTCACTTTGCGTCTCTTCAGGTGGCCGCGTCAGCGGGAGTCAGCGCGCCACGCTCGGCTCGCTCCCGCAGCTTGCGGTGCACGACCCACGCACCGATGACCAAACCGACACCGATCAGCTGGCTCGTGCTGAGGCCCAGCGCGCCCCCGCGGTCATCGGCGCGGAAAAACTCGATCACGAAGCGCGCGGCGGCATACAAGCCAACGAACGCCAGGAACACCTGCCCGTCGTAGCGCTTTCGACCGTGAAGAAAGAGCAGCAAAAAGGCTGCAATCCCGAAGGCCGCACCCGACTCGTAGAGCTGCGTCGGGTGCACCGAAAGCGACTCGGCATGGGCTCCCGAAAGAAGCCCGTCGCGAAACTGGGCCTCACTGGCGGGACTGAACGGGGGAAACGAAAGAGCGAACGACGATTCCCACGGCTTGCCGAAACAGCAGCCCGCGAGAGTGCAGCCCATGCGCCCGAATCCAAGCCCGACCGGAACGACCAGTCCGGCCATGTCCGCCCCCTTCCAGAAGGGAAAGCGGTCCGTTCGAAGCAGGAACCAGGCTGCACCGGACGCGCCGAGGAAGCCGCCGTAGTACGTGAGCCCACCCGACCAGAATCGCGCCCAAGCGAGACAGTCGGAGGCGACGGGGCGGCACACGCCGCTGGCGGCGTCCCAGGCTCCTCTGGCTGCGCCCGTCTCCCCGACGAGGGACCCAAACCAACTCGGATCCGTCGTTCTCAGGCACTCGGCCCGGGAAATCTTCCACTCGACGAGACTCGGATCCGTGCACAGGTGTACGTAATCCCAAAAGTAACCGTCGACGAGCACATGCAGAATGCGCGCACCCGCCACTCCCGCCAGCAGCATCGCGAGACCCAAGTCCACGATGACGTCGGGGTCGTGGCCGATACGTCGCGCCCACAGCGCCCCCATCGCGGTCGCGAACACGAAGCCGGTCAGCAGAAGAACGAAATAGCTCGGGAACGGTGTCTCGAGCAGTGAGAACAGCCGACCCTGCATGAACTTCTAAGCGCTCAGGACTGCCCGAAGACGGAGCGGGACGACGGCTCGTGAGACGGCGATTCCGCCGAGCTCGCCTCGGAAGAAGGGACGTTAGCGGCCGACTCCAGGCCGCGCGCCTGCTCGGACGTCGACTCCAGGGAAGCGGCCAGCGCCGAGCTCTGCTCGAGCGCCTCCGGCTCAGCCGGTGAAGCTTTGGAATCCACGAGGCGCGGCGCCGGCGGGTGCTTCAGCTTGCGCGACGTGAACATGTCCATCGCCATCAAACCGACCCCGATGCAGATCGCGATGTCCGCCACGTTGAAGGTCGGCCAGTGATCGGTGAGCGTCCAGGACGACGAGAACTTCTTCACCCCCTGGTTCATCGCCAGCACCCAGTCCGCTCGGAAGTCGAGGAAGTCGATCACCTTGCCCCGCACGATGCGGTCGGCGAGGTTACCGAGCGCTCCCCCGAGCACCAACGGAAGCCCCCACTTCAGAGCCCGCTGGCCGGGCATGAGCCGGCCGTACAGCGAGACGATGAAGACGATGGCCAGAAGGCTCACGCCGAGGAAGAACGGCTTTCTGATGAGCTCGTCGTGGTTCGCCAGAAGACCCCACGCGCCCCCCTCGTTGTAGGCGAGAGTGATGTTCAGGTGGTCTTCGATGAGCTCGATGGGTTTCTGGGCGCGTGCGGTGATCGTGAGCTCAGCACAGACCTTCGTCACCACGTCGAGCACCAGGGAGATAGCCGCCACCACTCCAAAGAAGAGGAACGTCGGCCGCTTGCCCTCTGGGCGAGACCCGGCGATGGAAGCGACGGGGACACCGAGCTCCGAACTCGCCTCGGGCGAGGCGTCGTCCGAGCGGTCCAGCGCATGGTCGGCTCCCATGCTCCCTTCGCCCTCCGCTGCGGCGCCCTGGGAGGTCGCTGCTTCGGGCGGCGCTACCTCGCCTTCGGGCACGCGGGCCCCTTCGGGCGCGCCGGCCGTGTGGGAAGTGGCCTCGGAGTCGGCGGGCATTGCCGGCTTGGGGTCGTCGGGGGAGCTCATGGGAGGGCCGGTTCCTTAGAACATCTGGTGGGTACCTGCCACCTGTACTGCTTCTTGTCCCGCACGGCCAAAGCGCCCAGGACCAAACCCCCGCTCGAACTCTCCGTCCGGGGCGCTGGCTTCCAGCGCCGGATCCGAAGAAACTCAGCCCTTCGGCCCTCGAGCCAAGCTCGTTGCTCCACACCGAACATCCGTTTAGTCTTTCGCCATGCCTGCGCCCCCCTGGAAGAAGCCTCGCGGCGTGGCCGACGTCGTCACGAACTGGCTTGCGGAAGGGAAAGTGCGCCCCTGTCTTGCTGCGGAGCGCATGCTCCCCCCGCACGAAGCAAACCTCGCGGACCTCCCCGCTCTCGCTCCTGGTCTGGTCGCGGCGCTGAAGAAGAGGGGGGTGAGCTCCTTGTACGCCCACCAGGTGCAGGCCATCGAAGCGGCGCGTGGCGGGCGTCACGTAGTCGTCGCCACTCCTACGGCGAGCGGAAAGAGCCTCTGCTTTCATCTCCCGGTTCTGCAAGCCATTCACGACGACCCCACCGCGAGCGCGCTTTTCCTCTATCCGACCAAGGCGCTCTCCCGCGATCAGGAGCACGGCATCCACCAGCTCACTCGAGAGAGCGGCATCCGCATCCCCGCCACGGTCTACGACGGGGACACACCAGGGGACGCGCGGCGCGCCGCAAGGGAAAAGAGCCGCGTCGTGCTCACGAATCCGGACATGCTCCACGCCGGGATCTTGCCGAGCCACGCCAAGTGGGCGAGCTGGCTCCAGGGGCTCCGCTACGTCGTCCTCGACGAGCTCCACACCTACCGCGGCGTGTTCGGCTCCCACATGGCTCACGTGTTGGCTCGCCTGAGGCGCGTGGCAGCGTTTCATGGAGCGAGCCCCACCTTCATCTGCGCGACGGCGACGATCGGGAACCCGCGCGAGCACGCGAGCCGTCTGCTCGGCGTTTCGCCGAGCGAAGTGGAGTTGGTCGATCGCTCGGGCGCACCGGGAGCGAGCCGTCGCGTGCTCGTCTACAACCCTCCGGTCGTCAACGCCGAGCTCGGAATGCGCGCCAGCACGCTCAAGGCGGCGGTGAATCTGGCGGCTGATCTCGTGCGCGCTCGTGTGCCGACCATCGTGTTCGGGCCGTCGCGGAACTCGGTCGAGGTGATGCTCAAGTACCTCCGCGAAAAGTGCAGCGGTATCGCCGGAGCCGACGCGATCATGGGATACCGCGGCGGCTACCTGCCCGAGCGGCGCCGCGCAATCGAAAAGGGCCTCCGCGAAGGAAACATCCTGTGCGTGGTGGCGACCAACGCCCTCGAGCTCGGCATCGACATCGGGGATCTGGACGCGGTCGTTTGCGCCGGTTACCCGGGCTCCGTCGCCGGCACCTGGCAGCGCTTCGGGCGCGCCGGACGTCGTGGCTCCGAATCCATCGCCCTGCTCGTGTGCTCGAGCGGCGCGGTCGATCAGTACCTCGCCCGCGAGCCCGGGTACTTGCTGGATGGAGGCGCGGAGGAAGCGCGCATCGATCCGACGAACCTCGAGGTGCTCATCCAACACCTGAAATGCGCGGCCTTCGAAGCACCCTTCGAAATCTCGAGTGCCGGGCCCCGCCCCGCTTCTCCCGAGCGCGCCACCGGCGAGGGTTACGCGGGGCTCGGTCCCGAGGCGACCCGCGATGCCCTCGAATATCTGAGCGGACACGGCCTCGTGCACGAATCGGGGGGGCGCTACCACTGGGCGGGCGATGCGTTCCCCGCCAATCACGTCTCCTTGCGAAACATCGGTTGGGACAACTTCGTGATCGTCGACGTCGGCACCGAACAGGAGCCGAAAGAGGAAGCGATCGGCGAGCTCGATTGGCGATCTGCCCACACGATGCTCCACGAGCAGGCCATCTACCAGCAGGACGCCGAACAGTATCAGGTCGAAAAGCTCGACTTCGACAACCACAAAGCCTTCGTCCGCAAGGTGGATCCAGACTACTTCACTACCGCCCTCACCTACCGCACCGTCAGCGTAATTGAGCCCGCGGACGTATCTGAGACGGCGCGGGTCGTGACGGGCTGGGGCGAGGTGAAGGTGATCGAGAAGGTCACCGGGTACAAGAAGATCAAGTTCTTCACGCACGAAAACTCAGGTTACGGTGACGTGCACCTGCCCGAGATGGAAATGCACACCACGAGCTTCTGGCTCACCGTGCCCGAAGAGCTGATCGAGCGGATGAGTGCGCCACGGGCTGCGGTGGTCGACGCTCTGCGCGGCCTCGGGAGCGCGCTCGAAACGGTGTCCTCGCTCGCGCTCATGTGCGATCCGCGCGACATCGGGCAAACGCTGGGCGACGGGGGCAGCGACGCCGTGGCGCCCGGACGGGATCCCCACTCCGGTCGCACCGGACAGTTCGATCCCACGATTTTCCTCTTCGACGCCCAGCCCGGTGGCGTTGGACTGGCCGAGCGGATCTTCGAGCGCGCTGGCGAGCTCGCTGATCGCGCCCGCGCCCTC
>JBNKGC010000175.1:0-13033 GCA_050289625.1 Polyangiaceae bacterium | reverse complement strand
CGGCTAACATTTCGTTTTTCGGGGTCTTTGCAAAGACCCCGCCCTACCGCTTCGCGGCAGGGTCCCACCCCAAAACCGCTTCGCGAAGAGCTCCGCTGTTTTCGTCGAGCGAAGGCACTTCGTCCACGAGCCGTCGCGTCCCAGCCGGGGAGCGAGTCCCTCCCAACCCACCGGAGCGCAGCGGGACCGTGGGGTGAAGCAAGACTGTCTTGAGCCCGGTTGCGGCAGTTTGTTGGGGTGATCAGTCTTGTTGGGGCGGCGGTCTCGACAAAACGGAGACGCTCGACCTCGGTGCGCAGGAACAAACCAAGGCACGCGAGGCCAAAGGCCGAGGAGTGACGAGGCGTGGAAAACCGCCGGCGAGCAAGCCCCTTTGCGAGCCGCCCTAAAAACCAGACCCGGCCACGATTCGATAGGACTGCACCGAGTGGTCCATCGCGCTCAGCACCGCACCTGCGGTGGAAGCGCGCGCGCCGAGTTCGGACGGAATCAGGTTCACCGCCTCGGGACGGAGTGCGTGCTCGGCGATGGAGCGACGAACGGAGTCGATCGCCACATCTCCCGCTTCGGCGAGTCGCCCCCCGAGCACGACCACTTCGGGGTCCAGCACGCCAAGCAGCTGGGAGATGCCCATCCCGAGATGGGCCCCCGCCTCGCGAACCAACCGAAGGCACACCTCGTCACCCGATGCTGCCAAGCGCAGCACGAGGTCCAGATCCAGCTCGTCGCCCACCTCACTGCGGGCCGGCGACTCACCCCGGACGCCGGCTTCCACCGCGCGCCGTAGGAGGGCTCGCCCCGAACACAGATCGGTCAAGCGATCAGCGCCGGTTCCGAGCCGCAAATGACCGATCTCACCGCTGAAGCCGCGGTGCCCCTGGAACACCTGCCCGTCGACCACGATCCCCGCGCCAATGCCCACGCCCCAATGGACCCAGGCGTAGGTCCGATAGCTCTGGGCCACCCCGAGACGCCCTTCTGCCAAGGCCGCAGCGTCCGCGAGCGTGCAAACGATGGCGGGAATGCCGAGCGCCTCCTCGAGGAGCGACCGCAGAGGCACCTCTCGCCAGCCCAGACTCGCGGACTCGACGCAGCTGCCCAGGCGGCAGTCGACCAGACCGCTGACCGCCGCGCCGACGGAGCGCAACAGCTGCCGCGGGATCTCTCCAGAAGCGAGGACCTCGTCGATCAAGCGCAGAGCAGTCCGAAGGGACTCCTCCGGGCGTCCGAGAATCGCTGGAACCTCGTGGGAGGCTCGGATCGCGCCTCGCGCATTGGAGACGGCCACCGTGGTGGTCCGAGCACCCCAACGAATCCCCAGGTAGGCCGCCGAGGACTCGTTGAACTCGAGCAGCCGCGCGCGGCGTCCGCCCGTCGCGACGCTTTTTCCGTAGCCCACCTCACGCACGACACCGTCGGCGATCAAATCTTCGACGATGGCGCTGACCGTCGGTTTGGTGAGTTCCGAGCGGCGGGCCAAGTCAGTCCGGGAAATGCGGCCGCCGCGTCGGATCATGTCGAGCACGATCGAACGGTTCACTTCGCGCATCGCGCGGCTGTCGACCTTGCCTTGCATCGCCCGAGACGCTGGAAATTCCAGTCTGGCCGGTGGACGTTACCCTCCGTCCCGCGGGCCAGCAAGACGCCGGCGCCCCCGCAGCTTCGAACCTGGGCGCCGAGTGAGGTCGACGTAGGAGAATGTAGGCTCCCGTCCACAACGGGACGGAAGTTTTGCAAATGGGTGCCTGGGGCACCACGGGCGCTTGACGGCTCACCCCGGAGCATCCAAAAAAGCAAAAAGCTTCGGCACCGCTGAATCAATCGCTTCCACCGCTTCCACGACGGCGCCGCGAGGTCAACTCGGCCCGCCCCTGCCCTTGCCCCCTCAGCTCAGCGCCCCGGGCGCCCTTTCGAAAATGTCCACTCCGACGATCTACGACATCGCAGCGCGCGCAGGCGTGGGGATCGCGACGGTGAGTCGCGTCATCAACGGCAGCCGCCGCGTCTCCGACAAGACGCGCAAGGCGGTCCAGAAAGCCATGGCGGACCTCGGCTTTCGCCCCAACAACGCGGCGCGACGGCTCGCCGCAGGCGCCCCGAATCGCCCCCGCGTGATCGCCCTGATGCCGTTTTTTACGACAGCCTTCTATTTTCAGGTGTGCAAGGCGCTCTCGCAAAAGCTGTCTGCCTCGGACATCGACCTCGTCTTGGTCGACGTGCACGACCAACAGGAAGCCGATCGCCACCTCGATCGCCTGCTGGCCGAACGATCCTGTGAAGCAGTCGTCTTGTGCAGCATGGACCTGAGCGACGAGCGACGCGATCAATTCCAGACGCTCAGCGTCCCCGTGCTCGCCCTCGACTATCACACGAAGGTGATCCCTTCGGTCCGAGTCGACAACGTGCTCGGGGGACGCATGCTCACCGAGCACCTTTCCTCGTGCGGCAGCAAGCGCCAAGCGCTGATCATCGGCACCCGGGGAGCCCACGCCTTCCGCGATCGAGAGAAGGGCTTCATGTCTGCCTGTCCCGAGGGGAGTCGCGTCTTCGAGACGGATACCGTCGACGTGGAACGTGGCGTCGAGGTGGTTTCCCAGCTGCTTTCGAGCTTTCCAGACGTGGACGGCGTCGCTTGCGCCGGCGACACACTGGCCGTCGGCGTGGTGCAGGAGCTGCGGCGTCGAGGACATCGCGTCCCCGAAGACATCCAGGTCGTCGGCTTCGACGATCAGCCGATGATGGACGTTCTGGGTATCAGCACGGTGCATCAGCCCATGTCCGAGTTCGGCAGCTGGGCAGCTGATGCGGCGGTCACGATGATCCGGGAGCCAGGAGCGGAAACTCCGCCGTCTGTCGTTCTGCCTCTCGAGCTGGTGCCGCGCCAGACAACCCGCGGGGATGCCGTCGCCTGAGCCAACGCCTGATCGGTCCCCGCGAGCAAGCGAGCCCGTGTAGACTCCGATCATGGCTGGCCTGTCCCTCTACCCAAAGGCACCCGATTCCACGGCTCCCCTGAGCACGGTGGAACGCCTCGGTGCCAAGGCGCTCGGCGCCGTCCGTAGGGGTCAGGGATTGATGGGCACGCTCCTATCCGCCATCCGCGCCGCCAGCGCCCCGGGGGGTAGTGCCCGCTCGGTGTGCCGCGAGATCGCGATTCGTCAGATCTTCTACACGAGCGTGCAAGCGCTCGGCCTGATCAGCGTGGTCGCGGTTTTCATCGGGGCCTCGCTCATCGTGCAAACCGAGTTGCTCGGAGGGGGCTTCCACCGCGAGATGGTGGGGCGCGTGCTCATCGCGGTGGTGTTGCGCGAACTCGCGCCGCTGGTCACCGCCATCATCTTGGCGGGACGTTCCGGCACCGCCATGGCCACCGAGCTCGGTGTCATGCGTGTCGGTTCCGAGGTGCTCGGTCTCGCCTCGATGGGCATCGACCCAGCGCGATTTCTCGTTTGGCCTCGCATGGTTGCGAGCATCGTCAGCGTGCCCATTCTCACCGTGTACTTCAGCACGATCGCGGTCTTCGCAGGTTACATGGCTGCGGTGGCCTTGGGAGGCCATGGGCTCGGGGACCTGCAGGCGGGAGTCCTCAGCGGCCTCACGCCCTTCGATCTACCTCTTTTTCTGGTGAAGACCTTGGGCCTCGGCACCCTCGTCGGATGGATCTGTTGTCACTACGGCCTCGAAGTGGGGGCGTCCCCCACGGAGGTCCCAATCAAGTCGAGCCAGGCCGTCGTGCAGACACTGCTGGCTTGCGTCATGTATAACACAGTGGTCACGGTCGTCTTCTACTGGTGGATGGGTCCGTCGATTCGCTGACTGACGGCGACCGCGCACCCGAGAGCCAGCCACCCGAAAGCCGATGCAGTCGAATCCACCTCGCATCACCCAGGCCCCGGTCATCAACGACCTCGAGCCCGGCCTGACGCTCGACCGCCTGGTCTTCGGCTACAAGGACGCTCCTGTTCTGACCAACGTCATGCTCGATCTTCCGATGGGTTCTGCATCGGTCGTGACGGGGCCCAACGGATCCGGAAAATCGACACTGCTCTACCTGGCGGCCGGGCTTTTGCGCCCCCTCGAAGGAACGGTCCTCATGGGCGGGCAGCGCATCGACAACCTCCTCCCCAGCGAGCGCTTCCAGCGCGGCTTGCGTGTCGGTTTCGTCTTTCAGGAGGGCGGGCTGCTCATGAACATGAACGCACTGGCCAACGTCGCGCTCCCCCTGCGCTACCACGCCGACGCGCTGGGCCTCACCCTGGAGGGCGTCGAGCGGCGCGCCAAAGAGGCACTCGAGCGCGCCCACCTCGCGCCGAGCGACTATTACCGGTTGCCGGCACACTTGTCGTTTGGCAATCGCAAGCGGCTCGCCCTCGCGCGCTCACTGGCTCTGTACCCCAACTACTTCTTCTTCGACGACCCGGACGTTGGACTCGATCCACGCACCGCGGGTGTCATTCACGAGCTCCTGTGCGAGCTTCGCGACGCGCAGGACGTGACGCTCCTGGTGGGCACCAATCGCGCTCAGCTGATCGAGCGCCTGGAGGTGCCCGGATACCGTCTGCAAGACGGCGCTCTGAGTCGCCGTGAAGATTTGCCTGAGAGCGTGCCTCCGAGCATTCGACCCTTGTCGATGTTTCCTCCGATCCAGCGCCCTCCGCGCTAGTAGCCAACCATGCCCACCGACTTTCCCCCCGCGCCCACGCGCTCCGCTCCGGAAAAGGGCCCCGGGACCTCGGAACGCCCCGCACCGATGCCAGCGAGCGGCCTGGTGATCGCCGTTCTGTTCTTGAGCCTCGCAGCGGTTGGCGTAGTCCTGTACCTTCTCATCGCCTCGCAAGCCACCTGACGGACGGGTCACTGGTCTCCGTGACGTTCCGGACGCCGCGGGGGGGGTGAACGCGATGCTCGCTCGGTCGATTTTTCTCGATGCACTGGAGCGGCCGGCACCATGAAGCCCACGTGTCAGGAAGGTCCATGCAACGTCTCGTCAATCGCCGCATCGTTCTCACGGGTGTCTCGCGCGGAGTCGGTTTCGAAACCGCTCGCGTCTTCTTGCAGGAAGGAGCATCCATCCTCGGTATCGCGAAGGATCCGGAGCGCCTCGCCGCCGCCGGCAAGGAGCTCGAAAAGATCGCACCGGGGCGATTTCACAGCCTCTCGGTCACCCTGGGTGACGACGGCTTCGAGGACCGCATCGTCGAGGCGGTCCGATCGCAGTGGGACGGAGTCGACGTACTCCTGAACAACGCGGGTATCCAACGGGGTGACGGCGAGACCGGCATCTCCGGAGAGACTCCCGGGTTTCTCGAGGAGACCATGGAGGTCAACCTCATGGTGCCGTTCCGACTCACTCGTGCGCTATTGCCTCTGCTCGAAAAGGGTCACGAACCGCGCGTCATCAACGTGAGCTCCGGCGCGGGGACTCTCGCCGCCATGGCTGAACCAGGCATCGCCTCCTACCGTCTGAGCAAATGGGCCCTCAACGGCCTCACCATGCTGCAGGCCGCGGAGCTCGCCGGGCGCATTTCAGTGAACGCCTTCGACCCGGGTTGGGTGAAGACCGATCTCGGAGGAGAGCGCGCGCCCGGTCATCCGAGCGATTCCGCCCAGGCAGCTCTCAAGATGGTTCTGCTCGACTGGAAGGAAACGGGGAAGTTCTACAAAGACGGGGAAGCGATTTCGTACTGAGGGAACGCCACCCTCGGCTCGATCCGAGGGGGCCTTTCGCACTGTGAACGGCGGCGGGGGCACTCAACGCAACTCACCACCGCTGCAAAGCAGACACCGCAAGTGCTGGTCGCTGGAATCGGCACTCATTGGGTCGGATCCCATCCTCCCAGGACGTTCGCAACAGCGCGCATCTGCGCAGCCTCGGAATCAGAGAGCTGCCTCGACCCGGACGCCCTGCCGCTCGTATCGATCAGACCCCCCTGAGGGTTCCGACTCTTGTACTCCCAAAATCGGAGGCTCGCGGTGCTCCCTCCACCCGTGATGGCCCAACCTGCCGGCGAAATGTGTCCGCCCATTTCGCAATCGATGTAGGCCACATGGCTAGAGGGGAATCGCGTCACGTCGATGCGCGCGAGGACATCACCGGTGATCCCCGGATCAGAGGTGAGCTTGGAGTCCACGAAGACATAGCCGTAGTTGTCTGCACCGTTTCGAGCCTGCAGATTGTAGCCCTTTCGTCCCACCGTCTTGATCTCGCACCGATTGAAGTACGCCGTTCCCGTTCCCCAAATGTAGTCGACGTTCCCCTCAATTAGGCAATCTTCGGCGTAGATGCGCCCCGACCAGAGCAGGGTATCCTGAAGACTGCGCACGGTCGTGTTCCGCACAATGCACTTGTCGCAACTCAACATGGCCAACGCTTCTGCTTGGGATCCCCCTTGAGGCGTTTGATTCTCGATCGTGACGTTCTCGATCAGAAAGTCGGAAACGTGCTCGAGTCCAACGAGAGCCCTCGCCCGCGTGCCCGAATTGAGGTTGTTGTTGTTCACACCTGCGATGATGGTGGTGTCACGATTGTCACCTACGATCGAGAGGTCGGCCTTGTCCGTAAAGTAGACCACGCCGTAGTACGCGCTCTCGCCTACGGAAATGTTCGTTCCCGTCGTGGCCGCATTGACCGCACCTTGGATTGTGCAGAACTGCCCTGTGCCATCGACCGCTACTCGCAGGGAGGACTTGTTCGCTGGAGCAGCCGTCGCTGTACTAAAACGCCACTCGTTGTCGTCAGTGATGGCCGGGATCGCTCCGTCGGGTCCAGACAGTACTCCCGAGTCCATCGTAACGTAGTAGGTTTTCCCGTAGCCCAGACCTGCAGAGGGCAGAACGAAGATCGCCTCGTTCCCATGAACGTAGACGGGGCGGGGCTGCTTGAATGACGAGCCCCCGACGTTGTCGGTAATCTCCGGCAAACCCATGTTGATCGACGCTACGACAGAGCCGTTGGTGGCGTCGTGCACCCGAATCTCGCCAGAGGAACCAAGAACAGGAGGAGCGTCAAAGCGAAATCGGAGTGAGGGATCAGGGCAAACCTCCGTGGCGCCCGGCGGGGGGAACATCGGCTCCTGCAGTCCGCCCCCCGTGCCATTGGACGCGCCACCCGAACCAGAATTGCCCCCACCTCCCCCTGCTGGGTCGCGGCACAAACAAAAGTCCGACTGGTGCCCTGAGTCGCAACCCGGTGCGGGCTGGCTGGTGTCCGCTGCGCACTGCCCCTCGATGTTCTCGGCTGCTGTCTCGCAGACGAGCCCCGCAGCCGCGCACACCGCATCGCATCCCTCACCGTTTTCGTACACCGCCGTGCAGAAGTCGGCGCCGCTTTCGCACAGCTCAAACCCGCCGCGGACGATTCCGCTGCAGTCAGGGGGCGTTGAAGCGCCACCACCGGCAGCGGGCGTGCCCCCGCTCCCGAGGTCTCCTCCGGTACTTGTTGTAGCTCCCGTCGAGGACATGGCTCCTGTCGAGCCCGTCGGAGTCATCACCGGGGGAGCGCCTCCTGAGCCTGCGCCGTCCATGACAGCCTCGTCATGCGCACCGTCGCTGCAGGCAACCATCCACCCAACGAAAAGGAATGTTGCGCGCGAAGCGAAAAATTTGTTCATGAGCGACATCCGAGCTTTGAGTCACCCCTCTGGGAAAATGGGGGAGTGAGGATTCAGTTGCTCCGAATGGCAGAAGTCGGTCAAAAATCAACAGAATCCAGCCAGCTCCGGGAAAGGCAACTCGCGGGATCTCTCCCGCGGCCCTGGGAATGGCCTCGAGCAAGGCGGCAGGGACCCCATCGGTCGCATAGCGCTGGGGACCACGCCGAACGTCTCGAGGGCCCTCCACGGGGCCAGGTGTCACGATGCGACTCCAACGTTTCACGCGACTGTCGAACGCCACTTTCGCTCGGCCGGGCGCCGGCGGAGCAAAAATCCCGAACATTTGAGCCGTTCGGAGGAGCTCGGGTTCCCCATTTGGGGCACATTCCGGCGGCAAATCCAGCCAGGACAATGCGGGGGTTGAGGTTGGTTCCGACCCGCCCGGATTGCTATGCCAATGGAGCCCAATGGCGGATGACGCGACCCTCACAGCTGCCTCGAGCACCAAGTCTGCGGATGGCTCGCTGGGGCATTCGATCATCTGGGTCCTTCCGCAGCTCCGCGTCAGCTCCCTAGACGAACCGCTGGAAATCGGTCGCGCCCCGAACGGGTCCTCGGGAATCGCCGGGCACTTCCCAGGTTCTTTGATCTCGCGGCGGCACGCCAGAATCACGGAAGGACCTGGCGTTGGCCTGCTGCAGGATCTCCACAGCAAGAAC
This sequence comes from Polyangiaceae bacterium, assembly GCA_050289625.1. Lineage (GTDB taxonomy): Bacteria > Myxococcota_A > Polyangia > Polyangiales > Polyangiaceae > NIC37A-2. The sequence goes on along the minus strand of JBNKGC010000175.1, from coordinate 4,722 downwards.
GGAACGTTCCTCAATGGCCACCGCGTCACGCGCTCACCCCTGCACCCCGACGACGTGGTGCGCATTGGGGAGTGGGTCGGTGTCGTGACGGATGTACCAACCGAGGTTTCCCCGATGGCGCCCGTCGGACCCATCTCGGAGGTCGTCTTCGGAGGCCCCAAAACTCGCATCGTTTTCGAGCGGATCCAGCGTGTGGCGAGCAGCGAGCTCCGCGTGATGCTCGTGGGCGAAACGGGCACGGGAAAGGAGGTCTTCGCGAAGGAGATCCATCGCCTGAGCGGCGTCACGGGTCGGTGGGTCGCGATGAACTGCGCCGCCGTGCCCGAACAGATCGCCGAAGCGGAGCTCTTCGGCTATCGCCGCGGAGCGTTCACCGGAGCCGACCGGGCACACGTCGGGCATTTCCGGAGCGCGCACGAAGGCACCTTATTCCTCGACGAAATTTCCGACCTCGCACTTCCCATCCAGGTCAAGATCCTCCGCGCTCTCGAGGAGCGCGCCGTGTTACCCCTCGGACAATCCCGCACCGAAGCCGCAAACGCTCGGGTCCTGTGCGCTTCGCAAGAGCCCCTCCACCACTGCGTCGAGGAGGGAAAGTTCCGTGCGGATCTGTACTCGCGCCTCAACGGTGTGGAAATCCGCATCCCGCCTCTGCGTCAGCGCCGAGAAGAAGTCGTACCCCTTCTCCGCCACCTTCTCGAAGGCCACGGACTCACGCCCACCCTGTCCCCCGAGTGTGCTGAACAGCTCTGCATCTACGACTGGCCCCTCAACGTGCGCGAACTCGTGCAACTCGCCGAGCAAATCCGTGCACTCCGCGGGGATCAGAACGTCCTGCGCCTCGAGCACCTTCCCGAGCGCATCGCTACCTTCACTCGGACGGCATTTGCCGACGCCGCAGCCCAGGCATCCCCCGCGCATTCGAAAGACGAGGCGAGCGACATCTACGCAGCCCGGCAACCGCCCCAGCCCGCCCGGGACCAACTCGCGCAAAGGCTGAAGGAAGTCCTCCGGGAAACCAACGGGAACGTGACTTCGGCCGCGGCACGCCTCGGCCTTTCCCGAGCGGGCGCCTACCGGCTGCTGAAGCGGCTCCCCGATGTCGATCCGGAGGAGATCCGCCTGGAACGACACATCAAACCGGATCTCGAGTGATGGCAGCCGAATCCAAAGCTTCGGTTTCTCGAGCCATGGTTCCCCCGGACGACTCGCGCACGCGCCCGTCGCGGATTTCATCGCCGGGGCAACCCTTCGCGCCCGGGCAGATCGTCACGGACAAGTACGAGCTTTTGGAACGAATCGGCAAGGGCGGGATGGGAGTCGTCTTTGCCGCGCGCCACCTGACTCTCGGGCGCAAGGTCGCCCTCAAGTTCGTGCGTGTGGATTGCGCGGACGACGCAACCTACTCGAAGCGCCTGAGGCGAGAGGCGCGGATCGCCGGTGCCCTCACCCACGAGAACGTCGCGCAGATCCTCGATCTGGGCGAGAGCGATGGGCAGCCGTTCGTCGTGCTCGAATTCGTGGAGGGTCGAACCATCAAGGACCTCCTCGCCGACGAAGGCCCTCCTGGAGTCTCACGCAGCGTTTCTTTGGTTCGTCAAATCTGCCGCGGCGTGCAGGCAGCGCACGACCTCGGCATCGTTCATCGCGACTTGAAGCCTGCCAACGTGATGCTTCGCCGGGACGGCACGGTCAAGGTGCTCGACTTCGGATTGGCGAAGTTCGAACGGTCTCCGCTCGACATGGAAGTCACCGCCACCGCGACGGCGGGCGTGGGCGGCACCCCGCACTACATGGCTCCGGAGGTGGCACGCGGCGAGAGCACTGGGGACGCTCGCGCAGACGTCTACGCCGTAGGAGTCGTCCTTTACGAGCTCCTGAGCGGCCGTCGCCCCCACGAGGGAGACTCGCCGAACGCGGTTCTCTACAGCGTCACCACCCAACGACCGCCATCGCTCGGGAAAGTGAAGAGCGACCTGCCGCCCGCTCTGGTCGCGGTCGTCGACGCGGCCATCGAATCCGACCCGAAGCGACGCACCGCATCCATCAACGACCTGCTCGAGTCTCTGGCGCCGTGGGACGAGTCCAGCCCTTCCTCCGCGAGCTCGGTCGAGCCCGCGCCATCTTCACCGGGCGCTAGCTCCCGCCCCTACCGAGCGCTCGCCGTCACCGTCGCGACCGCGCTGCTTGCAGCCGGATATCTCCTGGGCCGGACGCACGCGGGGGTTTCCGAACCGACGCCTCTCGACGTCACCCGGGCGGTGGATGCCGAGCTCGAACCACCCCAAGGAGTCCAAAAGTCGTCCATACCACCGCCCGCCGAAGTGCCCGAACCAAAGTCACACGAAGCGAGCACCAGCACTCGACCACCGCCGGCCGACGCTCCCGACCCAAAGGGCGAGCCAAACGACATGCCCTCCGTCAGCCCCGCCTCACCCACGCGCCCAGCAACCGGCAAAAAGCCGAAAGCGACGGCGAAGCGTTCGCCCTCGGCGTCGGCCCCTTCGCGCCCCGGCTCCGATTCGGCAGCCGCAGCTTCCACAGCCGCGGCGCCCGCGTCTCGTCCTCCTGGCCCTGCGGCTTCGACGGCGCCTGACCCACCGCGCCCAGCCCTTGGCGCGGCGATCGGTTTCGAATCTGAAAATCCTTACTGATGAACCCTGCGCGCACCTTGTCCATCGCGCTCGTCTTGCTAGCGCTCTCCCCCCGAGTTTCCGAAGCTGCTCCGCCCGGCGCGGAAGCATCCACGCCCTCCGACACGGACCGCAACGAAGCTCGACGGCTCTTCGCGCAAGGCGTCGAACTGGCCCGCGCCGGAAACTTCGCCGAGTCTTTGCACGCGTTCGAGGCAGCCTACGCCCTTGCGCCACACCACGCCGTTCTGTTCAACATCGCTCGCGCCCACGAGGAACTGGGACACGCCCAACAGGCCCTGGCGACGTACGAACGCTATCTGAAAGCGGCGGAGGAAGGCATTTCGGCGGAACGCCGCGCGGACGTCGCCAAACGCATGAGTTCCCTTCGGAAGCAGGCGGAAGCACGCGTGAATCGAGGTTTGCCCCGGCCGGAGCCCAAGCTCGTTCCCGTGCTTGTCGACTGCCCCTACCCGGGGTTTCGGGTGCTTCATGCGGGGAAGCCCGTAGCGAGCTCCCCGCTTCGAGGTGAAGTGTTCGTCCCCGAGGGCGCCACCGAACTCACGTTTTCGCGCCACGGATACGCCACGCAGACTGAAGCGCTCGATCTCGAGACCGAGAAAACACCTCCGCTTCGCTGCACGCCGACACTCGGAAGGCTCGAGACCGAGCAAAGCGCCAACATCACGATCCAATCCAATTCTGGTGCGTCGCTGCACATCAATGGAGAGGCTCTGACGTCGCCGCTGCGCCTCCCTCCCGGCGACCACCTGGTCGAGGTGAGCGCCCCGGGGCATGCACCCGAACGTCGCATCGTCCGCGTGATCGCCGGAAAAGACGCTGCCTACGTCATCCCCCTCGAAACCGAAGGGCCGCCTTCCGAAAAGTCGCCCCTCGCTGGTTCCGCGGCGCGCGACCAACCCCCCGGCGGCCCGTGGAGCACGGCGCGTGTGGCCCTGTTCGGCACTGGAGTTGCCGTGGCTGTGCTGGGCAGCGCCTACGGAATCAAGAACCACATCGACTACGGAACCTTCCGAGAGGAGACGGACCGGCTCCACGACCGCGTGGAAAAGGAGCACGGCAAGAACGGCTGCTCCACGGCGGCTTCGCTACAGCTCTGCACCGATCTCCGCACGAATGCCGACAACATGACGACGAGCAAGACCGGAATGGCCGTCGGCTACATCGCGGGCGGCGTGGGACTTCTGGGAGCCGCCGCCACCTACTTCTTGTGGCCGAAGGGCGACGCACCGGTGACCGCGCAGCTTCGGACGGAGCCGACGTATGCGGGGGTGCTGGTTCAGGGCACGCTTTGACGCGGAGCGACCATCGCTACCCACGTTCCGCTTCGAGTTCACGGGTCGGGCCTAGTTGCCAGGACGATGCTCCACTTGTCGTTGACGGATTGAACCCAGACGGCGTGGGCAGCTCCATCTGCCCCCATGGCGAGGCTGAGCCGACCGATGTCCGCCGGCTCCGCGTCGAGGCGAACTGCATCGGTCCAGCTGTCTTCAACGACGTCGTAGTAGGTTGCGTAGACGTGCCCGACGTTTTCGGAGTCGCGTGACTCCCAAACGGCGACCGCGTTGCCTGAGTCGTCGGCCGCGATCTTCGCTTCGACGTTCACTCCTTCCGCAGAAAGTGTCGTCGAGGCCGACCAGGTGCCCGCAGCCGCGTCGTAGCGGCGCACCTTGACCACCCGGTGATCCGTCGAATTGACGGTCCACAGAGCAAAGCGGTTGTCCCGGCCATCGAGCGTGAAGGCGCAATCCGAGACTTCGTCCTCGGAATCACTCACGGTTTCCCTCGGAAGCCACTTCCCGCTTTCCGATTTTCGAACCCAAAGCTCGAGGGTTCTCGGATCGGTCGAGGTCGCGCGACGCGACCAGGACGCCAGGAAGGAGCCATCACTCGCGTGAGCAACCCCGGCTATGCGGAAGTTATCCGCGCGCTCCAGCTCTTCCACGCCACTCCACCCGGTACTCGGGTCGTGAGTCTCGACGTAGACGGTCTCGTCGCCCCCGCGATCCAGGTACTCCCTCCAAAGGTAGGTCGTCTGCCCCGCGGGAGAGATCGAGATGTGGCTGCT
>JBNKGC010000174.1:0-13056 GCA_050289625.1 Polyangiaceae bacterium | reverse complement strand
GGCGCGGCGTCCGTGTCGAGGAAGAGCAGGCAGGGGGTATCACAGCGCCGAACTGCTTCATTGCGTGCGAACGAGAGGCTTCGAGCCGGAATGACGTCGTATTCGAGGCGAACGTTCGCCGTGGAGTGTTCCTTGCAGAAGAGCCGGATCGCGTCGGACTCCTGCTGGTCCAGCACGAGACAGCGGAGGCCCGACACGACGCGCTGGGATGACAAGGCGGCGAGCGTGTGTAGCAGGAGGGCGTCCGGCTCGCGGTACCTCGTGAGGGTGACCGTGACATCCATGGGGGCCCGTCACCCTCCCCGGGAGGCTTGCGCGTCAACTGTGGGCTTTGTGGCCACGTGCCCTTCGTCGAGTGGGGTGTGCGAGCCTTGTGGTTCGGCGAGCTTTCGGAAGGCCTGAGACTGACTTATCAAGCCGTCGTAAGTACCGGAGGCGACGATACGACCGTCTTGAAGGAGGAAGATCGTATCACTATCCCGAATCGTGGAGAGGCGATGGGCGACGGCAATGATTGTTTTCGTGCCACTCAGTCGCCGGATCGAATCGGTGATTTCGCGTTCGGTGACGTTATCGAGGGCCGCGGTCGCCTCGTCGAAGACGATGACTTCTGGGTCCTTGTAGAGGGCACGCGCGATCGCGATACGCTGGCGCTGACCTCCTGACAGTCGCGCCCCCCCCTCGAGGATGGGGGTGTCGAGCCCCTCGGGGAAGGCGCGCACGTCGTCGGCCATGGAGGCTTGCTCCAGTGCACGCCAAACCTGGGCGTCATCAATCTTGCTTGGCGCAAGACCGAACGCGACGTTCTCCCGAACGGACCGACCGGCCATGAACATTGCCTGGCCCACATAGCCGATGCCGCGGTGCCAGGCACGGACTTGGCTGAAGACGCTACGGCCGTCGCACAGGATGGTGCCCGACTGAGGCTTGATCATTCCCATCAACAGCAAAAGCAGCGTCGACTTCCCCCCGCCTGATGCGCCGCAAAACGACACGAATGCGCCTCGTGGAATCGTGAGGGAAATGCCACGGATCGCCGGGGTGGCTGATTCTGGGTAGCTGAAGACCACGTCGTCGAGGGTGAGCGCTTCGTGGAGGCGGCCGTCGACTCCCGGAGGAAGCGGCTCTTCGTCGTCAAGGTAGCGGTCCGCGTTGACGGTTGGTTGATCCGGCTTGAGGATTTCCGGGGCGACTTCCTCGACGGTGGTATTGAACACCCCCAGCTCGCCGAACTTCGTGCGAATGGTCTGCAATCCTCGGCTGATCCGCGACATGGCGCCGGTCATGCGAAGCCCGGCAAACGCAAAAATGGCGAGGGTCGGTAGCGTGTCCTGAACGCTCTGGCCACGTACGGTCATGTACAAGACCGCGCTCACGATCGTGACCGCCAGGAGTACCTCGTTCATGCTCTGTGGCAGGCGGCCGAGGGCGATCTTGCGCCGACGGATGAGGGCGGTTTCACTCAGCGCCTGAACGTAGTTCCGTATGAAGTGAGCGCGAGTGTTGTTGAGTCGAGCATCGACCACACCGTGGAGCCCCTCTGAGAGATACTGCGCTGCCCTGCGGCGCGCAGCTTGCTCGTTATCACCCATGGTGATGAGAGTTTGTTGAGATGCGCGGTAGAGCAGAGCACCCATCACTCCGAAGATGGTGAGACCCATCATCGTCAGAACCGGATCGACGACGGCAAGGAGGAGGGCAATGCACAAGACAATCGCGCCGTCGGACAGAACCTGGGCCGTTGCGCCGAAGGTGGCGGTGAACAGGTCGAACACCTTGTTGATATTTTGCGTCGGGCCGCGAATTCCCCGACGGGTGAAGACCTCGAAACGAGCGAGGAGGTACCCCTCGTAGAGCCTGCGCGACACTCTCTCGTTGAGCTTCATGAGGAAGCGGTTCATGAGGAAGTGCGCCGCCGCTCCGAGAATGTGCTTGGTGAACATCACACCAACGACCAAAGTGCCGCCCGCGACGACGTACTTGATCTGCGACAGGTCGCTGAAGACGAGCGCGAGCGCGCGCGCCATCGGGCCAGCACGGGTTCCGGTTTCGGCGTTTGGTACGAGCCCGCGAACGTACCCGAAGAGGACGAGCATTCCCGTCATCTCGAGCACGCCGGCGACGAACAGCAGGCCGATCAACCCGACGAAGGTGAATCGCTTCCTTCTGTCGAGCATCGCCCAGAGCGTCTTGAAGACTTGTACGAGGAGCACGGGAGGAGCTTGGGGAAGTGGGGGGGGAATTGGAGGCGGAAGCCGGGTCAGCTTCCGGTTCGCTCCGGGGGATGAGCTAGCACGATTTGCGCTCCAGAGGCCGCAAGAGGCTTGCGCATGCGTGCGACGAGCCGCGGCCGTCGGATGCCGCCGAGGTTGGGATCCGGAAAAACGGCGATGCGATTCGAAACTACCTCCCGGGGTACGAGCAACAGGGTGGTCGAGTAGAAACCCACGATGCAGTCGATGCGATGGGTGAGGGGCAGCTCTTCGGCAGGGGTCGGACCGGTGACGTCGACCACCTCGAGGCCCCGGCTTCTCAGGCTGTGCGAGCGGGTAACCCCAGTTGGATGGGCCTTGTAGAGCACCCGAGCGGGGTTCCGCTGAACGATTTCCTGGATGGCAGCCCGGCGCATGGCCTCTTCGGTCACCGCGTCGACGACCTCGTATAGCTCTTGGTCGAGGAAGAGCACGGTGCGCGACGAGTCGTCGGACGAGCGCACGAACGCACGAGCGGGTGCCGGGACCGCGTGGAGCGGTCCTGAGCGGGTCAAGTATCCCTCCGAGTTGAAGCACCAACTCGCGTCGTACAGACCGAGCTCGAACTGCGTTTGGTGACCGTGAAGCACGGGGCGATAGGAAAGGCCGTGCCGCCTCGCCGCAAGGATCTCCAGGGTGAGCCGCACGAGGTAGCGCGGCCAGGCGCTCGCCTTCTCGGGCGCGATCGTCTTCGGGACGTAGTTGATGAAGCCATCCGGAAGCAGATCGACCCGGTCTCCCGGGCGTTTCTCGAAGAGAAAGTGGTTGCCGGGTAGCTCGATGGGGTGGGGCAGGTAGATGTGGCGGCTCCCGACCGCAATCGCCTCGAGGGCATCGAGGGCTTCGGCGAACCACGTCGCGATGGCAAATGGTTTCCGCCATCGCGAGTACTCGCGCATCGAGCGGGGAAGCTGCCAACTGACGGCACCAGGCGGAAGGCGAGAACGGTCGGCTTGGAGGAGCAGCAGAAACGCGCAGAGCGCCTTGGGGTCTCGCTCGACTTCACTTCGAGCGATGCGGATCGCAGCTTCGTACGAGAGCGTCCCACAGCACACGAAGACGTGGCTCGTCGGCGAAGGGGGGCGCGAGGGGGCGCCTGACTGTTGGGATTCCGACAGGCTGTCCTCCCTCAACCTTTCTTTTCGGCCTTCGGCGCAAACACCGCATCTTCGACGTCGAACGCCCCGTTTTCCAGCTCACCGACCTTCGTGGTGTGCGCCTGACAGCGAGCCGCCTCGAGAGCGCACTCGAGCACCGGGGCTACCTTGGCGAGGGTGGCCTCGTTCGCGACGATGGTGAGCTTTTCGACCACGCGCCCCGCCGACACCTTGGCATCGGCCTTGGCTTTGTTGATGGCCGTGAAGGCACCTACGGCGACGTCGAAGCTTCCGGTATCGCCCGGAGCGTCGACGTCAGAGAGCTCGTCGAGGCTCGGCCAAGGGGCGCGATGAATGCTCGAGTGCCCCGTTTCTTCCGCAAGTACCCACGACCACACCTCTTCGGTGACGTAGGGCAAGACCGGCGCGAACAGCCGCAAGAGCACACTCAGGCCGACGCGCAGCGCGGCGATGGCCGAGCCACGGGCGGCCGCGTCGTGCACCGGATCGGCTTCCGACTGAGCCTGCCAGGCGCGAGGCTTCGCGAGTTCGAGATAGGTGTCCGTGAAGTGGGTCCAGAAGAAGTTTTCGGTCTCCTGGAGGGCCAGGGCGAAGTGGAAGCCTTCCTGTGCCTCCGTGGTCTTCCTGACGAGTTGGCGTAGCTTCTCGATGAAGGCGCGATCGAGCTCGTGGGTGATGGGGTGCACGTCGCCCTGGTGGCTCAGCACGAACTTCGAGGCGTTGAAGATCTTCGTGGTGAGGCGACGCCCGACCTTGAATACCTTGTCGTCGAAGGCGGTGTCCGCGCCGAGGCGGGCGCTGGCAGCCCAGTAGCGGACCGCGTCCACCCCGTGCTCGTCGAACAGATGCATGGGCGTGATCACGTTGCCCTGGCTCTTCGACATTTTTTTGCGGTCGGGGTCGAGAATCCACCCGCTGATGACCACGTTGTGCCAGGGCACCGAGTCTTCGTGCAGCATCGCCTTGGCGATGGTGTAGAAGGCCCAGGTTCGGATGATCTCGTGGCTCTGCGGGCGAATGTCGGCCGGGAAAAGCCGGGCGTGACGCTCGTCGTCGAGCATCCAGTGCGAACCAATCTGCGGGGTGAGCGAGCTGGTGAACCAAGTATCGAAGATGTCCGTTTCCCCCACGAAGCCGCCGGGCCTGCCCCGCTGGTCTTCCGAGAATCCTGCGGGCGCTTCTGCCATCGGATCGACGGGAAGCTCGTCGGGGGAAGGCAGAATGGGGCTTTCCCAATCGGTCGATCCATCCGCCTTCACTGGGAACCACACCGGGATCGGCACGCCGAAGTAGCGCTGGCGTGAGAGGCACCAGTCGAGGCCCAGGTTGTCCGTCCAGTCGCGGTAGCGCGCGTACATGAACTCCGGGTGCCAGTGGATTTCCCGGCCCTTTTCGAGAAGCTGCTCCTTCTTCTCGAGGAGCTTCACGAACCACTGACGGGTCGAAAGGAACTCGAGGGGGCGTTCGCCCTTCTCGAAGTACTTGACGGCCTGCTGGACGGGCTCGGGCTCCTTCTGGAGCGGGGCGCCCTTGCCAGTGGCGCTGCCGGCGGGTTCACGGAGCTGCTCGACGATGGCGGCGCGTGCCTGCGTGACGGACTTGTCGACGAGCTCCGCGTAGTAGCGATTGGCCGCCTCCGCATCGAGGCTCGGGTAGTCGTCGCTTCCATACTCGACGGGCTCGAGGCGGCCCGTGCGGCCGATGATCTGCCTGAGAGCGAGCTTTTCGGTGCGCCACCAGTGCACGTCCGTCTGGTCGCCGAAGGTGCAGACCATGAGGATGCCCGTGCCCTTCTCGGGGTCGGCGAGCTCGCTGGGGAAGATCGGGACCGGGACCTTGAAGAGGGGGGTCACCGCCTTCTTGCCAAACAAGCTCTTGAAGCGCGCGTCGTTCGGATGCGCCGTCACACCGACGCAGGCAGGCAGGAGCTCGGGTCGGGTGGTGGCAATGACGAACGACTCGTCGCTGCCCTCGACCCCGAACTCGATGTGGTGAAAATGACCCTGCTTGGGCTTGTCGGTGACCTCGGCCTGGGCGACCGCCGTCTGGAAGTCGACGTCCCACATCGTTGGAGAAAACGTCTGGTAGACGTGCCCCTTCTGATGCAGATCGATGAAGGAGAGCTGCGCCTGCTTGCGGCAGCGGTCGTCGATCGTCGCGTAGGTCTGCCGCCAGTCGACGCTTAGGCCGAGGCGGGTGAAGAGATCCTTGAAGGCCTGCTCGTCGACCTCCGTGAGCTCGTGGCAAAGCTCGATGAAGTTCTTCCGGGAGACGAGCTTGGGGCGCTCCTTGCGCTTCTTCGCCGTGGCCTCCTTCGCTTCGAGGTTTTCCTCGTAGTGCTGGGTGGGGTCGCAGCGAACATGGAAGTAGTTCTGGACTCGCCGCTCTGTGGGCAGGCCGTTATCGTCCCACCCCATCGGGTAGAAGATGTTGAAGCCGCGCATGCGCTTGTAGCGCACGATGACGTCTGTGTGGGTGTACGAGAACACGTGCCCCACGTGGAGCGAACCCGACACGGTGGGCGGCGGCGTGTCGACGACAAAGGTTTCGGCGCGGCTTCGTGCGGAATCCCAGTGGTGAAGGCCCTGATCTTGCCAGGTTTCGTCCCAGCGCTTCTCGGCAGTCTGGCTGTCGAAATGCTTGGGGAGTTCGGAGGGGTTGACGGTGCGGAAGGTCTTCGGATCGCTCATGGCGGGCTCTTGCCCCACCCACGCCGAGACGACCGGGAAAACGGCGTCGGGGAGGGGTCCTTGGGGCGACCTGTGTCGCGAAATTTGGGGCCTAGAGCAACCCCGGGCGGACGGGAAGCGGTGCCGGGTGGCCCAAGTTTCGACTTTGCCCGCTCGTGGACCCCCGAGCTACGGCAATGGGGTGTCCTAGGGGGGGACCCCGGATCCAGGGGATTTCGAGGCGCCGACCGATTCGCCTCGGGGAGCCAGACCCCATTTCGGCCCAGCATGCGCGTCCCGACGGGCAGGTTCTTTGTAGGCCGCCCAGGCGCCGGACGTGAACGTGGGACCTAGCTCGAGCACGAAATCTGGCGGGGCTACGCCCGCGCACACGGCCCGAGCCGGGGAGGAAAGCAAACCCCTCACTTTCAAGGGGTTTGCTTTCCGGACGCGTTCGCTTCCCTGACGCGGATCAGCACAAGCGCGCGTTAACTCCGAGCTGGGGATCGGCAGAGCCGTCGCGGGTTTACTGTGCTCGCGCCTGGCTGCTCGATCGCAAGAGCTCTCCGACCCGCTTCGTGAAGTGCGTCGAGCTCTGGGGGATGACGGGGATGCGCAGCAGCGTCGCGCCGGGCCTCGCGAGCGCTTCGCGAACGGTAAGCTGCAGCTCGTCTTCTGTCGCTGCGAGGGCATGCCGCACACCGAAGGCCTGCGCCGCCGCCTCCCAATCGATGCGCGGCGGCGTGGTCCAGTAGCGAAAGCGCTCGGAGTCGGCCGACGCGTGCTCGGCGTAGGGCAGGTGCTCGAAGATACGGCCCCCGCCGTTGTCGACCACCGCGATCAAGAGCGGGTGGGGCACGTCGCGCGCGACCGCCAAGCTCCCGACGTCGTGCAGCGCGCTCACGTCGCCGAGGAGGAGGGCACTCGGGCGCTGCGACGCGTGACACGCTCCAGCGGCGCCGGCGATGAGTCCATCGATTCCGGCTGCTCCGCGTTGCACCCAAACGTCGATTTCCGCCGCGCCGCGCTGACACACCCAATCGATCTCCCGGATGGCCAGGCTGTTGCCGATCCCGAGCAGGGTGGCCCGAGGCAAGGCTTCCACGAACGCACGCACCGCCCGCGCCTCGCTCAGCTCGGTGCGGTCTTCGTCGAGGATCGTTTCGATCGCTCGCCAGGCGCTCTCGTTTCGCTCGCTGAGCAAGCGCGACCAGCCGCTCCGCGCTGCCGTGGGCGCTCCTCGGTCGCCCAGCAAGGCGGTCAGGCGACGCGCCGTCTCGTCCGGGTCCCCCAGGGCGATCTCCGCCGCGCCGTTTTGGGGATCCGAAAGCGCTCCACTGGTCACCACCACGCGTGTCCCGGCGGGCAGACTCTTTGCGTAGGCCGCCCAAGCGCCAGAAGTGAGCGGGGCCCCCAGCTCGAGCACGAAATCCGGCGCGGCCTCCGGGGGAGTGTGCTTGAAGAGCGGATCGAAGGCGTCGAGCAGCACCGCATCTGCGGCGTCTCGCTGAAAACGCAGCTGGCTCGCGGCTTCGCAGACCAGCGGGACGTTTGCCGTGCGGGCGAGTGCGAGAGGCGCCGGCGCGTCGGGACCCTCGGCCCGCGACGGACCGCGGCGCCCCACGACGAGGAGGGGACGCTCGGCCTCGGTCAACCGCCACGCCAACCGCTCCAACGTCGCTCGGCTCGGGATCAATTCGGGCACCGGCGTCGCCGCGGGGCCGACCTCGAGAAGCTCACTCACGAGGGCGGCGACCCTACGCTCCGCGTCGCTCGTGGGCTGGCTCGGCTCGAGAGGCTTTCTGGCGCGGAAGTTCAGCTGCACGGGCCCCGCTTTCGGTGCTTGGCTTGCGAGCACCGCCTGGGCGGCTTTGCGCTGCAGAGCGCGGAGCGCGCTCGGCTCGCCATCGGGCATCCCCAGATCGAGAAAGAGCCGCGCGAAGTCGCCGTAGAGGCGAGTCTGATCGATCGTCTGCGAGGCGCCGCAGGCGGCGAGCTCGAACGGGCGATCCGCGCTCAGGATCACGAGCGGCAGCTGGCTTTCGCTCGCCTCGATCACGGCAGGAAAGTAGTGCGCCGCGGCGCTGCCCGAGGTGCAGACGAGCAGGATCGGCCGTCCGGTGAGTCGGACTTGGCCGAGGGCGAAGAACGCAGCTGACCGCTCGTCGATCACGCTGTGGCACTCGAGCTCCGGGCAAGACAGCGCAGCTGTCGTGAGTGGCGTGGAGCGCGATCCCGGGCTGATCACCGCATGCCGGATCCCGCTGCGCGCCAGACTGCCGATCAGCAGGCGGGACCACTCGGTCAAAGGCGAGCTCGACACGGTCCCTCCGTGGTCAGACCGGAAGCCCCAGCGCGCCGCGCATGCCGGCGAGCTTGATCTCGGTCTCCGCATATTCGGCGCCAGCGTCCGATTCGTCGACGATGCCGGCCCCGGCGTATAGGTGGACGCGGTCGCCGTTGATCAGCGCCGAGCGCAGCGCCACGACCATCTCGCCGTCGCCGCGCTCGTCCACCCAACCGACGGGTGAGGCGTACCAGCCGCGTTCGGCGCTCTCCTGAGCCACGATCCAGTCCAGCGCCTGATTCGTGGGGACCCCGCCAACGGCGGGAGTCGGGTGCAGGCGGTCGGTGAGCTCGAGGACGTGCACGTCGTCCTTCAGCGTGGCGCGGATCGGAGTGCGCAAGTGAAGCACGTGGCGCAGCTCGCGGATCTCGGGGCTCGGGGCGACTTCCAGGGTTTCGGCCAGGGGCTCGAGGGCGCTGCGGATGGCGCGCACCACGTACTGATGCTCCGACAGGTCCTTGCGGCTCGCGAGCAGGGTGGCTCCGGCGTCCGGAGCGCTCCGCGGAATGGATCCTGCGATGGCCTCGGTTTCGACGATACGACCCGCGCGTCGGACGAGACGCTCGGGGCTGGCGCCGACGAAGGTGCGGGTGCCGATGCGCAGGGCGAACCGAGTGCAGGCCGGAGCGAGCTCGTCGAGCCTCTCGAGCACCACCGCCGGCTCGGGCGCTGGGGACAGGCGCAAGGTGGAGCGGCGCGCCGCAACGACCTTTTCGTAGGCGCCCGAGCGGATCCCGCTCTGGATCGAGGCGATGTGCTCGCCCCACTCCTCTTCCGAGGTGCTCTCGCGGCACTCGAGCTGGGCGGTGGGCACGGCCGGAGCGGCCCCCGGGCGCGGGCCGGACGCGCGGCGAGCGACGGTAAGGAGCTCGTCGGCGCGCTCGGCGACTTCGGCGAAGGGACCGGCTGCCTCGACGACCACGCCGAGCCAGGCGTGGGTGCCGTGGTCCACGTAGGTCCACTTCGGCAGCACGAAGGTGGCGTCCCCGAAGGACTCCCAGCATCCCGACCCGTCCCGGCCCGGGACGAAGGCTGCCCCACCGAAAAACCGGAGTGCCGGCGGCGTCCGGTTCGCTTCGAGCGCCACCGCCGGGGGCGCGATGTCCCGGAAACAGTTTTCGATGGCGTCCCGCGCCGCTGCAAAGCGCTCGGGGCCTGCAGTTTGGACGCGCAGCGCGGAGCCGAGCCCCACCACGCGCGGTTCACCCTCACTGCCGGGCTTCCAGGCCACGGTGTGCTCCCCCTCGGTGACGGAGAGGAGGTGCAGGCACGCTCCGGTGGGGGCGGGGATCCACGCTACGGCAAAGCGATGCGTTCCCGTCGCGCGCAGCAGCGCCGAGGCCAAGGCGAGGCCGTTCGGAGGGACGGAGGCGTTCGAGGGCAGGTTCACGCGCGGGGCTTCTGGGGTTTTAGGACTTGGGTTCGGCCACGTAGAGGTGGGCCACACCAAAGGTCAGCGGCTCGACGTCGACGATGGATAGGTCGCACTGCTCGATGGTGTTTCGAAACTCCTCAGCGGGAGGAAAAGCCGCAATCGACTGTTGCAGGTAGCGGTACTCCTTGGAACCCGAAAGCAGCGAACCGACCCACGGCACCACGGTGTGGACGTGAAAGCGCGCCAGCGGCCCCATGATCCCTTTGCGAGGCTCGGACAGCTCGAGGATCGCGATGCGACCCCCCGGTTTCGTGACGCGTGCCATTTCCCGGAGCCCCTGCATGCGGTCGGGCACGTTACGGATGCCGAAGGCGATGCAGGTGCCATCAAAGGAATTGGCCTCGAAGGGGAGCGCCTGGGCGTCGCCCGCCACCAGGTCGACTCGCTCTGCGAGACCCGCCTCCTGCACCTTGCGCTGGCCGACCTCCAGCATGCCTTCCGACGGATCGAGGCCAGTCACGCGGGTATCGGCGACGCTCCGCGCGATCATGAGGGCGAGGTCCCCCGTACCCGTGGCGATGTCCAGGACTCGAGCCCCCGGGGAGAGCTGCAGGGCCCTCACTGTCTTGCGCCTCCACCCCTGGTCGATACCCAGGGAAATGATCCGATTGAGCAGGTCGTAGCGATCGGCGATCGAGTCGAACATCGCCCCGCTGCCGCCATGCGAGCGTTCGGCTTCGTTGCGAATGGAGGTACGGGACTCTACGGGGGCTTCAGTCATGGGGCCGATCGATTGATGATCCGAGACGGGTCGACGGATTGTCCGGACACAAGGGCGGAGAGCAGCGTTTCGCCCGTGCGCGCCAGCGCGAGCAGGTGCTCGAGCCGCTCGCGCTTGTAGCTCAAGTCGCTGTCCATTTCTCCTCCGGACGCCTCCGGCGGGGGGCCTTCCGCAGGGGCGACGCGTTCGGAGGCTTCTTCCAGGCACTCCGCGAACTCGCGCAC
Organism: Polyangiaceae bacterium; assembly: GCA_050289625.1. Lineage (GTDB taxonomy): Bacteria > Myxococcota_A > Polyangia > Polyangiales > Polyangiaceae > NIC37A-2. Next base: position 2,290 of record JBNKGC010000174.1, on the reverse strand, counting down.
CAGGGTGAGCTCCCGCTCCGCGAGGACCCGACGAACCATTTTCCAGATGTCCTGCTCGGCCTGGAAGAAGTCGCGCCGCTCGCCGGGACGCCAACTCTTGGTCACGGCGCCCCACTTACAGAGCTCCGCGAGCGCCATGCTCACGCCACCAGCACTCATCTTGAGGCGTTCAGCGAGCTCGGCAGCACCGAGGGGCTCCGGGGAAAGGTAGAGGATCGTCCAAAGTCGGCCCATGGGCCGCTTGAAGCCCCAGAATCGCATCAAACGCCCGACGAAATCGGCGAGCGTGAGCTCGGCATCCGCGACAGACTCTCGCGGGGAGGACGTTGGTTTCAAGATTCCTTGAAACCTTAAGCGCGGGGCCGGGAGCCCGTCAATTGGTGAGTGGGGCCGTGGGGACACCTCGGCTCGGCGCCGGCCAGGCTCGCCGGTGCGTCCTCCCACGGGGGCGGTCGGACAGGGGCACGCGAGTGCTTGCGCACCTTGTGCGCAGGCGCTCACAACTAACTCCTATTCGGGACGACGTCGTGTTTCGAAAAAGTGGCGCGCGAGTACTCGCAACACTCGCGGTTGTCGACTTCGCAGCCGTCGAAGATGCGCGCCCTCGGCAACACGTCGAGTACGAACTCTCGAAACACCCGAGTCGTCGAGGCGCGGCATGATGACTCGTCATGGTTTCGCCGCGGTGCGGCCATGATAGTTTGAAATTCGTTCACATGGCTCACGGGACTCCTCATCGCCGGATCAACGTAGCGATCATCGGATCGGGACCGGCAGGGTTTTACGCCGCGGATGCTTTGCTGAAGCATCATGCATTCGTGGATCTCTTCGAGCGACTGCCGGCTCCGCACGGGCTGGTGCGCTACGGGGTAGCGCCCGATCACCAAAAGATCAAAAGCGCCGCTCGCGCCTTCGAGAAGACAGCGCGGCGCCCTGGTTTTCGTTTTTTCGGGAACGTGCAAGTCGGACGGGATCTGAGCATCGCGGAGCTCAGACGCGCCTACGATCAGGTTCTGATCACCACGGGATCGGCGGCTGACAAACGACTCGGGATCCCCGGTGAAGATCTCGCGGGCAGCGTCTCCGCGACGGAACTCGTCGGTTGGTACAACGGGCATCCCGACTTCCGTCACCTTTCTCCGCCGCTCGACACGAAGCGAGTGGTGGTGGTCGGCGCGGGCAATGTCGCTCTCGACGTTGCCCGAGTGCTGATGCGTCACCCTTCCGAGCTCGAACCCACCGACATCGCCGAGCATGCGCTCGCTTGCCTCGAGAAGAGTGCCGTCGAAGAAGTGGTGATTCTCGCGCGACGCGGACCAGCTCAGGCCGCGTTCGATCTCGCGGAGCTCCAGGACATCGAGGGCCTGTTGGGCGTCGACGTGGGCGTCGAGGGCGAGCTCTCGGGACCATCCGAGAGCCACACTTTGGATCGCGCTGCGGCGCAGAAGGTCGATTACATCCGTTCGCTGTCTCGCGCGCATCAGCTGACGGCCCATCGACGCGTCATCATCCGGTTCTGCGCTTCGCCGGTGGCTCTCGTCGGGCGCGGTCGTGTGGCGCGAGTGCGCATCGAGCGGAACGAGCTTGCTCCAGAGTCTGGGCGTCCGCGAGGGACAGGGGACTTGTCGACGTTTGACGCCGGGTTGGTGGTCCGCGCGATCGGATATCGCGGCGTCCCGCTCCCGGGTGTGCCGTTCGACGAGGCGACGGGCACGATTCCCAACGACCGAGGTCGTGTGCTTGCTGGTCGCGACGAATTGATCCCGGGCCTGTACACCGCAGGTTGGATCAAGCGCGGCGCAACGGGTCTCATCGGGACGAACAAAGTCTGCGCCAAGGAGACGGTCGATGCGATGCTCGAGGATTCCGTCGCCGTGCAGGCTGAAGGCATCTCTCGGGTGGCGCCGGCGGAATCATCGGGGTGCGGCGTCGAGGATCTGCTCTTGGCGCGTGGGGCGCGCTTCGTGACCTACGACGATTGGCTGCGCCTCGACGAGATCGAACGAACGAGCGGCGCGTGTCGCGGCAAGATTCGCAACAAGATCGCCACCGTCGAAGACATGCTGGCTGCCCTCGACGGCAGGCCCGAGCGGTGGGCGGCGAACCAGGGCTAGCTCCCGGCGCGAAATGAGCTCCGGATGTCGCGGGCCCCTGACGGGGCGAGGGCCCGCGACATCCTCCGTGGCCCCCCATATCGCCGCTAGCAGTTGTTCTTTTTCGGGGTCTTTGCAAAGACCCCGCCCCACTGCTTTTCAGGGGGGCGGCCCCGCCCCCCTCGTCGGCCGAAGTG